>NZ_JARVRL010000006.1:0-455680 GCF_030209705.1 Brevundimonas sp. MEB006b
GCGGCGCCGACAGCCGTCCACAAGGCTCAGGCGCGGGTCGAAAGCTTCGCCCGCGCCCACGCCGCCCCTGCGCGAGCCCGCATGGCGCTAGGGCGTAATGGCCCGGCGCTGGCGGTCGTGGCGTCGAGTTGGGAAGAGTTCTGAGAAAAAAGCCGCTTCCGGCCTAGATCAAGCCCTTACCTCCACAATGTGCCGTACATTGAATTAATGCCCTGGGTCAGCGCAGGACTGACCGCAAGCCATAGCCACTGGCCGCTTCCCACCCTTGGCCGACATTCGCCGCGCCCGGGATCGCGCTCAGGAATCTCCAGTGCAAAGTGTGCACTTCATCCAATCCCGTAGTGATCCGCCAACGCCTGAAGCGCCTGTTTCAGGACGGTCTTGCCCTGGCGGCGGCGCAGGCCCAGGCCCGTTTCCGCCAGTTGCAGGCTGTCGCCATGGATGCAGATGCGGGTCAGGATGGGGCGCAGGCGCGGGCCGACGGCGGTCAGGGCCTGTTCGACGCGGCGGGCGGCGGACAGGGCGCGGTCGGTCGGCTCCATCCGCGCGGCGGTTCCTGAGCCGGAGGTCGGCAGGGCGTCCCAGCGCATGGTGAGCGACGCGCCCTTCGTCGCCTGTTCCGCCTCGCGCCGCAGCCGTTCGCCGGCGGCGGCCTCGGCCGGGGTCAACCAGGGGCGGCCGGACGCATCCTTGCGCCGCGCCAGCCAGGCGATGGGGCTTTCGCCCAGATTGGCCCGCGCGCGGACCATGCGGCCGTCCGGCTGCATCAGGTCGCGCTCGCCCGCCACGAAGCCGGGACGGCCGGGGGCGGGGGACGGCGTCGGGTCCGGCTGGGCGCGTCCCGACCAGCCGCCGCCTGGCCGCACGCGCAGGCCGGGCTGGTCGATCAGGGCGCGAAACTCGGTCTCGGTCAGGGTCAGGCTGATGCGGCTGCGGCGATCCGGCGACAGGCGCAAGGCATAGGCCCCGCCCTCGGCCGACAGCCAGGCGCCGGGCTTGGCCATCAGATCGCGCGCGCGTTCCAGAAGCCTGCTCATTGCGGCAGCTCCAGGCGGGGCGACTGATACAGGCCCTGGATGCAGCCTTCGAGATCGTTCATCAGGTCGTCGATGCTGCGCTGTTCGCGCTCGTCCTCGACCCAGCGGCAGGCGGCGCCGACGCTGGCGCGATTGACGCCGAAGACGTGGCCGACCCGTTCCATCGTCCAGCCATAGGCGACGTGCGACAAATACATGGCCAGCCAGCGCGGGCGGGCCGCGCGCGGGTTCATCCGACCCCGACCGGTCATCTGCGACGGATGGGCGCCGGTGCGCGCCGCGATCAGATGAATGGCCAGCCCGGCCTTGACCTGATCCTCCTCGGTGACCGGCACCCTGTAGTCCTCCAGCACGAAACGTCTCCCTCTCACGAACTCTCGACGCCGGCATCATAGGTGGTTGCGACGTCGAGATAGGAATATTATCCTACTATGCGCCAAAATCGGTCGTGGCGGCTTAACCGCCTTGAGGTTGCGGGCAGCACGTCGTGCGTGAGGGAGGTGAGAGGACGGGCGGTATGTCGGCCGAAACACGGGGCGCGGGTCCAACATGGTTAATAAATTTCGAATCGTTGACTCCAGCCTCTCGACGCCGATTCGCAAATCAGCCTAGATTCGCCTCAATTGGATGGCGTTAACCCTTCTTAAGGTTTTCACGTCTTAACTTGCGAACAAGGTTACCCGGCCGTGTGCCAGGGTGGTTACCGCAAAGCTTTTGCCTGGAGGGGCACGTATGCGCGTCCTGTTGATTGAAGACGATCACGCAACCGCCCAAAGCATCGAACTGATGCTGAAGTCGGAAGGCTTCAACGTCTATACGACGGACCTGGGCGAGGAAGGCATCGACCTGGGCAAGATCTATGACTACGACCTCATTCTTCTTGACCTGAACCTGCCGGACATGAGCGGCCTGGAAGTCCTGCGCCAGCTGCGCGTCGGCAAGGTCAACACCCCGGTCATGATCCTGTCGGGCAGCCACGAGATCGAAACCAAGGTCAAGACCTTCGGCGGCGGCGCCGACGACTATATGACCAAGCCCTTCCACAAGGACGAACTGATCGCGCGCACCCACGCCGTGGTCCGCCGCTCCAAGGGTCACGCCCAGGCGATCATCCACACCGGCGAGATCGCCGTGAACCTGGACGCCAAGACGGTCGAGGTGAACGGTCACCGCGTCCACCTGACGGGCAAGGAATACCAGATGCTGGAGCTGCTCTCGCTCCGCAAGGGCACGACCCTGACCAAGGAAATGTTCCTGAACCACCTGTACGGCGGCATGGACGAGCCCGAGCTGAAGATCATCGACGTCTTCATCTGCAAGCTGCGCAAGAAGCTGGCCACCGCCGCCGACGGCAAACACTATATCGAAACCGTCTGGGGACGCGGCTATGTTCTGCGCGACCCGGCCGAGGGCGTCGTCACCGTCGCCGCCTGATCGACCTTCGATCCGCGATTTCGAAACGCCCGCCGGTGACGGCGGGCGTTTTGCGTTGGGACCCTACTGACGCTTGGCCGGCATGTCGCGGCCGCCCTGGTGCAGGACCAGCCCATCGACGGCGCCGTCGGCGTTGCGGGTGAAGGTGATCTGGGCGTCGACGGCGGTCAGGTAGAAGGCGTCCTGGGCCTCCGCCGTCAGTTCGAAGGCGGGCTGGCCGGTGGCCTGGGCCATCAGCTTGCCGTCCACGACCGAGATCGTCAGGGCGAAGGTCGGGGCCAGATTGTAGACCCCCTCATAAGCCTTCAGCACGTCGGGCGAGAGGGCGACGGCGCGGCGTTCGCTGGGCAGGGTCACGGTCCCGCCGCGCGCCAGGGTGACCAAAGCCGCGCCCAGTTTGTCGGGCGCCTCGCCGTTCAGATTGCCCAGGACGATGACGGCGGTCCGATCGCCCGGATCATAGGCCATATAGGTGTTGAAGCCATCGATGGCGCCGTTGTGCCAGACCAGACGCTTGTCGTCGGCTTCGGACACCATCAGCCCCATGGCGTAGCCGTTGCGCACCGGCGTGGTCAGGGCGGTCATCGACTGGGCGTTCAGCAGCCGCCCGCCGAACAGGCCCTGTTCCCACTTCAGCAGGTCGTGGGTGGTCGAATACAGGGCGCCGGCCCCGGTCGGGATGCTCATGTCCACATAGTCGGCGTTGACGACGCCGTCGGCGCCCGGCGCATAGCCCGAGGCGCGGCGGAGCAGGATCACGTCGTGGCGGTCGTAGCCGCTGTCGCTCATGCCCAGCGGCTGGAACAGATTGGTGGTGATGAAGTCGGCATAGGTCTGACCGCTGGCCGCCTCGATGATGGCGCTGAGCAGCACATACCCCGAGTTGGAATAGGCGAACCGGGAGCCCGGCGCGAAGTCCAGCGGCCGGTCGCGGAACCGGGCGATCAGCTGCGGCAGCGTCGCGGGCCGGGTCTTCTGGGCCTCGAAGTCGGAAAAGGCGGTGAAGTTGGGCACGCCCGCCGTATGGCTGAGCAGATGGCGCGGGGTGATCGCGTCCCAGGCGGCCGGAGCGTCGGGCAGCCAGGTCTTGATCGGCGCATCCAGATCCAGCTTGCCCTGCTGGTTCAGCAGCATGACCGCGACGGCGGTGAACTGTTTCGACAGCGAGCCGAGGCGGAACTTCACATCACCGTCGTTAGGGATGTTCCACTCGCGGTTGGCCAGGCCGTAGCCCTGATCCAGAAGGATGCGGCCGTCGCGGGCGACCAGGACGGCGCCGGAAAAGGCGTCGGCGTCACTGGAGGCGCGGATCACCTGGTCCATGCGCGCCGCGTCCTGGGCGGCGGCCGGGCGGCTGGCCAGCGGGCTGAGCGTGAGGGCCAGGGCGCTGGCGGCCAGCAACAGGAGGACCTGACGGCGGCGAGCGAGGAACGAATGAGGCAAGGGGCGGTCTCCTGAACGCGTCACGCTAACGCTTTCAGAGAGAGGCGGCGAGAGCGGCGAACAGATGCAGGCGCCGCGTGCTTTTCGTCAGGCCTCGAACGTTAGCGTCGCCTCCAGCCCGCCGCCGTCGGCGTTGGCGAGCGTCAGATGAGCGCCGGCGCGTTCGGCCATGCGGCGCGCGATGGTCAGGCCCAGGCCGGAGCCGCCGCTGTCGCGCGAACGGGACGGATCGAGGCGGTAGAAGGGCTCGAACAGTTTCTCCAACTGATCCGGCGCCACGCCGGGACCGTGGTCGCGCACGATCAGGCGCACCGTATGGTCGTCGCGCACGGCGCTGACGGCCGCATCGCCGCCGTGGCGGACGGCGTTGTCGATCAGATTGGTCAGGCAGCGGCGCAGGGCCTGGGGCCGGGTCGGCACGACGGCGTTGCAGCCCTGGGTGAAGACGACCGGCTGGCCCGCCTCGGCCGCGTCCTCGCAGATGGCCGATAGAAGCGCGTCCAGATCGACGGGGGTCGCGGCCTCGACGGTCGTCTCGATCCGGGCCAGGTCCAGGCCTTCCCGAACCAGATGCTGCATCCCGGCCAGATCGCTGACGAACTGCGCGCGCAGGGTCTCGTCCTTAATCTTTTCGACGCGCAGCCGCATCCGGGTCAGGGGCGTCTGCAGGTCGTGGGCGACGGCGGCCAGCACGCGGGTGCGATCCTCGATCAGAGCCCTCAGTCGGGTCTGCATGGCGTTCAGGGCGGCGGCGGCCTCGCGGACCTCGCGCGCGCCCTCCTCGACCAGGGGCGGGCGGTCCAGATCGTGGCTGAGGGCGACGGCGCCCTGGGACAGGCGATTCAGCGGACCGGCCGCCAGCCGCGACGCCATCCAACCGGTCAGCAGCACGGCGGCCAGACCCGCAAACAGCAGGGCGGCGGCCTCGCGGCTGAGCGTCCACGGGCGCGGGGCGGGCGGCAGGCTGATCGCCACCGGGACGGGCGCGCCATTGACCGGCCGCAGCACCAGGATGCGGCACCGCAGCCGATCGGCCGCCGCGCCGCACGCCCCGGCCGAGGCCTCGAACGCCTTGACCGAGACGCCGTCCACGCCGCGCCGCTTCAGCGCCTCGGCGACCGCATGGGTCAGCGACGGATCGGGCGCGCCCAGCCTTTGGCCCGCCGCGTCCGGCAGGCCGTCGGTCAGGCCGACGGCGGGATCGTCGCTGGAGCCGGCCAGGTCCACGATCCGTTCGGCGGTGGTGAAGTCATGGGCCTGGGACAGGCGATGGCGATGGTTCAGGCCCAGGGCGGCGAAGGTCACGCCCGCCGCCAGCAGGGCGCCGACCAGCAGCAGCAGGAACAGCCGCGTGGTCTCGGCCTCGGCCCGGCCGTGGCGGGTGCTCACGCGCGCCATGTGACGGGCCCCGCCAGCATATAGCCCAGGCTGCGCACCGTGCGGATCAGGGCCGGGGCCTTGGCGTCGTCGCCCAGCTTCTGGCGCAAGCGGCTGACCCTCAGATCGATGGCGCGGTCGTCAGCGTCGGCGACGGTGGACAGGGCGCGGATCCGCTCGCGCGACAGGGGCTTGCCGCCGTTCCTGACCAGGGCGTGCAGCAGGTCGAAGTCGGCGCCCGACAGCGGAGCCAGCCGTCCGTCCGGCGCCGTCAGCGCCCGCGCGGCGATGTCCAGCGACCAGCCGGAGAAGTCGGCGTGTCGTCCCTCGCTCGTCGTCGCCTCGCCGCCGGTGCGACGCAGGACGGTGCGAATGCGGGCCACCAGCTCGCGCGGCTCGAACGGCTTGGCCATATAGTCGTCCGCGCCCATCTCCAGTCCCACGATCCGGTCGATGGGATCGCCGCGCGCCGTCAGGATGATGACGGGAATCTTGGACGCCGCGCGGATGCCGCGACACAACGACAGGCCGTCCTCGTCCGGCAGGTTCAGGTCCAGCACCACCAGATCGACCGGCCCGGCCTCCAGCGCCGCCTTCATGGCTCGCCCGTCGGCGGCCTTCACCGTGCGAAACCCGTGCTGCTCCAGATGGTCGGACAACAGGTTTCGGATCTCGCGATCGTCGTCGACGACCAGTAGGACAGGGGCGGCGGAGGTCTGGGACATTGGCGTTCGGCGAGCGGGAAGAAGCGCGATCTGTCGTCCTGTCTCATGGCCAAAGCGCGGCGGATACAGTCGGACACAATTCTCTTCGCCGACGATACGCGGCGACACCGACCGGCCCCGAACCGGCCGGACGCGGGTCTGAAACAGTGACTGTCCGACACGAGGCCGGACGCCAAACACACAGAAAGACCCGCCATGAAGTCCTTCCGTTCCACCGCCGCTTTCGGCGCCGCCGCACTGGTGATCCTGACCAGCGGCGCAGCCTTCGCCGGCACGCCTTCGGCCCCGTCGTCGGGCGCTCACGCCCGCCCCGCCGCCTCCGCCCGTGCGCATCATCGGGTCAGCCACGCCCGCACCCACCGCGCCGTGACGCCCGCCAAGAAGAAGTAAGGCCCGACGCCTTGCTGGTCCTGTCGGCGTCCCCGGCCGGCAGGACCCCCGACACTCCTGAGACTTCGACCTTCAAACGAAAGACATCGACATGAAATCCTTCCGCACCGCCGCCGCCGTTTCCGCCGTCGCCTTCGTCGCCCTGACCAGCGGCGCCGCCTTCGCCGGCACGACCCCGGCTCCCTCGACCGCCATGACCGCTCGTCCGGCCGCGACCGCTTCGGTGACGACGCCCGCGCCGTCGGCCCGCGCCCCGCGTGCGCATCGCCGGGGTCATCAAGCCCAGGCCCAGACCTCGGTCCAGGCGCCGGCCGCCGCGACCGCCAAGAAGAAGTAAACCGGCCGCCCCCTCCGGTTCGCACAGGAACGCCCGGCTGTCGCAAGACGGCCGGGCGTCTCCGTATTCAGAGGCCTGTCGTCAGGCCGGGGTCTTGAAGCCTGCCGCGAGGGCGGCCGCCATCGGATTGGGACGGCCGAAGCTGTCGAAGGGCAGGGGCTTGTCCCGGCCGTCGTCCTTGTCGCCCTGGCGATACCAGCTGTCGGTGTCGCGCAGGCCCCAGACGGTGAAGGCGAATTGCTGAGCTTTGGGCAGGGCCGCAAAGGCCGAGGCCAGTTCGGTGACGCGCGCGCCCTGGGCCGCGATCCGGTCGGCCTGGCTGCGGAGGTCCAGCCGGTTTTCGGTGCGCAGGGTGCAGTCCAGCTCCGACACATGGATCGGCAGGCCGAACTGGCTGATCTCGCGCATATAGGCGGCGATGACGCCTTCGGGGATGTCGATCCACAGATGGGATTGCAGGCCCAGGCCCTGCAGCGGACAGCCGGACTTCAGCAGCCGCTCGACCAGTTTCAGGAACTGCGCGCCCTTGGCCGGCACGCTCTCCTGATTGTATTCGTTGAGAAACAGAACGGCGTCAGGATCCGCGGTCCGGGCCTTTTCGAACGCGCGCAGGATATAGCCGTCCTGGCCATATTGCGCCGACCAGTGACAGTCGCGCATCCCCGATCCGTCGTCCAGGATCGGCTCATTGACCACGTCCCAACTGCGGACCTTGCCGCGATAGCGGCCGGCGACCGTGGCGATATAGCCGTCGAAGGCGCGGTCGAAGGCGGCGCCCGACAGGCCGGCGAAGGCCTCCTTGCCTTGCGCGTACCAGATCAGGGTGTGGCCATGCATCGTCATGCCCTCGGCCCGGACGAAGGCGGCGATACGGTCCGACCGGTCGAAGTTGGGCCGGTCCAGGCCGTTCGCCAGGATGTATTCCATCTTCATCTCCCACTCGGGCGTGAGTTGGGAGACGTTGGCGCGGGCCAGCGCGACCCAGTCCGGATCGTCGATCTGGCTGGCCTTGATCGCCGTGCCGAAGGGCGCCGGGGCAATGGACTTCAGCGGAGGAACGTTGGGCGGCGACGGCTCCGCCGAGGCGAAGCGGTCGCAGGCGGCGAGCGCAAGAGGGGCGGCGAGGATAGCGCGGCGACTAAAATCCTCGCCCGAGGAGCGCAGCGGAACGGGGGAGGGGGACCGCGAAGCGGTGGAGGGGGCGACCTCAGACTCGATCTGAAAGCGGCGTGCAAAAACCGAAGACAGGGGTCCGTGCGACTTCCGCCGCCTCCACCACGCTACGCGCGGTCCCCCTCCCCCGCGATGCGAGGGAGGATTTTTGGAGTCAGACCGCACGCTTCCGCAGGCCCAACTCGTCGAAGGCGGCGGTTTCGCGCTTGGCGAGGGCGATCAGTTGGTTGAGCCGGGTGGTTTCGGCGACGTGTTCGAACTTCTTCAGCTCTTCGAAGGCGCCGGTCAGGGCGTCGCGGGCGCCGGCTTCCTCGGCGTCCAGCACCGACAGGTCGCCTTCGGCGGCGGCCTTCCTTGATTTCCAGCCGTTCAGATAGGCGCCCAGCATCATGCCGGCCTCGGCGTCCATGCGGGCGCGGTTGCGTTCGCCCTCGGCCTCGGCGTCCAGCACGGCGATGCGGAGTTCGGCGCCGGCGCGGCGTTCGGCGATCTCGGCCAGGCGCTTCTGCAGCGTCTCGACCTCATAGTTGGAGATGCGGATCAGGGATTGGGCCCAAGCGGTCATCTAAATCATCACTCCCTGATCATGCCTTGGTTCAGGATTGCTTCCAGCCGGGTAAAGGAATCGGAAAGACGCGTCGCATCGTCCTTGTCCTGACCCAAAAAATCTTCGAGGGCCGGGTTCAGCGCGATGGCCCGGTCCACGATGGGGTCGGCGCCGGTGCGGTAGGCGCCGATCTTGATCAGCTCTTCCATATTGGCATAGGCGCTCAGGCACTGGCGGGCGCGCTTGTTCAGCTCGCGCTCGGGCGGTGTCTGGCAGGCGGGCATGGTGCGGCTGACGGACTTCAACACGTCGATGGCGGGGAAGCGCCCACGCTCAGCGATCTTGCGATCCATGACGATGTGGCCGTCCAGAATACCGCGCACGGCGTCGGCGATCGGCTCGTCATGGTCGCCGCCGTCCACCAGCACGGTGAACAGGGCGGTGATGGGCGCCGCCGTCGTGCCGTCGGGGCGGATCGGGCCGGGACCGGCGCGCTCCAGCAGCTTGGGCAGTTCGGTGAAGACGGTGGGGGTGTAGCCCTTGGTGGTCGGGGGCTCGCCAGCGGCCAGCCCGATCTCGCGCTGGGCCATCGCAAAACGGGTGACGCTGTCCATCAGGCACAGCACTTCCAGGTCTTGGTCGCGAAGATATTCGGCGATGGCCATGGTCATATAGGCTGACTGACGGCGCTTCAGGGCCGGTTCGTCCGACGTGGCGACCACGACGACGGCGCGTTTCAGCCCCTCTTCGCCCAGGGTCTCTTCCACGAACTCGCGTACCTCGCGGCCTCGTTCGCCGATAAGGCCGACGACCACGGCGTCGCAGGTCGCTTCCTTGGCCAGCATCGACAGCAGCACCGACTTGCCCACGCCCGAACCGGCGAAGATGCCCAGGCGCTGGCCCCGGCAGGTGGTGGTGAAGACGTCCATGGCCCGCACGCCCAGGTCCAGACGCTCGCCGACCCGGCCGCGCGAATGGGCGGGCGGGGGCGGGGCGCGCAAGGGGTAGGGGGCGGGGCCTTGCGGCAACGGCCCCTTGCCGTCGATGGGCTGGCCGAAGGCGTCGATGATCCGGCCTAGCCAGGCGGTGGTCGGGCGCACGCTGGCGGCCTGGTCGATGATGCGGATTTCGGCGCCGGGGGCCACGCCCTCGACCGGCCCGAAGGGCATCAGCAGGGCCTTGGAATCGCGAAAACCGACCACCTCGGCGGGCAGGGGATCGTGGCCGCGCCGCCCGATCTCGGCCCGAGCGCCGACGGCGAGGCGCGACAGGCCGCCGCGCGACTCGATCAGCAGGCCTGATACGCCCGCGACCTTGCCGGTCACGACCAGCGGATCGATCGCTTCGACGGCGGCGACGAGATTGCGCAAAAATCAGACCCCAGGAACAGGCCTCAACAGATGCGGCAACGTGGTTAACGACCGATGAAGCGCTGCTGGGAGGCGGGGGATAAGACAGCGATTATTGCGTCTCGATTGCAGCTCAAGCGGGCAACGATTTTTCAACTAATTAGAGGGCTAATCTTGCAACCCAGGCGGGCGGGGGCCGGCCGATAGCGAAGAGGTTGCAACCTATGTTCGCGCGTAAACCGAAGTCGTCGGACATGCAGGATCGGCTGGTCGATCTGGACGGCAAGATGGCCGCCATCGGTCGGTCGCAGGCGGTGATCGAGTTCAACCTGGACGGCACCATTATCGACGCCAACCAGAACCTTCTGACCACGATGGGCTATAGTCTGGACGAGATCCGGGGCGCCCACCACAGGACCTTCATGGACCCGGCCGAGGCGGCTTCGCCCGACTACGCCGCCTTTTGGCGCGAGCTGAACGCGGGACAGTTCCTGGCGCGCAAGTTCCGCCGCCTGGCCAAGGGCGGCCGCGAGGTCTGGCTGCAGGCCTCCTACAATCCGGTGTTCGGCCCAGACGGGCGGCCGGCCAAGGTCATCAAACTGGCCATCGACATCACCGCCGACGAGCAGGAGGCCGCGCGCCGCGAGGCCGAACGGGTCGAGGCGGAAAGCGCCCAGACCCTGCTGGTCGACGCCCTGGCGGGGGTGCTGAACAAGCTGTCGG
This sequence comes from Brevundimonas sp. MEB006b, assembly GCF_030209705.1. Classification (NCBI taxonomy): domain Bacteria; kingdom Pseudomonadati; phylum Pseudomonadota; class Alphaproteobacteria; order Caulobacterales; family Caulobacteraceae; genus Brevundimonas; species Brevundimonas sp. MEB006b. The sequence continues at coordinate 10,536 of NZ_JARVRL010000006.1, forward strand.
CCGGCGACCTGACTGCGCGGATCGATGCGCCGGTGAAGGGCGACCATGTGCGGGTGCGCGACGATTATAATGCTGCGGTCGAAAGCCTGCGCCAGACGATGGGCCAGGCGCTTCGGGCCGTGTCGGGTCTGAGGGGCGGGGTGGGCGAAATCTCCAGCGCGTCCGACGACCTGTCGCGCCGCACCGAACAGCAGGCCGCCAGTCTGGAAGAAACAGCGGCGGCGCTGGACCAGATCACCGCCACGGTTAAACGCAGCGCGGACGGCGCCAAACAGGCCTCGGCTGCGGCCCTAGGCGCGCGCGCCGAGGCGGATCGGTCGGGCGAGGTCGTGCGCCAGGCGATCGCGGCAATGGACGGCATCAAGCGCAGCTCGACCCAGATCAGCGACATCATCGGCGTGATCGACGAGATCGCGTTCCAGACCAATCTGTTGGCCCTGAACGCCGGGGTCGAGGCGGCGCGGGCGGGCGAAGCCGGCCGCGGCTTCGCCGTCGTCGCCTCCGAAGTGCGGGCGCTGGCGCAGCGTTCGGCGGAAGCCGCCAAGGAGATCAAGACCCTGATCACCACCTCCGGCCAGGAGGTGGCGCAAGGGGTCAAGTTGGTCGACGAGACCGGTGCCGCCCTGTCGGCGATTGCGGTCAAGGTGGCGGAGATGGACGCCCTGGTCAGCGAGATCGCCGCCTCGGCTCAGGAACAGGCGACAGGGCTGAGCCAGGTCAATACGGCCGTCAACCAGATGGACCAGGTCACCCAGCAGAACGCGGCCATGGTCGAACAGACGACCGCCGCCGCCATGAGCCTGAAGTCCGAAACAGAACAGCTGGCCCTGCTGGTCGAACGGTTCGAGACGGGCGAGGCGCCCGCTCAGGCCCGCGTCCATGACCTGTCGCAAGCCGCCGCCCCCGTCCCCCTGGCCCGCGAACGCGCCCGGATCCGGGCCTTCGCCAGCGGCGGCGCGGCCGCGCAGACATCCGGTTGGGAGGAGTTCTGACCACCCCGCCTCCGAACTGGGAAGAATTCTGAGACGGGCTAGCGGCGGTTGAGGCCGAGGCTGTCCAGACGGTGAAAGAGGTTGCGAACCGACTCGGATAGCTTCGGATCGGTATCCTGGTTCTGACATAAACCGAAGGCGCGCCGCGCGTTCTGGTTTGCCTTTTCGAGATATCGATCATCTCGACGTTTGGATCGATGCTCGAAGATGTCAGCGTTGAGGGCAGCTGTCTGGATTTCCAATCTGATCCGTTGATTAAGGCTGATAGCCGGGCTGCGCCCCATGAAGTCTTCGATCAGGGTCAAAGCCGCCCGGTGCTCGCGCGATTCTCGCAGGAAGCGTGCAAGATGGATCACGATGTCGGCGGGCGGAGCCGACAGAGGCTGAACGGCTTTCCACCAATCGGCGGCGATACGGGCGCCCAGCCGCCATTGGCGATTGGCTTTCAGAAGCTGGGCCTGCGCCATTCTGTCGTCGGCGTCTGGAAGGTGGCCTTCTTGCCAATCCCTGACTACGGCCAGTACGCGTGGAGCGTCCAAGGGCGTGGATAGCTCGCCGTTTAAATAGGGCTGAAGTTCAGCCATCTGCATTTCCAACGGATATCTGGCCTGAAGGACGGCGACCGCCAAAGGAGCGGCGCGGCCAGTTGTGATCACGGCGCCTCCGGTCAAAACACGCGCAGAGACCGGTTTTCTTGCGCCGCTTTCCGGCTGGATAAGGACCAGAGTCTCTGCAGATGCCGAGGCGATTTCCCAAGCTGTCTCGTTGGCTCCATCGTCGAAGAGGGCGCCGATCATAAGAGCAGGATCGGATTTATCTTGTCTCAACCAGCGCGCGATTTCCGGCCCGGCGATTTTGAATTCGTCCATGAGCATCCATCGCTTTTGAGGCGAAAGCATTCAAGCGCAATCTCACGTAGATTTTTTGCGTGATCTCAGGGCGCGCTCGGCTCCAGCTCGATCTTCGTTTCCCGCGTCGTCGCGATGGCGCCGACCGACGCGGCGACGATGGCGGCGATGGCGAGCCACTGCTGGCCGGTCAGATGCTCGTGCAGGATCAGAAGCCCGGCCAGGGCGCCGACCGCCGGCTCGGCGCTGAGCACCACGCCGAAGGTGCGTTTGGGGATGCTGCGCAAAGCGACCATTTCCAGCGAATACGGCAGGGCGCTGGAGAAGATCGCCACCGCCACGCCCGCCAGGATGATGGCGGGGTTCAGCAGGGCGGCGCCCGCATGGGCCACGCCGAACGGCACGACGACCATGGCGGCGACGCTCATGCCCAGCGCCACCGATTGACCGGCGTGCAGGTGCGACAGCCGCTTGCCGAAGACGATGTACAGCGCCCAGCACAGGCCGGCGAAGGCCGCCAGCGCCATGCCGACAGGGTCCAGCGCGCCGGCCCCCGCCTTGATCGGCAGCAGCAGGCCCAGCCCCACGACCGCCAGACCAATGCAGGCGAAATGGATGGGTTTGCGCGAATGGATCAGGGCCAGGGTCAGGGGCCCCATGAACTCGATGGCGATGGCCAGACCCAGCGGAATGGTGCGCAGGGCCATGTAAAAGCTGAGGTTCATCGCCCCCAGCACGACGCCGTAAAGCGCAATGGCGCCCAGGTCCGCGCGTGTCAGGCGGAACCGCCAGGGCCGGAACACGGCGACCAGCAGAACGGCCGAAATCCCGACGCGATAGGCCGAGGTCCCCTCCGCCCCGATGACCGGAAACAGGGTCTTGGCGAAGGAGGTGCCGCACGCCAGCGTCACCATGCCCGCAAACAGCGCCAGATAGGGGATCAAGCGCGCCGCCAGCGGCGAGTTCAGATGGGTTTTCAGGGCCAGCGACGTCATGGCGTAAAGCTAGCGTAACGCCGCTTGCGCTTCCCGGCGAGTTTCCGCTTGAATGCGACGGAAATCGTCAATGGAGACCCTGTAATGACGAATTTCGTCACGCTCGACGATTTCGACCATAAGCTGCTGATGCGGGTCCGGCGCAACAATCTGGAGCCGGCGCGGGTGACGGCCGAGGCGGTGGGCCTATCGGAATCCGCCGTCCTGCGCCGCTTGCGTCGCCTGCGGGCCGAGGGCGTCATTGCCGCCGACGTCGCCGTCATTGATCCCGCCCGGGTCGAGCCGCGCATCGTCCTGCATGTCCAGGTCGAGATGAACACCCAGGATCGTAAGGTCATGGACGCCTTCCAGCGCGCCATGAAGGCCAGCCCGGAGGTGCAAGGCGCTTGGGACGTGACGGGCGAAACCGACTATTTGCTGACCGTCGCCGTCCGCTCCATGCAGGACTATGAAGCCTTCGGCATCCGCGAACTGGTCCCCGAAAAGGGCGTGCGCGGCTTCAAGAGCATGATCGTCATCCGCGAGGTCGTCGGCTTCGATCCGGGGCGCGCGGTGCTGGAGCGCTAGGTCGCCGGGGCCTCGACCACCAGGATCGCGCCGACGCCTTGGGTTCGGTTCTCGATCGTGCCGCCGATCTGGCGGACCAGGCTGTCGATCACGCGCATGCCCAGGCTGCGGTCGCTGCGGGCGGCGATTAGGTCGAAGCCCTTGCCCTGATCCGCGACCGTGACGGTCAGGCGTCCGTCGGCGATGCGGCCTGTGACCGCAACGACGCCGCCCTCGGGGCCATAGGCGTATTTGATGGCGTTGGTGACCAGCTCGTTCACGATCAGACCGAGCGGGATGGCGATGTCGGCGCCCAGCGGAGCATCGGACGCCTCGCAGGTGACGACATGGCGGTCGCTGCCGGCGTCGATGGCCTCGCACAGCTGGCACAGGAAGTCGGACAGGATCACGGTCTGGACGTCGGCGCCGCGCCACAGCTGATCATGGACTTCGCTGATGGCCTGGATGCGCGATCCGGCCGTGGCCAGAGCGGCGCGCACCTCGTCGGAGGCCGCGCCGCGCGCCTGCATCGACAGCAGGCTGGAGACTAGAGATAGGCTGTTCTTGACCCGGTGGCTGACCTCTCGCGTCAGAAGGGCCTGATGTTCGATGGCGGCCAGAAGCCGCTGCTCGGTCTGCTGGCGGGCGATGGCGGCGCCGACGACGGCGGCGAAGGCGTCCAGGAACAGGGCGTCGCGGGCGTCGAACTGGCCCTCTTCGGGGCTATCGACCTCCAGCACGCCCCAGGGTTCGCCGTCCAGTTCGGGCCGGATCAGGACATTGATGGCGCGCCGCACGCCGTGGTCGGCCAGAAGCTTGGGGGTATGGAAGCGCTGTTCGTTCTCCAGATGGTTGGAGATCAGCGGCTTTCCGGTCTGGAAGGCGTAGCCGGCCGGCGAATCCAGCTCGACGCCTAGCGAGGCGTGACCCTCGACCTCGCCGCTCCAGCCCACGCCGGCGACCAGGACCAGCCGGTCACGGCTTTCGTTGTGGATCAGCACCTTGGACAGGGGCGTCTCCAGGCCGTCGGCGCAGACCACGCAGGCGGCGTCGAGCAGGGCCTGACGATCGCGTTCGCGCAGGGCCACCTCGCCGAAACGCGCCAGCAGCGACTGCTGCTTCAGGCGATAGCGCAACTCGTCGGCGATGGTACGGGTCTCGGGCGTCGGCGCATCCTCGACCTTGGGCGCGACGGGATCGTCCATCTGGATCTGGGTCTGGGAGGCCGTGTCGGCCCACACCTCGGCGACCAGTTCGGCGATCTCCGGGGTCAGGCCGGGGTCGGAGGGCGGACGGGTGTGGGGCAAGGACGGAAATCTCGGTTCGCGCGACGGCGACATATAGGCTGACATAGCCGCTCTGAAAGGTTTGCGCAGAAATCATCGCGCGTCACACCTTGCGTGGGGCGGCAAGAGCCATGGTCATCCGTATCGGTTTCGCCTAGGCCGGTCCCCGCGGCGCTACAGCGTTCGCTGGAAGAAGCGGACGATCTCGCGATTGAGGTCCCTGTGAAAATCGGCGCGGTCGAAGTGTGGCGTCGGCGTGCAGATCTGCGGCGCCTCGGCCGCCAGGGCCGGCGAGCAGGGCGGCAGGAAGTCGTAATGACCTGCGCCTTCGACGCGGTGGTACTCGGGCGCGGCGCCCAGCCGATCGCGGATCGGCTCTACATTATAGGGCGCGGGCAGAATGTCGTCGGCGCCCGCCTGCCACAGCTGAACCGGAATGCGCACGGCGGCGAGGCTGTCGGACGTGAAGGAGAAACCCAGGGCCGGGGCGGCGATGACGGCCGACTTGATCCGGTCGTCCTTCGCACGCGGACGCCAGGTCGACAGGTCGATCCCCATCGCGTCCAGCAGGCGGCAGGCGAAGAAACCGGGATGGGCCTGGCAATGGTCTCCGATGGCCGCCGCGTCCGAGACCCCGCCAATGGCTGAGGTGACCGTGAAGCCGCCCGCCGAGAAGCCAAAGGCGCCGATGCGGTTCGGATCGATGGCGACGCCGCCCGGCCGCGAGCGCCAGTCGCCGGTCATATAGTCGATCAGGCGGCTGAGCTGGGGCGCGCGATTGGTCAGTTGGGTGGAGCGGCTCATGTCGCGATAGTTGTCGCCGGGATGGGTCAGGGCGGCGACCACGAAGCCGACGTCGGCCAGGGCTCTGGCGGTGTCGGCATGGCTGCGCAAGCCGCCGCCGTTGCCGTGCGAGATAACGATCAGGGGCGCCGGCCGGCCATCGGCGCGGCGGCTCGGCAGCCAGACCCCGGCCTCCACCGCGCCATCCGGTCCGCCGGGAAAGGTGAAGACCTGGTCGGGCGCCTGCGGATCGGTCTGGGCGCGCGCCGGGCCTTGGGCTTGTGACGCCGTCGCCTGCACGGGGGATGCGGCGCCGGCCAGAAGCATCAGGGCCAGGCTGAGGCCGGCGGTCAGGTTTTGGGGCGGTGAGCGATGGGGCATGTCGGTTTCCGTTGGTCGAGATGACCCGCTGTTCGGGGCAAGACGGAGCGAGCGCCAGCCGCATTTCGCCAATGGGCGAACGGGTGCGTGGACGGGCGAAGGGTTCGACGATAGTGGGCTGACGAGGGGAGGGACGATGACGCAGAACGCCGCTGACAGACTGAATACGCCGCGCGCCTGGGCCGTCGATCTGGCGGCCTGCGCCGTGACGGGGGTGGTGTTGGGCGCGGTCGGTCCCTTCGGCAGCTTCTTCAACGACGGGCTGGCGGTGCGGATCGGCTATTGGACGGCGGTTCTGGTGATCAGCGGCGCGGTGTTCGGGGCTGCGATCCGCTGGGCCTGGCCCAGGATGCGCCGCAGACGCGTGTCCATGCAGTTCTGGCTGCCCATGCTGATCGTCGTCGCCAGCGGGCCGACCGCCGTAATCAGCCGGATCATCGCCGTGGTCCTGTGGCCCGGCATTCGCCAACGTGTCGGCTGGGTCGAATGGTATGGGCAGGCCCTGCTGATCGGGGCTGTCTATGTAGCGCTCTACGCCCTGTTACGGATGCGGACGTCCGCTGCGGCGACGCGAGCGGTTGAAGGCGATCCGGGCTTCGCGCGCACCCTGCCCACGGGGTTGGGGCGCGACCTGATCTGCCTGCAAATGGAGGATCATTATGTGCGCGTGCACACGACGCGGGGGTCGCAGCTTGTTCTGATGTCGCTGTCGCAGGCCGTCTCGGCGTTGAAGGGCGTCGAGGGACTTCAGACCCATCGCTCGTGGTGGGTGGCGCGCGCGGCCATCGTCGGGGTCGTCGAGGACGGCCGTAACCTGCGCCTGGCCCTGACCGGTGGTCTGACGGCGCCGGTGTCGCGCGCGCGGGTGGCCAATCTGCGGGCCGCCGGCTGGCTTTAGGTCAAGGGTTCTGACGGTCGTTCGCAGAAATCATCGCGCGTCACCCCTTGCGTGGGCCGGCAAGGCCTTATCTGTTGTGCGCCAGCATTCGAGGAGACCTTTTCCATGACCGACTTCAGCTATGATGCGTCCCGCCACCTGAAGAAGGGCCGGGGCAAGGTCTATGACTCGATCGTCGACACCATCGGCGACACCCCGATCGTGCGTCTGCCGCGTCTGTCGGCGGAATACGATACGAAGGCGACGGTGCTGGCCAAGCTGGAGTTCTTCAACCCGATCGCCTCGGTCAAGGACCGGATCGGCGTGGCCATGGTCGAGGCGCTGCAGGAGGCGGGCAAGATCAATCAGGACACGGTGCTGATCGAGCCGACCAGCGGCAACACCGGCATCGCCCTGGCCTTCGTGGCGGCGGCCAAGGGGTTGAAGCTGACGTTGTGCATGCCCGAAAGCATGTCGATCGAGCGACGCAAGATGCTGGCGCTGCTGGGCGCGCGGCTGGAGCTGACGCCGGCCGAAAAGGGGATGAAGGGCGCGATCGCGCGGGCGCAGGAACTTTTGGAGACCACGCCGAACTCCATCAGTCCGTCGCAGTTCGAGAACCTGGCCAACCCGGCCATTCACCGCGTCACGACGGCCGAGGAAATCTGGAACGACACGGCCGGGGCGGTGGACATCGTCGTCGCCGGCGTCGGCACCGGCGGCACCATCTCGGGCGTGGGCCAGGCGCTGAAGGCAAAGAAGGCGTCGGTGCAGTTCATCGCCGTCGAGCCCGAGGCCTCTCCGGTGCTGTCCGGCGGCACGCCCGGCCCGCACAAGATCCAGGGCATCGGCGCCGGATTCGTGCCCGCCATCTATGATCCGTCGGTGGTCGATGGGGTCGAACAGGTGTCCAATGACGACAGTTTCGACATGGCCAGAAAGGCCGCGCGGGTCGAGGGCATCCCCGTCGGCATCAGCTCGGGCGCGGCCCTGACCGCCGCCTTCCGCATCGCCGCGCGCGAGGAGAATGCGGGCAAGACCATCGTGGTAATCATCCCGTCCTTCGCAGAACGCTATCTTTCGACCGCGCTTTTCGAAGGGCTTTGATCCGGCTCACGCCCGGTTAACCGCTCGCTTCTAAGGTGGGGGGATGGGCGATCTGGCAGCCATGATCGGGGAAGAGGTGACGCCGCCGCCGCTGCGTGCGCGCCGGGCGCTGCTGAAGCGTCTGGCCGACGTCGTGTCCCTGCCCGCCAGCCGCATCAACGCCTTCGAGCGGGCGGTGACGGGCGACCTGCTGGTCGAGATGCTGCGGCTGGCCTCGCACGATGAGCGCAAACGCGTGGCGGCGCGTCTGGCGCCGCTGGCCGAACTGCCCAACAGCGTGGCGCGCATCCTGTTGCGCGACGATCCGGACATCGCCGGCCTGCTGATCGAACAATGCGCTTCGCTGAGCGATGCGGAGATCGTCGGCTGTGCGCGCGACGCCAGTTTCGAACACCGGATGCTGCTGGCCGTGCGTCGGGGCCTGTCGGAGATCGTGACCGAGACCCTGTTCTCCTTCGGCGAGATGGAGGTGATTGAGGCGGTGCTGCGCAACACGACCGCGCGCCTGTCTCAACTAGGCATCGAGACGGTGGTGGGCCTTAGCCGCCAGTCGCCGGGCTTGTGCAGCCCCTTGCTGAAGCGGCCCGAGCTGAGGCCGTCGGGCGCCTATGTCATGTTCTGGTGGTGCGCGCCCGAGGATCGCCGCACCATTCTGCAACGGTTCGCCGTGTCGCGCGAAGTCATGCAGGAGGCGTCCGAGGACGTCTTCGCCATCGCCAATGACGAAAGCTGGTCCGATCCTGTCGCGCGCAAGGCGCTTCAGTTTATCGAGCGCCGCCAGCGCAATCGCGCGGCCATCGAAAAGAGCCCGTTCGACAACCTGGAACACGCCGTCATGGTCGCCGCCAACGATGGCCTGACACGCGAGACGGCGTCCGAGATCGCCTTCCTGGCGGGGATCAAACCGCTGACGGGGGCCAAGCTGCTGGGCGATCCTGGCGGCGAGCCGCTGGCGATCCTGTGCAAGGCGACGGGGATGTCGCGCGTTGATCTGACCAATCTGTGGCGCTCGATGCGGCGGCCCGAGACGACGGCGGACGGCAAGATCCATCCCGACTGGGAGCGTGTGCAGATCACCTATGAAATGCTGGCCGTCGATCGCGCCCAGACCGTGCTGCGTTACTGGAACTGGTCTTTGTCCTCGGCCTTGACGCCCACGCTGTTGCGCGCCATTCGCGACGGTGAGGATGACGCCGTCGATGAATATTCGGCGCCGGAGCGGGCGGCGATGATGGTGCTGGCCGAAGACTTCGGTCGATAGGTCTGATCACTAATGTCGAATGCATAGACGTGCATATCACACCGCTTATACGCGTGTTTGCTTTCGCGGCGAAACAACCCTATGACGCTATTGGGGTCGTTCGGTTGGAGAATCAGCCGAACTCAATAAATCAGGAAAGCGAAGCCGATAATGGAAGATAAGCCCGAACTGCTGGAGATGACCGCAGACATCGTGTCGGCCTATGTCGGCAATAACTCGGTCTCGGCAGAGGCCCTGCCTGCGCTTATCGCCAATATTCACGCCGCCCTGTCGGGTGTGTCGAACGGTCCGGTCGAGGCCGAACCTGAACCCAAGGAACCGGCGGTGCCGATCCGCAAGTCGATCGCGCCCGATTTCCTGATCTGCCTGGAAGACGGCCGCAAGTTCAAGTCGTTGAAGCGCCACCTGCGCACCAAATACGACATGAGCCCCGAAGAATACCGGGCCAAATGGGGTCTGCCTAAAGACTATCCGATGGTCGCCCCGAACTACGCCAAGGCGCGTTCGGAACTGGCCAAGTCGATGGGCCTGGGCCAGGGCGGCCGCAAGCCCGCCCGCGCCGCCGGAACCCGCGCGAAGAAATAAGCCGAACCGTTTTCGGTCTGGAGACGCCCGCTTCCATCAGGAGGCGGGCGTTTTTCTTTTGGGCCTTTGTGTGATGCCTTTCCGTTGCTCGGGGGCAGGCGGCCGAGGCGCTGGATGCGGCTAGCGACGCACCATATCGACTGTGCCGATAGGCCCGCCGATGGGCAGCAGACGGACCCTCAGATCGACCGCCCCGGCGAATCCCTGACGTGTTCGATCTGTGAGTGTGAAGGTCATCCGCATGCCGTTCGCGCCTGTCGCGATTACGAGCCTGCCGTTTCTTATCCTGCACTGGGCTGGTTCGGCATCGATTGTGCAGTTCAGCCGATCGCCTGATCGCGCCGTTATCGAGAGTGGTTGAACGAGTGGGCCGCCGTTTTTGGACTTGAAGGTGATCGTGCGTCCGTCGCCCTCGGCGGGCGTCATCCTGAGCGACCATTCGCCAATCACGTCACGACTGGTGATCGCAGGCGCCGTCTGTGCGATCGCTGCACCGCATACGAGCGACGACATCAAAATCGCCGATGCGACGACGTGCCTGTCTCTCATGGTCGTTCTCCCAAGACTCGCTCACAGGATGTTCTGAGGTTGACCACCGGTTTGCACGTGAATCTTCGGAAAGCTTTGGGCCGCTCTGAAACAGGGTAGGGGCCGGGGACAACCGGACGACGTCCCACGGACCTGGTCTGTCAAAGGAGTGCACCCGTGCCGGGCCGGTCTCACCCGGTCGCTGCGCGACCACCCTCCCCTGCAGGGGGAGGGAGACGTCGGCCTGTCTGGCTTACGCCGCCTGGGCGGTCCGGCGCATGCGCCAGAAGCGCAGGGTACGCAGGGCCGCGTCGCGGGTCAGTTCGCCGTACATGCGGCCATAGGCGGCGGCCTTGCCCATCGGATTGTCCTCGGCGCCCAGGACGGCGACGGCGTAGGTCAGATAGACGGCGCGGTCCATGTCGGCCGCCTTGCAGACCACCGACAGGGCATCCAGATCCTTGCGCTCGACGATGCCGCGCGCGGTGTGGAAGTCGATGTCGGCCAGCTTTGACAGGGCGATCAGGAAGGGCGTGCGGCCGTTGGAGCGCAGGAAGCGGATCAGGGTCTGGGGCGTCAGCTGGCCGGCGGCCTGAAGCTCGTCGATATAGGCCAGGTTCTCGGCATAGTCGGCCGGCAGGGCGCCGTCGTCGGTCGCAACGCGGGTGCGGCCGGCCGCGAGCGCCGCCTCCAGCAGGGCCGGATCCATGCGCGCGTTCTGTTCCAGAATCTGGTGACGCAGCCGGGCCTCGACCACGAAATACATCTCGTTCAGCAGGTCGGCGGGCAGGCTCTGGCGCTCGACCGTGGCGGCGTGAAGGGCCGGGTTGGCCTTGGCGCGCTCGATGGCGGTTTCGGAGGCGGCGCGCGACAGTTGGGCGCCGTCGTTGCGCAGCAGGGTATTCAAGGTGTCGTCGTCGCCGTGCTCGACGATGACGTCAGAGACCGCCTCGGACACCGTCGCGCGGCCCGAGACGGCGCGCAGATGGCCCTGGCTGCGCTTGCGCACGACCTGGATCAGATCCTCGTCGGTCAGGACGGTGGAGGCGCGCAGAACCTGTTCGGCGACCTCGATCTCGTCGTCGGCGAAACGGCGGATCAGGCTGTGGGGGGCGTTGGGGGCCTGGGCGAAACGGGCGGCCAGTTCGGCGCGGACCGCGACCTCCATCTCGGCCGACAGCTTGGCCAGAACCGTGCCGTAGAGCGCGGTTTCATTGGCGTTGGGCGAAGGCGCGCCGAAGAAGTGGGCCGTCAGTTCGCGCAGCAGCAGACGACGCTTCTCGCTGGACTCCTCACTGGCCAGGGCGATCAGTTCGGGCAGGCGCGAGCCCTTGATCTCGGCAGGTTCGATCACGGCGCGATCGCTCATGGCAGGTTGTCGGCTTCAGTCTGTGGCACGGCGCGCAGGGCGCCGTTGGCGTTGCGGATCAGGGCAGGCGGACCGTCCGGCTGGGCCAGGTCGCTGGATTGCGGCGTCTGGGCCATCTGGACGGGCAGGGCGTCGAGGTAGGTCTGCTGCGGCGCAGGGATGGCGTCGGGGTGACGGCCGGCCTGGCGGTGGACCGAATAGTAGCGCGCGCTGTTGTCGCCGGCTGTGGGCGTCGAGGCGGCCTGACCGCTGGCGGCGACGGCGGCGGCGGCGGCGTCCAGCGGCGCGCCGGCCTGGGGCCGTTGCAGGCGATAGATGGGGGCGTCGCGGCGCGGGGCCATCGGGTCGGCGACCGCCGGCTGGGGCGTGGGCTGGGGCTCGGCCTGCGCGGCCTGTTGCGGGACGGGCGCAGGCTCGGCCCGCATCTGAGGTTCAGGCTGAGGTTGAGGTGTGGAAGGCTGCGGCTCCGGTACATAGGGCGAGGGCGCGACGCGCGTCGCCGTCGCCTGCGCCGGGGCGGTTTCGACGGGTGCGGCCTCTACGGGTGCGACCTGCGCAGGCTCGGCCGGCGTCGGCGCACGCTGGGGCATCCAGGCGCTGGCGGGCGTCAGGCCGTTGCTGCGCGGCGTGGAGATCGAGGGGGTGACCGAAGGCGCGGGCGACAGGCGGGCCAGGGGAATGGCGCCGGGCAGGGTGCGATTGGCGGCGGTCACGGTCGGGGCGGGGGCCTCGGCCTGAATGACGGCGGGCGTCGGCGTCGCACGGGCGGCGACCGGCGGCTTGCCGGGCCAGGACAGGTAGCGCAGGCCCGACGCGTTGGTCGGCGCCTGTTGCGCCACGGCGGCGCCGGCCGCCAGATTGACGGCGGTCAGGACGATCGAAACTGCGAGGGCGCGGCGCACGGCGGCTCTCCGGAGAGGAATTCCAGCGCACACACTAGGGCTCGGACCCTTAATCCCGCGCTAATGTGAAGTCAGGATTCGACAACGACCGCGTGTCAGCCGCGACCGGGCAGATAGTTGTCGGTGAAGGCGTCGCGCCAGTTCAGACCGGCCTCGTAAACCCCGGCTTTCGAGGTCACGTCGAAGAAGGCCTGCCAGCGTTCCTCGGTCAGGGCGCCCAGGCCGTAAAGCGCCGCGTCGCCGCCATCGACGATGGCGTAGTCGCGCAGGCGTTCGCGGGCCTGATCCAGCACGGCCTGGGTCATGTCCGGGTTGTCCTTGCGGATCAGGGCGTCGGCGGCCGAGGCGTCGCCCCGGATATAGTCGCGCCACCCTTCCGCAGAGGCGGCGATGAAGCTGCGCAGCGCCGCGGCATTGTCGCGGGCGAAGGCGTTGGGCGCCAGGACCATGGCGGCGTAGGAGGGATAGCCCTCGTCGGCCAGCAGAAAGACGCGCGGGTCGAAATCGGCCGCCTGTTCGATGGCGTAGGGATCGCTGGTCAGATAGCCCTGCTGCACCGCCCGCGCATTGGCGATGAAGGCGGCGGGGTCATAGGCGAAGGGGCGCAGCTGCTCGTCGGTAAAGCCGTATTTGGCCTTCAGCCAGACCCAGAAGGTGCTGATCCCGGCCTCGGACAGCAGGAAGGGTCGGCCGGCCAGATCGGCGATGGTCTCCAGCGCCGCGTCGGGATGGGCCATCAGGACCTGCGGGTCCTTTTGGAAGAAGGCGGCGACCGCCTTCACCGGCGCACCGGACGCGACCAGGTTCAGGGGGATGAAGCTGTTGGAGCCCATGCCCAGTTCGACCGCGCCCGAGGCCAGCAGTTGCGGCACGTTCACGCCGGGGCCGCCCTGGACGATCTGGACGTTCAGCCCGCGCTTCTCATAGGCCCCGCTGGCGAGCGCCTGATAGAAGCCGCCCTGTTCGGCCTGGGCGCGCCAGTCGGTCGCGAAACGCAAACGCACCCGGCCCTGTTCGTCGACCGGCGCCTCGGCCCGCCCGCAGGCCCTAAGCCCGATCGCCCCCGCCGCCACAGCCGCCCCGCCCGCGATCAGCGCACGGCGACGGGTCAGCAGGCGATTCCCCAACAAGCTCATGCCCCTGACTTACGAGGCGATAGGGGCCTTGGGAAGGCGGGGCGTCAGTCCGCCGCGTTGTCGGCGCCCCAATTGAGCGAGGGGACGAAGCGTGCGGGCGGACCCGTCAGCTTCGTCCCCTCGCCAAGTCCGGGTTGGACTTGGCCGTTCGGGTCTGGACCTTGGCGTCAGCGTCGTTTCGGGCGAACCCGAAAGGGCGGTCGGCTGTATCCTGTCGCGCTCCTGGTCTTCGGCGTCCCGCGGCATTTTAGTCCGCGTCGTCCGTCGATCCCGATCCGGTTCTCCTGTCTGCCGTCGATCCAAAGACCGTCGAAGACTGGAGCCTGGATCCCGCCTGTCGCACGTTACGATCCGAAGATCGCCCGAAGCGCCGGGTCGGAGAGCCGGGCCGGTTCGCTGGAGGTCCAGGTCTCCCTGGATTTCCGCTGCCCCGTGTCCCTTGGCCTGTTGACGTTCGGACGAAACCGGCTATGAGGCAAGCGCCCGAACTCGCCCCAGTGTGCACGATTGGCCCGGCGGCGGTGGACAAGCCTGTGAACATCGGTGGACGGATCAAATTCGCGATTGCGGATCAGCGTCTTGTCTTGTCCACAGAAACGCGGCGATAGAGCGCTATGTCCGGCGTCGGACACATTGCGCTGCAACCGTGCGGCGCGCTTTGGGTTCTGTGATCAACGGACAAAAGTCCTTGGGGGAATTCGTTGTCCAACACCGGCTCTGACCACGCCTTGTCTATCGGCATCAATCGCAGCCAGCTGGCCCAGATGTTCGCCCATGCGCCGGGGTTCATGGCGCTGGTCACGGGGCCGGACCATCGGTTCGAGCTGACCAATCCCAACTACCAGAAGGTGATCGGCCACCGCGAGGTGATCGGGCGCACGGTGGGCGAGGTGCTGACCGATGCGGTGGCGCAAGGCTATCTGGATCTGCTGGACCAGGTTTACCGCAGCGGCGAGGCGCACCGGGCCGACAGCGCCCTGTACGCCGTTCAGGCCGAGCCGGGCGGCGAGGTCGTGGACCGCTACGTCGATTTCGTCTTCCAGCCGCTGAAGGAGGACGGTCGGGTCTGGGGCGTTTTCATCCAGGGGATGGATGTGTCGGATCGCCACCGGGCGGACCAGGCGCTGGCGCTGAGCGAAGCGCGATACGGCGCCCTGTTCGCGGCGATGGCGACAGGCTTCTGCGTCATCGAGATGAAGTTCGACGCGGCCGACCGGCCCGTCGATTACAGGATCGTCGAGGGCAACAAGGCCTTCGAGGAGATGACCGGCCTGGTCGACCCTTACGGCAAATGGGTCAGCGAGATCGCGCCGGGGCTGGAGCAGCACTGGTTCGATCTCTACGGCGGGGTGGCGCGCACGGGCGAGCCGGTCAGGTTCGAGAACCCGGCCGACATCTTTGGTCGCTGGTATGACGTGCAGGCGCTGCGGATCGGCCAGCCGGGCGCCTGGCAGGTCGCTATCCTGTTCAACAACATCACCGAGCGAAAGCAGAGCGAGACGCGTCAGAACGCGTTGCTGGAGCTGAACGACGCGATCCGCGATCTGACCGACGCCGGCGACATCGCCCAGGCCTCCGCCCAGGTTCTGGCCCGCACCATGGGCGTGAGCCGGGCCGGATACGGCACGGTGGACACGGTCGCCGAGACGATTACCATCGCGCGCGACTTCAACCAGCCGGGGGTGAACAGCATCGCCGGCGTCCTGTCGTTCCGCGACTACGGGTCCTATATCGAGGACATCAAGCGCGGCGAGACGGTGGCGATCGACGACGTCGCCCGCGATCCCCGCACGGCGGATACGGCCGAGGCCCTGAGGGCCATCAGCGCCGGGTCGTTCGTCAACATGCCGCTGATGGAACAGGGGCGGGTCGTGGCGATGGTGTTCGTCAACCATGCGACGCCGCGCCATTACACCGACAGCGATCTGCGCCTGATGCGCGACGTGGCCGAGCGGGTGCGTACGGCGACCGAGCGCGCCCGAAGCGAGGCGGCCCTGCGCGACAGCGAGGCCCAGTTCCGGGTCTTCGCCCAAGCCACGCCGATCCAGATCTGGGCCAGTTGGGCGGACGGGTCGCTGTATTGGTTCAACCCCCAGGTCTATGCCTACTCTGGCCTTGCAGAGGGCGCGTTGGACGGCACGACCGGATGGGGCAAGGTCGTTCACCCGGACGACCTGGATTGGGCGTCCGAGCGATGGGTCCAGGCCTTGGCCAGCGGCCAGGTCTATGAGAACGAGTTCCGCATCCGCCGCCACGACGGCGTCTATCGCACCTTCATGGTGCGGGCCGAGCCCGTGCACGACGAAGAGGGGCGTATCCTGCGCTGGGTCGGGTCCAACACCGACATCGAGGACCTGCGCCGCCAGTCGGCCGAACTGGCGCGGTTCAACGAGACCCTGGAAGAACAGGTCGCCGAGCGCACCAGCGCCCTGATGCAGGCCGAGGAGGCGCTGCGCCAGAGCCAGAAGATGGAGGCGGTCGGACAGCTGACCGGCGGCATCGCCCACGACTTCAACAACCTGTTGGCCGGCATCAGCGGCAGCCTGGAACTGATCACCAACCGGATTGCGCAGGGGCGTCATGCCGAGGTGGAGCGGTTCACGGTGGCGGCGCAAGGGGCGGCGAAACGCGCGGCGGCCCTGACGCACCGGTTGCTGGCCTTCTCGCGGCGTCAGACCCTGGATCCCAAGCCGACCGATCCCAACCGCCTGATCCGCGGGATGGAGGATCTGGTGCGGCGCACGACCGGGCCGGGCATCGAGGTCGAGGTGGTCGCCGGCGCCGGCCTGTGGCCCGTGCTGATCGACGCGCACCAGCTGGAAAACGCGGTGCTGAACCTGTGCATCAATGCACGCGACGCCATGCCGAGCGGCGGGCGTCTGACGATCGAGACCGGCAATCGCTGGATCGACGCGCGCACGGCCAAGGCCCAGGATCTGGAGCCGGGACAATATGTCTCCATCTGCGTCAGCGACACCGGCACGGGCATGGCGCCCGAGGTGGCGGCGCGCGCGTTCGAGCCCTTCTTCACCACCAAGCCGCTGGGCGAGGGGACGGGCTTGGGCCTGTCGATGATCTACGGCTTCGTGCGCCAGTCGGGCGGGCAGGTGCGGATCTATTCCGAGGCGGGCGAGGGTGCGATGATCTGCCTGTATCTGCCGCGCCACTTCGGCGAGGTGGACGATGCCGATCTGATCCCCGAGGTCGAACAGGCCCCGCGCGCCCAGGCCGGCGAGACGGTCATGGTCGTGGACGACGAGCCGACGGTGCGGATGCTGGTCGCCGAAATTCTGCATGAGCTGGGCTATCAGTGCATCGAGGCGTCCGACGGCGTGGCGGGGCTGAAGCTGCTGCAATCGGGCGCGCGGATCGACCTGTTGGTCACTGACGTGGGTCTGCCGGGCGGGATGAACGGGCGTCAGATGGCCGATGCTGCGCGGATCGATCGGCCGGACCTGAAGGTGCTGTTCATCACCGGCTATGCCGAGAATGCAGTGGTCGGCAACGGGCACCTGGATCCCGGCATGCACGTCATGACCAAGCCCTTCGCCATGGAGGCGCTGGGCAGTCGGATCCGCGAACTGATCGAGGCGAGCTAGAGCCGGGCGTTCAGCCAGGTGCGGATCGCCTTGCGCGCGCCGCGCGCGGCCGGGCCGCCGAAATGCAGGAAGCCGTGCGGGGTCTCAGGCACGCGGATCAGGTCGGCGTCCGAAGCCTCGCCCCAGCGCGTGGCCATCAACAGACTGTCTTCGAACAGAGGATCCTGCTCGCCGGCGAGGAACAGGGCGGGCGGCAGGCCGGTCAGGTCGGCATACAGCGGCGAGACGTCGGGCTGGCGCAAGGCCGCCTCGTCGCGATCCGGCGCCAGGCGCGCCAGATCGGCCTGCATCGTCGGGCCATTGAACAGCAGGGTCTCTGGCCCGGCCGAGCGCACGCTTTCGGTGCCCGACAGGTCGAAGACGCCGTAGGTGAAGACGCAGCCCTTCACCAAATCAATCAGCCCCTGGTCGCGCAGGGCGACGGCGGTCAGGGCGGCCAAATGCCCGCCGGCGGATTCGCCCGCCAGAAACAGGGTCGAGGCGCCCAGCCGGTCGACGTTGGTCACGGTCCAATAGGCGGCGGCCAGACAGTCGGCGATGGCAGCGTCGATATAGATCTGACGCCGCTCGGACAGCAGGCGATAATCCACCGAGACGACGCAGAAGCTGTGGTGGGCCAGATGAGCGTTCAGCCGGTCGTTCAGCCCGGCGCTGCCCAGCACCCAGCCGCCGCCGTGGATATCCAGGATGACGGCGCGGGGCGTGCCCGTCGGATGCAGGATGCGCAAGGGAACGGGGTGGTCGCCGTCCGTCTGGATGATCTCGACCGTGACGCCGCGCTTTTTGAGGCGCGGCGTGGTGATCCGCCCGGCGGCGGCGTCCAGCCACAGCGACAGCCGCTGGCCCGCATCGATCCGCCAGCCGTCGGTGCGCAGACGCGGCGCGCGGGCGAGGACGGCGTTAATCCGCCGCACCGCCGCCTGCTGGGGCGGGGCGAATTCGACGAGGTGACTGCGCAAGGTCATGAAGCTTGAGTGTGCAGCGGCGGGTTTGGTTTCAAATCGGGGCCTTTGGCCTAGCCTCGTCAACCACGACAAAGCCGGTTATCGTCCGCCCCATGAAACGGCTCACCCCCTTCGGCGTCCTGTTGATCTTTGGCTTGGTCGGGCTTTTGACGGGCAAGTTCGGCCTGTGGTTCGCGTTCGGCCTGGTCGCCTGCATCGCCGTCAGCGTGATGCAGAACAGGGGCGCGGCGAAGACGCCGCCCGGGGATCCGGACAGTCAGGGTTAGGCCCTAAAGCCGTCCTCGCCAGAGTGACGAGCCGTGCGGTCTCTACCCGGCCAGGGCCGCCTTCTTCTCTTCCAGCTCCAGCCATTCCAGTTCGGCGGATTCCAGCTCGGCGCGGGCTTTTTCGGCGGCCTTCATGGCGGCGTCGAAAGCCTTCGGGTCGCGGGCGTAGAGGCCGGGGTCGGCCAGGGTCGCGTCGTGTTTGGCGATGGTCGCGGGCAACGCATCGATCAGGGCTTCCAGCTCCTTGAGGCGGTGGGCGTCCTTGAAGGAGAGTTTGGCGGTCTTCTTGGGGGCGACGGCGGGCGGGGGCGCCTCGGCGGCGCGCTGGGCGGCGGCCTTGTCCTGGGGGCGGGGGTTCGAGCCGGGCTGAAGGAAGCCGGGGTTCTGGCGGATGAAGTCGGTCCAGCCGCCGGGGGTCTCGACGATGTCGCCGCGTCCGTTCAGGGCCAGGGTCGAGGTGGACAGCCGGTCGATGAAATCGCGGTCGTGGCTGACCAGGATCAGGGTGCCGTCATAGCCCTCCAGCAGCTCCTCCAGCTTGTCCAACGTGTCCATATCCAGGTCGTTGGTCGGTTCGTCGAGGATCAGCATATTGGCCGGCTTGGCCAACGCCCTGGCCAGCAGCAGGCGGTTGCGTTCGCCGCCCGACAGGGTCGAGATCGGCTGGCGAAGCTGGGCCTCCGAGAACAGGAAGTCCTTGGCGTAGGCGGCGACGTGTTTGGACACGCCGCGCACCACAATACTGTCGCCGCCGCCCGGCGTCAGGGCGTCCCACAGGGTCATGTCCGACTTCAGTCCCTCGCGCGACTGGTCCAGGTAGACCGGCTCGAGGTTCGCGCCCATGCGCACCGTGCCTTCGTCGGGCGCCAGTTCGCCCAGTAGGGTCTTGACCAGGGTGGTCTTGCCCGCGCCGTTGGGACCGACGATGCCCAGACGGTCGCCGCGGATGATGCGGGTGGTCAGGTCCTTGAACAGGGTGCGGCCGTTGAAGCCCTTTGAGACATGCTTGATCTCGGCGACCAGCTTGCCCGACGTCGAGCCGGAATCGACGCCGAGATACAGTTCGCGCGGCACATCCTTCATCTTCTCGGCGCGTTCGGCGCGCAACGCCTGAAGCGAGCGGGCGCGGCCCTCGTTGCGGCTGCGGCGGGCGGTGATGGAGGAGTAGAAGGTGGCGGTCTCGCGCTCGATGGTCTTGGTCAGGCGGCGCAGGGATTCGGCCTCTTCCTCCAGCACCTTGGAGGACCATTCGTCGAACTCGACGAAGCCCTTGTTCAGGGTGCGGACCCGACGGCCCTCCAGCCAGTGGACGGTGTTGGTGACGCGGTTCAGGAAGGCGCGGTCGTGGCTGACGACCAAGAGGGCGAACCGGGCCTGGATCAGCTCGTTCTCCAGCAGTTCGATGGCCAGGATGTCGAGGTGGTTGGTCGGCTCGTCCAGCAGCAGCAGGTCGGGTTCTTCGGCGAAAGCCTTGGCCAGGGCGGCGCGGCGGGTTTCGCCGCCAGACAACCCTTGCGTCGACTTCGCCGGGTTCAGGCCGAAGGTCTCCAGCCAGCTTTCGGCCGTCCAGGTCTCGGCCTCGCCCGACGACGCATAGTCCAGCAGGGTCTCGCCGGTGATCACGGGCTCTTGCGGCACATAGGCGAAGCGGACGGCGGACTGGATCGAGCGGTCGCCGCTGTCCGGCTCGATCAGGCCCATGACGACCTTCATCAGGGTGGACTTGCCCGCGCCGTTGCGCCCCACCAGGGCGGCGCGGCTGCGCGGTTCGACCGCAAGATCGACGCCGTCAAAGAGAGGGCGCTGGCCGTCCTGAAGGCGGACGTCCTTGAGTGCGACGAGAGGGGGTCTGGCTGCCATGTGACTTTCGATCCTCTCGGGCGACGCCGGAGAGGGAAACCGCGCACTGCGCGGCGGAGGGGGGCGGAAACGGGTGTGATCTAAGGGGTTCAGGCCCATTTCGCCACTGGAAAGGCGATACGCGCCGCAGGCTGTGGATTTGCGGCCGGGCGTCGGGCCGCGCTATGGGCCTGTCATGAGCATGATCACCTGGGCGGCGCTGCTGGGCGCCATCGCGCTGGAGGTGGCGGGCACGACGATGCTGCAGGCCTCGCAGCAGTTCACGCGGGCCTGGCCGACGGCGGGGATGGCGGTCTGCTACGGCCTGGCGTTCTACCTTCTGTCGATCGCCTTGCGGCAGATGCCGGTGGGGATCGCCTATGCGATCTGGAGCGGGTTGGGGGTGGTGCTGATCTCGGTGATCGGGACGGTGGTGTTCCGACAGCGGCTGGACCTGCCGGCGATGGTCGGGCTGGCGATGATCGTCGGCGGAGTGGTGGTGATCAACCTGTTCTCCAAGACGATCGGGCATTGAGGCTGTGACAAGCGGCGGCGCGGCGCGTATGAGGCGCGCCATGCAACCCCACTGGGAAACCAAGACCCTGGCCGAGATGTCGCCTTCCGAGTGGGAGGGGCTGTGCGACGGGTGCGGGCTGTGCTGCGTGATCCGGTTCGAGGATGAGGATACGGGCGAGGTCATTCCGACGCGGGTGCATTGCAAGCTGTTCGACCCCGACGCTTGCGCTTGTTCCGACTATGCGAACCGCAAGGCCCAGGTGCCGGACTGCATCAAGCTGACGCCCGGAAACATCGAGGCGTTGGAGTGGATGCCCAAGTCGTGCGCCTATCGCCGGCTGCATGAGGGGCGGCCGCTGGCCAAATGGCATCATCTGATCTCGGGCAGTCGCGAGACGGTGCATACGGCGGGCGTGTCGGTGCGGGGCCAGACGATTTCGGAGCTGTCGCTGGCCGAGCCGGAGGATGCGCTGGATTTCGAGGCGCCGGAATGGACGGTCGAACGCGGCCGGGAGCGATAGGGTAGCACCCCCTAGCCAGCGCAATGACGCTGGTTGAAAGGCTGCGAAAACAGACCGTTGGCGAATTATGTGGGCGTTCTTCCGGCCTGAGGACGCTGGTCCGCTATGGTTTGGGCATGACGGGAAATCGGGAAGACGGAGAGGGCGGCTGCGGGGGCGCGCGCGAGACGGCTGCGTCCTGCGCCGGGTGGATGGAGCCCCTTTTCCTGATGATGAAGGCCAAGATCGAGGAGACGGCGAAGAGCGTCTGTGAGACCGACGTCAAGGACGCCGCCGTCGCCGAGAAGGTCGCGCGCCAGATCGGGGTGATCGCGCGGTCGGCCAAGGCGGTCGAGGCGATGCGACTGCTGTGCCTGAGCGACAACGAAGAGGACGAGATGGGTGGACGAACCTACGACCCCGCCGAGGACGAGCGAATCCGACGAGAGTTGCTCGTCGAATACGAGCGGATCGACAGCATCATCGAGAGAAAGGATGCTGAAGCAGCTGAACGGGCGCGAGCTAAGGCTGAAGCGCAATCATGCGCGGCTGCTGGAGCACCAACACAAGCCGCGTGACCTCGACCTGCGGACCTGGCTTCTGTTGGGGGGACGAGGGTCAGGCAAGACTTTCGCCGGGTCGGTCTGGATCGACAAGATGGCGCGAAAGACACCCGGCGTCACCCTGGCGCTGGTCGGCCCCGCTCTGCACGATGTGCGCGAGGTGATGGTGGAGGGGGCGTCGGGGATCAAGGCGCTGGCGGAGCCGGGCGACCGGCCGCGTTGGGAAGCGGGGCGGCGTCGGCTGGTGTGGAAAAATCAGTCGGCGGCCTATGCGTTTTCGGCCGAGGATCCCGACAGTCTGAGGGGGCCGCAGTTTCATGCGGCCTGGGCGGACGAGTTCTGCGCCTGGCGACGGCCGGAAATGGTGCTGTCGAACCTGAGGTTCGGACTGCGGCTGGGGGGCTCGCCGCTGCTGGCGGTGACCACGACGCCCCGGCCGATCCCGGCGCTGAGGCGGTTGATGGCCGAGGCGGGGACGGTGACGGAACGGGCGGCGACGGCGCTGAACGCGCAGAACCTGTCGCCCGGCTTTCTGGCGCATCTGAACGACGTCTATGGCGGGACGCGGCTGGCGGCGCAGGAGCTGGAAGGCGTGGTGGTCGAGGGGGAGGGCGCTCTGTTCCGCATCGCGGACCTGAAACGGGCCAGGGGCGCGCGACCGGCCGAACTGGACCGGATCGTCGTGGCGGTCGATCCGCCGGCGACCGCGACCGGAGATGCCTGCGGCATCGTGGTCGTGGGGCGAAAAGGTCGCCAGGCCTTCGTACTGGCCGACCGGACGGTGCAGGGGCGCTCGCCCCGGAGCTGGGGCGGGGCGGTCAGCGCGGCCGCACGCGAGTTCGGCGCGCACGAGGTGGTCGCCGAGAGCAATCAGGGCGGCGACATGGTGCGCTCGGTCCTGGCCATCAGCGCGTGTCCCTGCCGGATCGAGATGGTCCACGCCTCGCGGTCCAAGGCGGCGCGGGCCGAGCCGGTGGCCCTGCTCTATGAACAGGGGCGGGTGGTCCACTGCGACGCCTTCCCGGCCCTGGAGGAAGAGATGCTGGCGCTTGGCAGCGAGGGCGGACCCAGCCCGGATCGGGCCGACGCCCTGGTGTGGGCGATCACGCGGCTGATGCTGGGGCCGCAGTCGGCGGGACCGCGATTGCGGGGGCTTTAGAGCCTCAAGATTTCAACGACAGGAGAGACGATATGCCGGCCATTCCCGAGCGGGACGGATTGCTGAATCATGGGCGCGACGCGGGCGGGCCGGCGCGGCGCGCCGTCGCGGTGACGCCCAGCGATACGGTCGATCTGACGGCCTACGCCAAGGCGCTGTATGTCGGGGCGGCGGGCAATGTCCGTGTAATGACGGTCGGGGCTGAGGATGGGGATGCGGTGACGTTCGCCAACCATCCGGTGGGGTGGTTGCCGGTGCAGGTGCGCCGGGTGCTGGCGACCGGGACGACGGCGACGCAGATCGTGGCGGCCTTCGACTGATGTCGGGTGTCGAGATCGGAGCGGCGACGGCGGCGCCGGGCGGGGTGCTGGCCGGTGTCTTGGGTGGGGCGCGGTTCGCCGTGCCCTATATGCCCGTCTGGTCGGCGGCGGTCAGGACCATGCAGGCGGGCGGGCGCGAGGCGCGGCTGCTGTGCATCGGCGACAGCGTGACCCAAGGCTATGGCGCGGTCTCCGGCGGCTGGACGCCGAACGGTCGGGCGAGCGCCTGGCCGGAGCGGCTGGCGGCGATGATGAGCGGGCGGGGCCTGCCGGCGTCGGCGGCGTCGGTCGCGGGCGCCGGGGCGGCGGATGGGGCCAGCGGAGGCTATTCCGCCTATGATCCGCGCGTAACCTTGGGCGCCGGGTGGGGCGTCAACACCCTGACCGGGATGGGCGGCAAGCTTTTTTCGGGCGCGGCCTCGTCGATTGGCATGTGGAGTTTTCAGCCCGACCGGCCGGTCGGTCGGTTCGACCTGTGGGCCGTGACCAATACGGCGCTGGGGGTGCTGACGGTCGAGACGGACGGCGCAGTGCGGGCGACGGTCAGCACCACCAAGGCGGCGTCGATGGAGGTGACGACCGTGGCCTTTCCCGAGACCGCCGGGCCGGTGAGCGTGCGCTGGGCCTCGGGCGGGGCGGTGTTCATCGCGGGCGGGGTCGCGTGGCGGTCAGATGTGAAGCGGGCGCGGGTGATCAACGCCGGGTGGGGCGGGGCCCGGATCGCGGACTGGATCACGACGGATCAGCCGTACCGGGCGTATGGGTCTATCCCGGCGGCGGCGCCTGATCTGTCGGTCGTGTGTCTGACGATCAACGACTGGAACGCGGGGACGGCGGTCGCGACCTATAAGGCCGGGCTGGGGACGCTGGTGGATCGGTGCCTGACGACAGGGGACGTGCTGCTGATGACCGGATGTCCGTCGGATCCGGCGCAGGGCAAGGCGAGCTATGCCGCGCAAACCGCGCTGCGAGATGCCGTTTTCGGCGTCGCGGCGACGCGGGGATTGGCGGCGCCCATCGACGGGACGGCCTTGTTCGGGGGCGGGTTCGCTAACGGGCTGATGTTTGATTCCGTCCATCCCAATGCGGCGGGCCAGGCGAGGATCGCCGAGGCGGTGCGGGCGTGTGTGATGATCTGAGGTTGTCGCGCGCTCTCGCGCGGTGGTAACCGTGGCGGATGGGGGAGCGGTTCTACGGGGTGCAGGCGCTGCGGTTCGCGGCGGCGACGGCGGTGGTCGTCACGCACGCCGTGGATCTGGCCGGCACGCGGCTGGAGCTGGAGACGGTGCTGGCTGGCGGGACGCTGGAGAACTTCGGCGCCGTGGGCGTGGACGTGTTCTTCGTCATCAGCGGCTTCATCATCGCCACGACGACGCGGGGGCAGGCGGGCGTCGAGGCGGCCGGCGCGTTTTTGTGGCGGCGGTTTCGGCGGGTGGCGCCGATCTATTGGCTGCTGTCGCTGCCGATTCTGATCGGGATGGCGCGGGGCGGGACGCTGAGCCCGGACGTGGCGGCGGCGACGTTTCTGTTCTGGCCGTTCAGCGGACTGGAGATGACGTTTCCGGCGCTGGGGCCGGGATGGACCCTGTGTTTCGAAATGCTGTTCTACGCCGGGTTTGGGCTGGCCATAGCGGGCAGGGCGATGGCGGGCGGCCGGCGGGTCGGCTGGGGGCTGGTCGGGGCCTATGCAGTGATGCTGGCGGTCGGATTGGTCGTGGCGGCGCCGGTGCTGAGGTTCTGGGGCGCGCCGATCATTCTGGAGTTTCTGCTGGGCGTCGGGATCGCCTCGGTGTGGCGGTTCGCGCCGCGTCGGTTGGGGCTGTGGGCGGTCGGGCTGGCGGTGCTCGGGTTCGGACTGGGCCTGGTCTTCGGCTATGGCGGCATCGACGATGTGCGGGCGCTGAACGATCCGTGGAACGGGCTGAGGCGGGCAGCGGTCTGGGGTCTGCCCAGCGCGATGCTGGTGTTCGGCGTGGTGCGGATGGAGCGGACGGATCAGGCGCCCGGGCGGCTGGAGCGAGCGGCGACCTTCATGGGGGATGCGTCCTATTCGATCTATCTGGCCCATGTGCTGGTCATCCGGGCCTTGGGGCGGCTGTTCGAGAGCGGGATGGTCGCCCTGCCGGGAGATGCGGTGGTGGGGCTGACTGTGCTCGCCAGTCTGGCGGCGGGGGCTGTCGTCCACGTCTGGGTCGAGCGGCCGTTGCTGAAGGTGATGACACCCTCTCCCGCTGGGAGAGGGCTTGAGCGTCCGAGAGCGTAGCGATCGGTCAACGCGAAGGGGTGAGGGCTCGCTCGCGCGCACTGGGCCGCCGGCCGACCCTCATCCGGCCCTGCGGGCCACCTTCTCCCACTGGGAGAAGGGACAGGAATTCTTGGGAGATTGCGATGGTTTCGATCCGGTGGCCGTTCGGCCAGGCGGGGCGCGTGGGCGCGCCTGAGGGCAAGGAAAGCCGGGCGGGCGGGGTGATCGCCCTGTCCGGAGTGGGGCGGCCGCGATGGACGCCCAACGACTACGCCAGCCTGGCGCGCGAGGGGTACCAGAGGAATGCCGTGGCCTATCGCTGCATCCGCATGATCGCCGAGGCGGCGGCGGCTGCCCCGTTCGCGGTGTTTGTGGACGGGGTGCGGAGCGACGATCATCCGCTAGCGAAACTGATCCGTCGGCCCAATCCCGAGCAGTCGGGGGCGGAGCTGATGGAGGCGGTCTATGGGGCGCTGCAGGTGTCGGGCAACGCCTATGTTGAGGCGACCGGCGATGCGGACGGTGACGGGGCGCCGGACGAGCTGTGGGCGCTGCGGTCGGACCGGGTGAAGGTGGTTCCGGGCCGCTCCGGCTGGCCCGAGGCATGGGATTATTCCGTGGACGGACGGTCTCTGCGGATCGGGCGGGCGGCGGACGGCTGGGCGCCGGTCATGCACCTGAAGCTGTGGCACCCGCTGGACGACTGGTACGGGCTGTCGCCGATGGCGGCGGCGGCGCAAGGGGTGGATGCGCACAATGCGGCCGGCGCCTGGAACAAGGCCCTGCTGGACAATGCGGCGCGGCCGTCGTGGGCGCTGGTCTATGGGGCGAAAAACGGCGAGCGGCTGACGGACGGACAGTTCGAGGCGCTGAAGGATCAGTTGTCGAACGTATACGCCGGGGCGACCAACGCCGGGCGGCCGATCCTGCTGGAGGGCGGGATGGACTGGAAGCCGCTGAGCCTGACGCCGGCGGAGATGGATTTCACGGCCGGCAAACACGCGGCGGCGCGCGAGATCGCCCTGGCCTTCGGTGTTCCGCCGCAGCTGCTGGGGATCCCCGGCGACGCGACCTACGCCAACTATCGCGAGGCCAATGCGGCCTTCTGGCGACAGACGGTGATCCCGCTGGTGCGGAAGGCGGCGGGGGCGATGACAGGCTGGCTGGGCGAGCGGTTCGCGGGGTGCGAAATCCGGGCGGACCTGGATGCGGTCTCGGCGCTGCAGCCCGAGCGGGTCGCCCTGTGGGCGCGGCTGGAGGCGGCGAGCTTCCTGACGGACGAGGAACGTCGGCGGATGGCGGGGTTGGGGGCATGACCGAACACCATATCCGGCGCGTGCCGACGGCGCTGCTGATCGCCGTCGTGGTGCAGACGGTGGGCGGCTTGGTCTGGGCCGGGGGCGCCGCGGCGCGGATCGCGACGCTGGAGCAGCGGGTCGGGGAGCAGAGGCTGGTGGCCGAACGGCTGGCGCGGCTGGAGGTCCAGGGCGAGGCGACGGCGGCGGCCGTGGAGCGGATCGAGCGGCGGTTGGAGGGGAAATGAGCGCACTGGCCATCGAAGGCTACGCCTCGCTGTGGGGCGTGGCGGATCTGAACGGGGATGTGGTGCAGGCGGGGGCGTTTGCGGACAGTCTGGCGAAGACAGGCGCCGAGGGGGTGCGGATGCTGAACCAGCATGATGCGCGGGCGCCGGTCGGGGTCTGGGAGCAGATCGTCGAGGATGCGCGCGGTCTGTTCGTGCGCGGCCGGATCGAGGACTGGTCGGCCGAGGCGCGGTTCGCCGGTGCGCTGAGCCGGGCCGGGGCGCTGGATGGGCTGTCGATCGGCTATCGCACGGCGCGGGCCCGGCGTCAGGGACGGCTGAGGGTGCTGAGCGCAGTCGAGCTGTGGGAAGTGTCGCTGGTGACGTTTCCGATGCTGCCGGGGGCGCGGTTCAGTTTGGCTTGAGCGCCTGGAAAGCGCCGTTGCGGTCGAGGGTTTCGGCGAGGGCCGCCATCTGGGCGCGGCCCTTCTTGCCGTGGAGATAGCGCAGGGCCCAGGCGGCGAGCACCAGGCCGAAGATCCAGCCGACGTGCAGCACCAGGTGGGCGAACAGGATGAAGACGGCCGCCAGCGCATAGGCGCCGAGATAGACCAGGGGCAGCTGGCCGCCGCGCGAGGCCGTGGGGTTCGACAGGCCGGCGATGATCTCGGCCAGGCCCGGCGCGGCGGCGGCGGACGGCAGGGCGTGATCGGAGGGCTTTGACGGCGGTTGAGGCGCGGGTTTGGGTTGCGCTTTTGGCGCGGCCTGGGCGGCGGGCGCAGCGGCCGGTCGGGCTGCGGGTTTTGGCTTGGGCGGGATCGGATCGGTCGCACGC
This sequence comes from Brevundimonas sp. MEB006b, assembly GCF_030209705.1. Taxonomy (NCBI): domain Bacteria; kingdom Pseudomonadati; phylum Pseudomonadota; class Alphaproteobacteria; order Caulobacterales; family Caulobacteraceae; genus Brevundimonas; species Brevundimonas sp. MEB006b. The sequence goes on from NZ_JARVRL010000006.1 coordinate 38,461, forward strand.
CGGGCGGGACGGAACAGGATCGAGCGGCCGGCTTCGTCGACGGTGAAGACCTCTTCGAAGGCGGTGGTCGAGAAGTCGATGGCGCGGGTGTCCTGGCCGTAGCTCTGGCCATGCAGGGCCGTCAGCCGGCCTTGGCGCAGCTCGATCTGGAAGCCGACGGGGTCAGGCAGGCCGGCGACCATGGCATGGACGGTGCCGAACAGGCCGGTGGCGTCCGGGTTGGCGATCGCGCGGTCCGCATCGACGACGATCTGGGAATAGAGGCCGGCGCCAGTGTTGCGACGCAGGCCTGGCGAACTGGCGGCGACCTGTGCGCGCAGGTCCGGGACGCTGTCGCCCATCTGCCAGATCATGGCGTCCATGACGGCGCTTTCCAGAGGCGTCAGGTGGGACATGGGGCGGGCGTCACAGAGCAGGGAAGGGGCGACGACCGGAAGCTTTCGCCTCAGCGACGTAGTGATCGTTCATCTTACGCAGCTGTGCTCGAAGAAGAAGCAGCAAGGCCAGCACAAACAAGGTCGTGAAGACAGGCCAATACGGGATAGTCGGTATCCCCAAGTGGCGGTTTAGGAAACCCAGCGGGTCGCGCAAGCCCGCCACCGCGCAGAACATGATCCACACGGAAATGGACACTACGTCGATGACGTTGTCGGTACTTTTGGAAGGCGGAGCACCCCATCGCGCGATCAGCGCCTGGATGGGGCGAGGCACGGTTTCGATAGGCGGTTGTTTGGTAACGAGCAGGAATTCGCCGAGAGGAACCGGGTCGAGTTCGTGAGACGTTTGGAGACGCTGTAGCGGCGACAGGCTCCGCGCCAGTGTGCGCCGTCTGCGACGCGTGACGAAGGCGAGGCCATATTGAAGGCCCAAGGCGCCGAAGATCGCCAGCACAGGCAATGCATAGACCATTTCGGGAACCGCCCCTTCGTAGTGGTTCAAGATGGCGACCGCCGTTAGCGGGACGAACGGCGCCCATATCCAGACGAACTTAAGCAGCCAGGAGCGCTGCAGGCCTTTCACCAGTTTCGAGGGCGTGTCGGTCACGTCTCGACCCTAACCGCAACACGCGGCTCTTCAACCGGAGATATCATGAAAGAGACCAAACAGGCTTCGGGCCAGCCCGAGGCGCGCGATGTCGTGCGCGAGATGATGGCGGCGTTCGAGGTGCACAAAGGAGTAGAAGCGTCTATCTGGTCGGCGAGCGCGGGCCGGAGGTGTTTAGACCGACAGCGGGCGGCGAGATCGGGCCGGTCGGCGGAGGCGGGGTGACGATCAATGTGGCGGTGGACGGCGGGGCGCCGGCCCTGCTGCGCTCAGAGGCGCAGATCGCCCAGATGCTGGCGCGGGCCGTCAGCCTGGGCGCCAGGCGGATGTGAAAACGCCGCCCCGTCGAGGACGGGGCGGCGCTGAGGTCGATCGGCGATGAGGCTTATTCGCCCTTGGGGTTCGGGCCGAAGCGGTTTTCGCCCTTCTGGCTGTCGGCGATGCCGATCCACAGCAGGAAGGCCAGGCCGAGCAGACCGGCGATCGCGAACAGGCCGATGGCCGGGCCCATCAGGGCGAAGACGGCGGCGGGATTGCTCTCGTAATAGTCCTCGGCATAGCCGTTGGCGACGGCGCCGGCGATCATCATGGCGAAGCCGGCGACGAAGGCGATGACCGAGCCGACCCAGGGAATGGCGATCAGCCAGCCGGTCTTGCCCATGTCGTGCAGGCGCTTCACTGAAATGGCCAGGTTGGGCCAGATCAGCACGATGCCCAGCAGATTGATGAAGGGGATCCAGCTGATGACGACGTTGACGCCCAGCAGGATCAGCCAGCCGATCCAGAAATGGCTTCGGCGGATGCGGCCCTCGAAGGACAGAAACAGCTTCTGCCAATCGAAACCGGCGACGGCGGTCGAGGTCGAGCTGGCGTAGCCGCCGGCGACGCCGGTGGTGGTGGGCGAACCCGCCAGGATCAGGATCTGGGTGGCGGCGGCGCCTTCGGGGACGAAGTCGACGCGGACGCCGGCGGCGGGCACGGCCGGCGATTGCAGCGCGGCCGAGGTGAAATCGTAACGGGCGCCGTCGTCGCCGCTGATCAGACCGATTCCGGTGGTGGTGTCGTAGCTGAGAATCTCGCCGCGCAAACGTGTCGCTCCCCTTGGGCATGCGGCCGAAGCTGGCCGCAATGCGACCATGAACGAGCGACGATCCATGAACAAGTGAAAGGGAGGAAAGGTTCGCATGGCCTTTCATGAGGTGCGCCTGCCCGCGCGGCTGGCGTTCGGTTCGACCGGCGGGGTGGAGCGTCGGACGGAGATCACGACGCTGGCCTCGGGGTTCGAGCGGCGCTCCACGCCCTGGGCGCTGGGGCGCAGGCGGTATCTGATCGGGGCGAACCTGAGGTCGCTGGACGACATGGCCGAGCTGGTCGCCTTCTTCGAGGCGCGGCGGGGACGGCTGTACGGGTTCCGGTTCAAGGACTTCGCGGACTTCAAGTCATGTGCGCCGGGCGGAGTGGTCTCGGCGGGTGCTGGGCGTGGGGGATGGGACGCGCGCGGCGTTCGGTCTGGTGCAGCGCTTGGGTTTGGAGCGGCCGATCGCTTAGCCGGTCAAGGGATCGGTGCTGGTCGAGGCGCTAGGGCCGAGCGTGCGGCACCGTTGGGCCGAGGTCAACGCCTTGGTGGTGCGGCGCGAGGGCGAGGCGCCGGAACATGGGGCGAGGCGGCGGTGATGGGTGGCCGCAATGTGAGGACTGCCGCTGGTCTGTCGCGCGGGACCGGCTGGCGCGGCGCCGGGCGGTGCGGGGTTCAGCGAAGCCCTGTTCGTGGCGAGGGGCGTGCATGATCGGCCGTGGTCGCCGTCTGGTCTGACGGTCGAGACGTCCGAGGGTCTGGCGATCCGATGGACGCCGCGCGTGCGGCTGTTCGGCGACAGTTGGGATGGGGAACCGAGAGCGGTCGATCCGATGCGGTTCCGGCTGCGTGTGTTTGATCATGACGTCGTGGTTCGGACGATGGAGGTCGAGGGGACGTCGGCATCTTATACTGCGGGCGACTTGGCGGCGGACTTCCCAGACGGCGCGACATCGACGGCGCGGATCGCCGTGGCGCAGTGGGGCGAGGGGTTTGGGTGGGGCTCAGAAGCAGAGGTGGAGGCGGAAATCCGGCGGGTCTGACGAAATAGGGCGGGTCCAGCCCTTTGCGCGGGGCGGGGCATGGCTTAACTGACGGCCTCTCGACCTTTTTCAGCTGGAGCGACAACGGACGTGGCAGGCGACCCCTACAAGGAACTGGGCGTTTCGAAGGGCGCGAGCGCGGACGAGGTCAAGAAGGCGTATCGCAAGCTCGCCAAGGAACTGCATCCCGACAAGAACCCCGGCGACAAGATCACCGAGGACAAGTTCAAGCGGGTGACGGCGGCCTTCGACATCCTGGGCGACAAGGAAAAGCGCGCCAAATACGACGCGGGCCAGATCGACGGCGACGGCAACGAACAATATCGCGGCTTCGGCGGGGGCGGTCGTGCGGGCGGCAGTCCGTTCGGCCAGGGGGGCGGCTTTGCGGGCGCCGGCGGACCGGGTGGTCGCGGCAACTTCGAAGGCGTCGATCTGGACGACCTGTTCGGCATGTTCGGCGGGGCCGGGCGTCAGCGCGGCGCGCGGGACTTCACCTCACGCGGCCAGGACGTGAAGGCGACGCTGGACATCAGTCTGGAAGACGCCATCGCCGGGGCGACGCGACGGATCCAGTTTTCGGACGGGCGCACCCTGGACGTGACCATTCCCAAGGGGGCGTCGGAAGGCCAGACGATCCGCCTGCGCGGCCAGGGATCGCCGGGACGCGGGGCCGAGAACGGCGACGCCCTGATCGAACTGAGGATCGAACCGCACCCCATCTACAAGCGCGACGGGGCGGACCTGACCATGGACCTGCCGGTGTCGGTCCCCGATGCGGTGCTGGGCGCCAAGGTGCGGGTGCCGACGCCCGAAGGCGTGGTGCAGATGACGCTGCCGGCCGGATCGAACTCGGGCAAGGTGCTGAGGCTGAAGGGGCGCGGCGCGTTTGCGCAAGGCAGGCGGGGCGATCTGCTGGCGCGGGTGATGGTGACGCTGCCGGATGCGCCGGATGCTGAACTGACCCAGTTCGCCGAGGATTGGCGTGCCAGGCGGCCCTACACGCCGGGGCGGTGAGCGCGCTCAAGCCGCGCGAAGCGCGGTAGCGCCAAAGGAAAAGAGCATGAGCACGAAGCCTGATGTGAAGCCGGCGCGGCCGTGGTTTTCGGCAGGGCCGACGGCGAAGCGGCCGGGCTATGCGGTCGGCGGATTGCCGTCCGATCTGCTCGGGCGCGGCATTCGCGCACCGGAGGTGGTCGAGCGGTTCGCGCATGGCCTGCGGCTGACGCGCGAAGTGCTGGAAGTGCCTGACAGCCATGTGATGCTCTATACGCCGGGGTCTGACACAGGTGCGGTCGAGGCGGTGCTGTGGGGCATGCTGGGCGCGCGGCCGGTGCAGGTCGTGGCGTTTGAGAACTTCGGCCTGACCTGGCTGGCGGACGTGAAGGATCATCTGGGGCTGGAGCCCGAGGCGCTAACGGCGCCGTGGGGCGAACTGCCGGATCTGAGCCGGGCCGACTGGTCCAAGGACGTGGTGTTCCCGTGGAACGGCACGACCTCGGGCGTGCGCGTACCGGACGCCGACTGGATCGCCGACGATCGCGAGGGGCTGGCGATCTGCGACGCGACCTCCGCCGCCTTCGCCATGCCGCTGCCGTTCGACAAGCTGGATGTCGTGACCTTCAGCTTCCAGAAGGCGCTGGGTGGCGAGGCGGGCATCGGGGTGGTGGTGCTGTCGCCGCGCGCGGTCGAGCGGCTGGATACGTACCGGCCGGATCGGGCGATTCCCAAGCTGCTGCGGCTGACCGACGGCAAGGGACGGTTCGATCGGGCGCTGGCGGACGGGGTGGCGATCAACACCTTCTCGATCCTGACCATCGAAGACTGGATCGACGCCCTGGGCTGGGCCAAGGACATCGGCGGGTTGAGCGAATTGATCCGGCGGACAGACGCCAACTATGCCGCGTTGGCGGAATGGGTGGAGCGGACCGACTGGATCGCCTTCCTGCCGGATCGGCCGGAGATACGATCGACGACCTCGGTTTGCCTAAAGTTCACCGATGCGCGGATCGCCGCCTTGGACGACAAGGCGCAGAAGGCCTTTGTCGTGCGGTTCAAGGCCCTGCTGGAAGGCGAGGCGGCCGTGTTCGATATGGAGCCGCACCGCAATGCGCCGTCTGGCCTTCGGCTGTGGTGCGGCTGCACGGTCGAGACGGCCGATGTGGTTGCGGCGACGCCCTGGCTGGAATGGGCGTTCGAGACAGCGGTCAGCGAAGTCGGATAAATCCGCCTGACGGGACGACATCGGACGATTCCCTCGCTATAGGCTGCGCCCGCATTCCAGTGCGGAGAGACGGTTTTGGCGAACGTAGCGGTGGTCGGCGCCCAGTGGGGCGACGAGGGCAAGGGCAAGATCGTGGACTGGCTGTCCAACCGCGCCGACATGGTCGTGCGGTTCCAGGGTGGTCACAACGCGGGCCATACGCTGGTCGTGGACGGCAAGGTCTACAAGCTGGCGCTGCTGCCTTCGGGCGTCGTGCAGGGCAAGCCGTCGATCATCGGCAACGGCGTGGTCGTCGATCCCTGGCATCTGGTCGGCGAGATCGAGAAGATCGCCGCCCAGGGCGTGGCGATCAGTCCTGAGATCCTGACCATTGCGGACAACGCCTGTCTGATCCTGCCCATCCACCCTGCGCTGGACGTCGCGCGCGAGGCGGCGGCGAGCGCGCCGGGCGCCAAGATCGGCACGACCGGGCGGGGCATCGGTCCGGCCTATGAGGACAAGGTGGGGCGTCGCGCCATCCGGGTCTGCGATCTGGCCAACGAAGACGACTTGAAGGTCAAGATCGACCGCTTGCGCTCGCACCACGATCCGCTGCGCGCCGGTCTGGGGCTGGAGCCGATCGATCCCGACGCGCTGCTGGCGCAGTTGCTGGAGATCGCGCCGAAGATCCTACCCTATGTGAAACCGGCCTGGCGTGTGCTCGATCAGGCGCAGAAGGACGGCAAGCGCGTCCTGTTCGAAGGGGCGCAGGGCGCCTTCCTGGACGTGGATCACGGCACCTATCCCTATGTCACCAGCTCCAACACCGTGGCCGGTCAGGCGGCGGCGGGTTCAGGCATCGGGCCGCGCGGCGTCGGTTATGTGCTGGGCATCGTGAAGGCCTATACGACACGCGTCGGAGAGGGCCCCTTCGCCTGCGAACTGGATGATGAGGTCGGCGAGCATCTGGCGACCGTTGGCCGCGAGGTCGGGGTGAACACCGGCCGCGCCCGCCGCTGCGGCTGGTTCGACGCCGTGTTGGTGCGCCAGTCGGTGGCGATCAACGGCATCGACGGGATCGCCCTGACCAAGCTGGACGTGCTGGATGGGTTGAAGACGCTAAAGATCTGCGTTGGCTACAAGGTCGATGGCGAGGTGCTGGACTATCTGCCCTCGAGCCTGAAAGCCCAGGGCGCGGCCGAGCCGGTGTTCGAGGAGCTGGAAGGCTGGAGCGAAAGCACCGCCGGCGTCCGCAGCTTCAAGGACATCAACGCCAACGCCATCAAATATGTGCGCCGGATCGAGGAGTTGATCGGCGCGCCAGTGGCCCTGCTGTCGACCAGCCCCGAGCGCGACGACACCATTCTGATGCGCGATCCGTTCCAGGGCTGAGGCCTTGGAAGGGGCGGCGTGAGGCGGCGGACTACGCAGAAAGACCTATTCAACAGGTCTTAACCCGTCGGCGGTAAGGATAATGGCTCCAAACTCGGAGTCTGATGTGTTCGCCGCAAACGCCAGAACCATAAGCCGCATGGAGCCTGCGCTTCGTCGGGTGGTCATCGTGGACGCCAATCTGTCGTCAGCGCGACTGCTGACGGACATCGTGAAGGGCATGGGTGCGCGCGAGGTCTATTCCGAAGGCGACGAGGAGCGGGCGCTAGAGTTGCTGCGCGACGTCGAGCCGGGCGTGATCTTCACGGAGCGGTCTGGAGACAGGCTGAACGGCGAGACGCTGGCGCGGCGCATTCGGCGCTCCAGCATGTCGTGCCGCATGTCGCCGATCATCATGGTGACGGGCGAGGCAACCGCCGCGGCGATCAAGGGGGCGCGCGACGCCGGCATCCACGAGTTCTTGAGAAAGCCGTTCACGACAGGCGACCTGTTCAAGCGGGTCGAGAATGTGACGTTAAAGCCGCGACCCTGGATCGAGGCCGTCGGGTATGTCGGGCCGGATCGTCGCCGGTTCAACTCAGGTGAATATTCAGGCGCCCGCAAGCGCCGCAGCGATGGCGCGGCCGGAGGCGGCCCTGCCGAAATCCGCGATCAGGCGTCGCGAATCCTGGTTTCGGCAATGTCGCAGTTCGAGCAGGATCCGTCGCAGGCGACGCGCGCCATTCGTCAACAGGCCGAGACGCTGAACGGTCTGGCCATCAAGACGGCGGACGCGCGACTGGCGATGGCTGTGGCGACATTGCAGGCCTATGTGGCCAGCGGTCAGGTGACGAAGGCGGGACTGGCCCAGCCAATCGGCACGGTGGTGACGGCTGCGAGAGCGGCCAATGAAGCGGCGCCGGTGGCGCGCGCGTCGTGATGAATGGTCCGCCGCGCCGTTGAAGGCGCAGCGGACCGAGTTGCTCAGGCGTCGACCAGGTTCCGCTCTTCGGCGGCGGCGCGCATGGCCTTTTGCAGCTTCTCGAAGGCGCGGACCTCGATCTGACGCACGCGCTCGCGCGAGACGCCATACTGGCCGGCGAGTTCTTCCAGCGTGACCGGATCGTCCTTGAGGCGACGTTCCGTGAGGATGTGCTTCTCACGGTCGGTCAGCTCTTCCATAGCCTCTTGCAGGAGACTCATGCGGATGCCCTTTTCCTCGTCGTCGGCGAGTTGGGTTTCCTGAGACACGGCCGTGTCGTCGGCCAGCCAGTCCTGCCACTCGCTTTCGCCGTCGGCGCGCAAAGGGGCGTTCAGCGAGGCGTCGCCGCCGAGACGGCGGTTCATGTTGGTGACCTCTTCCTCCGTCACGCCCAGTTTGGTGGCGATGGCGGCGAGGTGTTCAGGATGCAGATCGCCTTCCTCGAAGGCCGAGATCTGGCTCTTGGCCTTGCGCAGGTTGAAGAACAGCTTCTTCTGCGCCGCGGTGGTGCCCATCTTCACGAGCGACCAGCTGCGCAGGATGTATTCCTGGATCGAGGCGCGGATCCACCACATGGCGTAGGTCGCCAGGCGGAAACCCTTGTCGGCGTCGAACTTCTTGACGGCCTGCATCAGGCCGACGTTGCCCTCGGAAATGACTTCGCCGATCGGCAGGCCGTAGCCGCGATACCCCATGGCGATCTTGGCCACGAGACGAAGGTGCGAGGTGACGAGACGGTGGGCGGCTTCGGGGTCCTGGTGCTCAGACCAACGCTTGGCGAGCATGAACTCCTCGTCCTTGGTCAGCATCGGAAACTTGCGGATTTCCGTCAGATAACGCGACAGGCCTTGTTCAGGCGACATCACCGCGAGCGTATTATTGGCAGCCATATACAGGTCCCTCCGACCGTCTTGAACGAGCGGGCTCTTCGCCATCGGCCACGGTGTGTGCGCCGACGTCTCACCCCTCAACCGGTAAAGTAGCGATGGGTTGCCGCCATTTTTAGAGGCGGATCGTCACACGAAAGCGTGACCGTGGCCCTGGCGCCACTCGCGCCGATCGACGTCCCATATAGAACTTTGTCAGTTGCTATTCAAGACCTGCTCGAACGGATGGCTGTTCAGAGTTCGGCGAGGCGCGTTTCGAGACGCTGCATGTCGGACGGCGGCGCGGTTTCGAAGCGAAGCGCCTCGCCCGTGACAGGATGGACAAAGCCCAGGACGGCGGCGTGGAGGGCCTGACGCTCAAGGCCCGCTTCGGCGATGGCGGTGCGAACGGGGATGGCGGGGCTGCCCGAGCCATAGGTCGCGTCGCCAAGGATGGGCGCGCCCTTGGACGATAGATGGACGCGGATTTGATGGGTGCGGCCGGTGTGCAGCGTGCAGGCGACGCGCGCGGCCATGGGTGCGCCGCCAGCTTTCGCGGGCTCCCCGAAGGTCGCCTGGACGACATAGTCGGTGATGGCCTCGCGGCCGCCGGCCTTGAGGACCGCCATTTTCTTGCGGTCGCTGGTGGAGCGGCCGATGCGGGTGTGGATGCGGCCGGTCGCGGGCGACGGCGCGCCGCGTGTCAGGGCGATGTATGTGCGCTCGATGTCATGCGCAGCGAACAGGGCGGAGAGGCCGGCGTGGGCGCGGTCGGTCTTGGCGGCGACCATGACGCCGGAGGTGTCCTTGTCCAGTCGGTGAACGATTCCGGGGCGGGCGACGCCACCGATGCCCGACAGGCTGTCGCCGCAATGGGCCAGCAGCGCATTGACCAAGGTGCCGTCGGGCGTGCCGGGCGCGGGGTGGGCGGCCATGCCCGCAGGCTTGTCGATGACGATAAGGTCGGCGTCCTCGTAGAGAACGGTCAGGGGAATGGCCTGGGGCTGGGGCGTGGCCGGCGCGACGGGCGGCAGGGCGACGGCATAGAGGCCGGGCTGGGCCTTGGCGGAACCGCCGGTCAGGACCGCGCCATCGCGGCTGACGGCGCCCTCGGCCAGCAGGGCCTGGAGCCGGGCGCGCGACAGGGTAGGGAAGGCGCCGGCCAGGGCCTTGTCCAGGCGAACGCCGGCCGCGTCGATGCGGGCCTCCAGCACCTCGGCGGGGGCGCCGGTCGCGGGGCCTTCGTCTTCGTCGATCAGATCATGGGCGGACACGCCGTCTCCCTAGCACGACCGGCCGCTTGCGCGAGGGGCGCGGGTGAGGTGATAGTCAAGCTTGGGGGCGTAGGGGACATCCGATGAAGCGGTTGATGATCGCCGGGGGCGCGTTCGCCGCGGCGGCGCTGCTGAGCAGCTGCACGACCATGAGCAAGGACGAATGCCTCGCCGGCGCCTGGGGCGAGAAGGGCTATGCCGACGGGGCGTCGGGCTATCCGATGACGCGACTGGACGACCACGCCAAGGCCTGCGCCAAGTTTCAGATCGCACCCAACTCGGCCGCCTACGGCTCGGCGCGTGAGGATGGCTTGCGGACCTACTGCACCTTCCAGCGCGGCTGGGAGGAGGGGCGGGCGGGCAATGCCTATTATGGCGTTTGTCGGCCGGAGGAGGAGCAGGCGTTTCTGCCGGCCTATCGCGACGGCCGAATGCTGCATGAGGTCGAGGACGCCTACGAGACGGCGGAAAGCGCGCTGAACAGCGCCGAGGCCCGGATCGAGAACCGCGAAGACAAGCTGGAGGCCAAGGAGCGCGAACTGCGCGGCGACGGCCTGACGGACGAAGAGCGGGAGCGTATCCGTGACCGCATCCAAGAGGTCAGAGGCGAAATCCGCGATGCGCGTCGCAATGCCCGAGAGGCCCGCGACGCGCTGGATCAGGCGGAATGGGACGTTCGCCGGGTGCGGCGCGAACTGAGCGGCCGCTACCCGGTCTAGACGACGGTCCTAGGCGGCCTTGACGGATGCGCCGCGGAAGGACGGATCCAGGTCGCCCGAGGCGTAGCGCTTCGCCATCTGGGCGGTGGAAAGCGGGCGGATCTTGGAGGCCTGGCCCTCGCAGCCGAACTGCTGATAGCGTTCCATGCAGAGCTTCTTCATCGCCTCCTTGGCGGGCTTCAGATAGTAGCGCGGGTCGAACTCGCCCGGCTTCTCCATCAGGGCCTTACGGATGGCGCCGGTGATGGCCATGCGGTTGTCGGTGTCGATGTTGACCTTGCGCACGCCGTGCTTGATGCCGCGCTGGATCTCCTCGACCGGCACGCCCCAGGTCTGGGGCATTTCGCCGCCGTACTGGTTGATGATGTCCTGTAGATCCTGCGGAACCGACGACGAGCCGTGCATCACCAAGTGGGTGTTGGGCAGGCGGCGGTGGATTTCCTCGATCACGTTCATGGCCAGGACCTCGCCGTCCGGCTGCCGCGTGAACTTGTAGGCGCCGTGGCTGGTGCCCATGGCGATGGCGAGGGCGTCGACCTTGGTGGCCGCGACGAAGTCGACGGCCTGATCCGGGTCGGTCAGCAGTTGCGAGTGGTCCAGCTTGCCCTCGAAGCCGTGACCGTCTTCGGCCTCGCCCATGCCGGTTTCCAGCGAACCCAGCACGCCCAGTTCACCCTCGACCGAGACGCCGCAGGCGTGGGCCATTTCGGTGACGCGACGGGTGACGTCGACGTTGTACTCGTAGGAGGCGGGCGTCTTGGCGTCCTCCTCTAGCGAACCGTCCATCATCACCGAGGTAAAGCCGTACTGAATGGCGGTGGCGCAGGTCGCCGGGCCGTTGCCGTGATCCTGGTGCATGCAGACCGGAATGTGCGGATAGAGCTCGGCCAGGGCGTCGATCAGCTTGGCCAGAACGATGTCGTTGGCGTAGGTCCGGGCGCCGCGCGAGGCCTGGATGATGACGGGGGCGTTGACCTCGTGGGCCGCCTCCATGATCGCCAGACCCTGTTCCATATTGTTGATGTTGTAAGCGGGCAGGCCGTAGTCGTTCTCTGCCGCGTGGTCGAGCAGCTGTCGCAGCGTAATGCGCGCCATGGGTTAGTCTCCTGAGCCGAATAGTCTTTTTGGTTGGGCGAGAGATTAGACGCCGGACAGCGCGAAGTCACGCCGTGTTACAGCCGTTCCAGCGCCGATTTCGAAGACAGGATGCAGGCGTGATCCGCCTGCATCGCTGAGCCTTAGGCGCGCAGGGCCTCAACGCCGGGCAGGGGCTTGCCCTCCATCCATTCCAGGAAGGCTCCGCCGGCGGTGGAGACGAAGGTCAGGTCTGCGCTGACGCCGGCATGACCGACGGCCGCGACCGTGTCGCCGCCGCCCGCCACCGCGATAAGGGCGCCGGCCTTGGTGCGCTCCGCGACGTGCTTGGCGGCCGCGACCGTGGCGGCGTCGAACGGCGGGACCTCGAACACGCCCAGCGGGCCGTTCCAGATCAGGGTCTTGGAGCCGTTGATCGCGGCGTTCAGGCGCGCGACGGTTTCGGGGCCTGCGTCCAGGATCTTGTCGTCGGCGGACAGGGCCTTGCCTGTCTTGATGGTGCGGGCGTCGGCGCCGGGATTGACCTCGGTCGCCACGACGACATCGACGGGAAGCAGGATGTCGCAGCCCTTGGCCTCGGCTTCCGCCAGGATTTCGCGCGCCGTGTCCGCCATATCCTTTTCGGCCAGCGAGCCGCCGATATCGATCCCTTGCGCATAAAGGAAGGTGTTGGCCATGCCGCCGCCGATGGCCAGCGTGTCCAGCTTGCCGACTAGGTTCTTCAGCAGGTCCAGCTTGGTCGAGACCTTGGAGCCGCCGACGATGCCGGCCACGGGCTTCTGCGGATTGCCGAGCGCCGCCTCGAGCGCATCGAGTTCACGACGCATGGATTCGCCGGCATAGGCGGGGATGTGGTGGGCGACGCCTTCGGTCGAGGCGTGGGCGCGGTGGGCGGCCGAGAAGGCGTCGTTGACGTAGAGATCGCCGAGATCCGCCAGCTTCTGGGCGAAGACCGGATCATTGGCCTCTTCCGCCGCATGGAAGCGCACGTTCTCCAACAAGACCACGCCGCCGGCGTCCAGATCGCGAATGGCCTCGACTGCGTCGGGACCGATACAGTCGTCGGCGAAGCGGACGGGGGCGCCGAGCAGTTCTTCCAGCGGCTGGACGACGGGTTTCAGGCTCATCGACGGAACGCGCTGGCCCTTGGGGCGGTCGAAATGGGCCAGCAGGGCGACCTTGGCGCCCGCGTCGCGCAGGCGCTGGATCGTCGGCAGGGCGACCCGCAGACGGGTGTCGTCCGTGACCTTGCCGCCCTCCATCGGGACGTTGAAGTCCACGCGAACCAGAGCCGTCTTGCCGGCGAGATCCTTGGCGTCGTCGAGGGTGCGGAAGGTCATAAGGTTATCCCAAAACAGTTTTGATGGCGCTGAAAAGGCCGAGGCCCGAGGCCGCCACGATCAAGAACGCCAGCATCGGAATACTGGCGACTGGTCTGCGAATCGGCGCGCCGTCCAGAAGTTCGCCAAATTCAAACCGGGTTCTGTTGAACCAGAACAGGGCAAGGACCAGCCACCAGCACAGGAGGGCGGCAGTCCATGCCGCCGCGTTGATCCAACTGCCGCCGAACTTCAACAGACGAAGGTGCTTGGCGGCCTCTAGCATGAAGCCGCCTGAAAACGGCGCCGCGACGACTAGCAGCAGCATCAGGATGCAGCCTGATCCTGCGTTTCTGACAGCCGCACGGCGCCAAGTTTTCAAGTTATAGGAACTTCGCCATCTGCAGCGCGGTGTCCGACATCCGGGTCGCGAAGCCCCACTCGTTATCATACCAGCTCAACACGCGGGCCAGCTTGCCGTCGACGACCTGGGTCTGGGGCAGGGCGGCGGTGGAGGAGGCGGCGATGTGGTTCAGGTCGTGCGAGACCAGCGGGTCGGTCGTGGTGAACAGGACGCCCTTCATCGGGCCGTCGGCGGCGGCCTGAAGTGCGGCGTTAATCTCTTCGACCGTGACTTCGCGACCGGCGACGACCTTCAGATCGACGACCGAGACGTTCGGGGTCGGGACGCGGATCGACGAACCGTCCAGCTTGCCCCTCAGTTCCGGCAGGACCAGACCCAGGGCCTTGGCGGCGCCGGTCGAGGTCGGGATCATCGACAGGGCCGCGGCGCGGGCGCGGTACAGGTCCTTGTGCATCGTATCCAACGTCGGCTGGTCGCCGGTGTAGGAGTGGATGGTGGTCATATAGCCGCGCTCGATGCCGAACAGGTCGTTCAGCACCTTGGCGACCGGGGCCAGGGCGTTGGTGGTGCAGGAGCCGTTCGACACGACGATGTCGTCGGCGGTCAGGGTTTCGTGGTTGACCTTGTAGACGATGGTCTTGTCGGCGTTGTCGGCGGGCGCTGAGACCAGGACGCGCTTGGCGCCGGCCTTCAGGTGGGCGCTGGCCTTGTCCTTGGAGGTGAAGATGCCGGTGCATTCGAAGGCGATGTCCACCTTCAGCTCGGCGTGCGGCAGATTGGCGGGATCGCGCTCGGCCGTGACCTTGATCTTGCCGGTGCCGACGTCGATCCAATCCTCGCCCGAGGTCACCGTGCCGGGAAAGCGGCCGTGGACCGAATCGTAGCGGAACAGGTGGGCGTTGGTCTCGACCGGACCCAGGTCGTTGATCGCCACCACCTCGATGTCCGTGCGGCCATGCTCGATGATCGAGCGAAGGACGAGACGGCCAATGCGGCCGAAACCATTGATGGCGACGCGAACGGTCATGGAGAGCTCCTGTGATCGGTATGACGAGCGTAATATAGGTGCGCGTCTCAATGGAGCGGTCGCGGGCGGGTTTCAACCCCGCGCGCGTAACATGATGTGATGGACGGTAACGCTTCGAAAATCGCCGGTGCCAGCTTCAGGTAAGAAACACCCCGGGCGCGGTCGTTTTCGATCTGTCGCGCAAAATTATTGCGACAGGGGTTGTGTGGCGGCCGCCGCTATGGTTTCTTGGCGTCAGAACAGGGAGCCGCCCGTGGCCACGATGACGCGCGACATGATGAAGGGACGCACCGCCAAGGCGGTCGCAGCCGTTCGCGCGCCGGTCGGCCTGCAAAGCCCCGTATTCCTCATTACTCTCGTACTTCTCGGCCTGCTTACGCAAGCGGCGTGGATGCACGCGACCTGACCTAAACGCACTCAGGATCGCCTCGCACCACCCCGCTCCCGAAAGGAAGCGGGGTTTTTCGTGCTTGGCGGTTCCAAAAGAACCGGACCGATGACGCAAGATTCTACCTCTCAGCCCAGAAAGCCCAACGTGCGCAGCGCGGCGGTGACGGCTGGCCCGAACCGGGCCGCCGCCCGCTCGTATCTGCGCGCCGCCGGGATGCAGGACGCCGACTTCGACAAGCCGATGATCGGCATCGTCAACACCTGGTCGACGGTCACGCCGTGCAACATGCACCTGGACCGTTTGGCCAAGGATGTGCGCGCCGGCATCGTCGCGGCGGGCGGCTATCCGGTCGATTTCAACACCATCGTCGTCACCGACGGCATCTCGATGGGCACGGCGGGCATGAAGGCCTCGCTGATCAGCCGCGAGGTCGTCGCCGACAGCATCGAACTGGCCATCGAGGGCCATCAGCTGGACGGCGTGGTCTGCATCGTCGGCTGCGACAAGACCATCCCGGCGGCGGCCATGGCCCTGGCGCGGATGGATATCCCCGGCCTGGTCTATTACGGCGGCACCATCATGCCTGGCGTGATCGGGTCCAAGGAAGTCTCGGTCCAGGAGGTGTTCGAGGCCATCGGCGCCCATTCGGCAGGCGCGCTGGACGATGCGGGCCTGAAGGCGGTCGAGACTGCGGTCTGCCCCGGCGCCGGCGCCTGCGGCGGTCAGTTCACGGCCAACACCATGGCCATGGCCCTGTCGGTCATGGGCATTTCGCCGATGGGCGCCAACGACGTGCCCGCCGTCGATCCGAACAAGGCGGCCGAGGGCGAGCGCTGCGGCCGGATCATCGTCGAGCGCGTCTTCTCCGGCGACACGGCCCGCAAATACATCACACGCGCCAGCCTGAAGAACGCCGCCGTCGCGGTGTCGGCCTCGGGCGGGTCGACCAATGCGGTCATGCACCTGACGGCCATCGCGGCGGAGGCCGGCGTCGACTTCGGCGTCGAGGACTGCCACCAGGCCTGCGTCGAGGCGCCGGTCATCTGCGATCTGAAGCCGGGCGGCCGCTTCCTGGCCTCGCACCTGTTCGCCGCCGGCGGCACCCGTCTGGTCACCCAGCGGATGGCCGAGGCGGGCAAGATCGTGAACACCCCCACCGTCACCGGCCGCAGCCTGTTCGCAGAGGCGGCCGAGGCGGAGGAGACGCCGGGTCAGGTGGTCGTGACCACCTTCGACGCCCCTGTGATGGATCGCGGCAGCTTCGCCGTCATCTATGGCGATGTCGCCCCGGAAGGCGCGGTCATCAAGCTGACGGGCCACAAGGTTGACACGTTCGAAGGTCCGGCCTGCGTCTTCGACTCAGAGGAAGACGCCTTCCACGCCGTTCAAGACGGATCGGTCGGCGAGGGCGACGTGATCATCATCCGCTACGAAGGACCCAAGGGCGGTCCGGGCATGCGTGAGATGCTGCAGGTCACCGCCGCCCTGAAGGGCCGCAAGATCGACAACGTCGCCCTGCTGACCGACGGCCGGTTCTCGGGCGCCAGCTACGGCTTCGTCGCCGGGCACGTCTCGCCGGAAGCCGCCGTGGGCGGCCCGATCGCCCTCATTCGCGATGGTGACCGCATCACCATCGACGTCACCAACCGCCGCATCGACGTCAACGTCGATCTGGCGACGCGCCGGGCGGGCTTTACGCCCCACGTAGTCCGCCCGGCGCGAGGTGTCTTCGCCAAATACCGCGCCTCGGTCGCCTCGGCCGCCCAGGGCGCCGTCACCATCCCCAACCCGCCGCCGGCCCAAGTCCCGGCAAGCCACAAAACCAACGCTGCTCAGGACGCCTGACCCATGGCCATCACCATCTACACCAACGAAGACATCAAGCCGGGCGCCATCGCCGGCCAGCGCATCGCCATCATCGGCTATGGCTCGCAGGGTCGAGCCCACGCTCAGAATCTGAAGGACAGCGGCCACGACGTGGTCGCCGGCGTCCGTCACGGCGGCACGGGCTGGAAACACGCCACCGCCGACGGCGTGCCGACCGCCGAGCCGGCCGAGGCCGTCAAGGGCGCCGACATCATCGCCATCCTGACCCCCGACATGGTTCAGGGCGACGTCTATCACGACATCATCGAGCCGAACGCCAAGGAAGGCTCGGCCCTGCTGTTCGCCCACGGCTTCTCGATCATCTACGAGCGCATCACCCCGCGCGAGGACATGGACGTGATCCTGGTCGCGCCGAAGGGACCGGGCGATCTGGTCCGTCGCGAGTTTCAGCGCGGTCGCGGCGTGCCTAGCCTGTTCGCCGTCGAAAAGGACGTCACCGGCAAGGCCCGCGACCGGGCCATGGGTTATGCCAAGGGCAACGGCGGCGCGACCGGCGGCCTGCTGGAAACCACCTTCCGCGAAGAGACCGAGACCGATCTGTTCGGCGAACAGGCCGTCCTGTGCGGCGGCGCCAAGGAGCTGGTCATCCAGGGCTTCAACACCCTGGTCGAGGCCGGCTACCAGCCCGAGATCGCCTATTTCGAATGCCTGCACGAGCTGAAGCTGATCGTGGACCTGTTCTACGAAGGCGGCATCTCCAAGATGCACCACTTCATCTCCGAGACGGCCAAGTACGGCGCGGTCGCCAGCGGCCCGCGCGTCGTGACCGAAGAGACCAAGGCCCGCATGAAGACCATTCTGGAAGATATCCAGGACGGCACCTTTGCGCGCAACTGGATCGCCGAGAACGAGGCCGGCAAGCCGCAATACGAGGCCTGGCTGAAGGCGGACCGCGAGAGCCAGATCGAACAGGTGGGCGCTCGTCTGCGCGAACGCATGGCCTGGCTGAACACGCCCAAGGCAGAAGCGGCCTGATCGCCGCCTGAACGACCGGATGATCCTCATGACCGCCGCCGCCTTCAAACCTCAAGCCGAGACCGCTCCCCAGTCGGGTGCGCGTCTGCTGGTCTCCACCCTGGAGCGGCTGGGGGTGGAGGTGGTGTTTGGCTATCCGGGCGGCGCCATCATGCCGGTCTATGACGCCCTGGCCGGCTCTAAGCTAAAGCACATCCTGGTCCGCCACGAGCAGGGCGCGGCCTTCTCGGCCGACGCCTATGCCAGGAAGAGCGGCAAGGTCGGGGTCTGCATGGCGACGTCAGGCCCCGGCGCCACCAATCTGGTCACCGGCATCGCCAATGCGATGATGGACTCGGTGCCGATCGTCTGCATCACCGGCAACGTCGCCCAAGGCCTGATGGGCACTGACGCCTTTCAGGAGATCGACATCCTGGGCGTCACCCTGCCGATCGTGAAACATTCGATCCTGGTCCGCTCGGCCGCCGAGGTTCCCGCCGCGATCGAGGAAGCCTTCCATATCGCTCGCTCGGGCCGCCCCGGTCCGGTTCTGGTCGATCTGCCCAAGGATGTGCAGTTCGAGACGACCGGCGAGGACTACGGTTTCTCCATTCCCAACGAGACGCCGCGCGTCGATCACGACGCCATCGCCGCCGCCGAGGCCGCGATCCGGGCAGCGAAGAAGCCGTTGGTCTATATCGGCGGCGGGGTGAAGATCGGCGGCGCGACCGAGGCCCTGCGCGCCTTCGTCGCCGCGACCGGCATCCCCCAGGTCTCGACCCTGAACGCCCTGGGCACCATCCCGACCGAGGCGCCGGGCATGCTGGGCATGCTGGGCATGCACGGCACGCGCGCCGCCAACCACGCGGTGCAGGACAGCGATCTGCTGATCGTCGTCGGCGCCCGGTTCGACGACCGCGCGACGGGCAAGCTGGCTGAATTCGCGCCCAATGCCCGCATCGTTCATTTCGACATCGACGCCTCGGAAGTCGGCAAACTGCGCAGCGCCAATGTCGCCGTCGTCGGCGAGCTGCGCGAAGGCGTTGAGGCGCTGACCGCGCGCATGCGGTCGGGCGCCGCACTGGACATTCAGGCCTGGGCCGACGACTGCGCTGGTGCGGCCAAAGCGGGCGCTCACCGCTATGACGCGCCGGGCGAGGGGGTCTATGCGCCCGCCCTGCTGAAGGAAATCTCGGAAGCGGCGGGCGATGATTTCGTCGCCGCCTGCGACGTGGGCCAGCATCAGATGTGGGCGGCCATGCACTGCCGCTTCGCCAAGCCGGAAGCTCACATCACCTCGGGCGGTCTGGGCGCGATGGGCTTTGGCCTGCCCGCCGGCATCGGCGCCAAGCTGGCCGATCCGTCCGCGACGGTCGTCACCATCGCCGGGGACGGCGGCTTCATGATGAACATCCAAGAGCTGGCGACGCTGAAGCGTTACGGCATCCCGCTGAAGATCGTGCTGATCGACAACTCGTCCCTGGGCTTGGTGCGCCAGTGGCAGGAGCTGTTCTTCGCCGAGAACTATTCCGAGATCGACCTGTCCGACAACCCGGACTTCGTGAAGGTCGCCGAAGCCTTCGGCATCGAGGCCTTCCGCATCGATCGCCGCGATCAGGTGTCCGACGGCATCCAGCGCCTGCTGGCCGCCGACGGTCCCTGCCTGGCCCATGTGGTCATCGACCCCCGAGACAATGTCTGGCCGCTGGTTCCGCCGGGCAAGAGCAATGCTGAAATGATGGAGGGCTCCTGAGATGAGCAACACGATCCACATCCAGATCGACCGTGCGGACGGTTCGCTTCAGCGTCTCATCGGCCTGGTGGAGCGCCGCGGCTTCCACATCGACGGCATGGCCCTGGCTGACGAAGGGGCTTTCCGCCGCATCGCCCTGACTGTGCGCGGCCGCGACGCGGGCCGCTGCATGGACAACCTGGGTCGCCAGATCGACCGGCTGTTCGGCGTGCGCCGCATCAGCAACGACATTATTCAATCCGAGGCCGCGTAATGATTACCCCCGAAAGCGTACGCGTATCGGGCGTATCCCGCACAGAGGAGATCGCCGCCGATCCCAACCGCGTCATCGTCTTCGACACGACGATGCGGGACGGGGAACAGGCTCCGGGCTTCTCGATGAGCGCCCAGGCCAAGGTGAAGATGGCCCAGGTTCTGCGGGACCTGGGCGTCGACGTTATCGAGACCGGCTTCGCCGCCGCTTCGCCCGGCGACGAGGACTGCATCCGCCGCGTGGCCGGCGAGGTCGAGGGACCGATCTTCTGCTCCCTGTCGCGCGCCAACGAGAAGGATATCGACGCCACCTTCCGCGCCCTGGCGCCGGCGCCGAAGTCGCACCGCCGGTGCCACACCTTCATCGGCACCAGCCCGATCCACCGCTCCGCCAAACTAAAGATGTCCACCAATGAGGTGCTGTCGACGGCCGTGCGGTCGGTGGAATACGCCCGCAGCCTGTTCGACGACGTCGAGTTCTCGGCCGAGGACGCCTTCCGCACCGAGCCGGAGTTTCTGGCCGATGTGCTGGAGGCCGCCGCCGACGCCGGCGCCCGCACCCTGAACGTGCCCGACACCGTCGGCTATGCGACCCCGCAAGAGGTGCGCGAGCGTTTCGCTGCCCTGGCCGCGCGCATCAAGAAGCGCCATCCGCATGTGATCTTCTCGGCCCACTGCCATGACGACCTGGGCATGGCGGTCGCCAACTCCCTGGCCGCCGTCGAGGGCGGCGCGCGTCAGATCGAGGGCGCGATCAACGGCATCGGCGAACGGGCCGGCAACTGCTCGATCGAAGAGGTCATCATGGCGCTGAAGGTCCGCGAGGACCGCTATGGCGTCACGACCGGCGCCGACAGCCGTCATCTGGTGCGCGCCTCCAAGATCCTGTGCGAGATCACCGAGACGGTCATCGCCCGCAACAAATCGGTAGTGGGCATCAACGCCTTCGCCCACGAGGCGGGAATCCACCAGCACGGCATGCTGGCCGACAGCCGCACCTATGAGATCATGCGGCCCCAGGACGTCGGGTTCGAGGGCAGCTGGTTCGTGCTGGGCAAGCATTCGGGCCGTCACGCCATCGCCAAACGCGCCGAGACCATCGGCCGTCCCATCGAGGGCGAGCGGCTGGCGGCGGTGGTCGCCGGCTTCAAGTCGCGCGCGGACCAGATCGGCGAGATCAACGACGCCGAACTGATCGCCATCATCGACCGCGTCGACGGCGTGTCCGAGGTCGTTGCCCAATATGCCTGATCCCAAGACCCTGTTCGACAAGGTGTGGGACGCCCACGTGGTGCGGTCGGAAACGGCCGACACGCCGGGCGTGCTGTATATCGACCTGCATCTGGTCCACGAAGTCACCAGCCCCCAGGCCTTCAGCGAGATCGAGGCACGCGGGCTGAAGGTGCGCCGTCCCGACCGGACCTATGCGACCCTGGACCATTCCACCCCGACCCTGCCGGCGGGTCTGAACGGGCTGAAGCCCTATGTCACGGCCCAGGCCGAGGCGCAGGTCCATACGCTGGAGCGGAACTGCGCCGCCCACGGCGTGCCGCTTGCGGGATGGGGATCGGAGGACCGCGGCGTCGTTCACGTCATGGGACCGGAGTTGGGCCTGACCCAGCCGGGCATGACCGTGGTTTGCGGCGACAGCCATACGGCGACCCACGGCGCCTTTGGCGCTCTGGCCTTCGGCATCGGCACCTCGGAAGTCGGTCATGTGCTGGCGACCCAGTGTCTGTTGCAGCGCAAGGCCAAGGCCATGCGTGTGACGGTGGACGGAAAGCTGCAGCCCGGCGTCTCGGGCAAGGATGTCGCCCTGGCCGTTATCGCCGCCATCGGTTTCGGCGGCGGCACCGGCTATGTCATCGAATACGCCGGCGAGGCGGTTCGGTCGCTGGACATGGAGGGGCGCATGACCCTGTGCAACATGTCCATCGAAGCCGGCGCGCGGGCGGGCATGATCGCGCCGGACCAGACGACCATCGACTGGCTGCGCGGACGCAAGCACGTCCCCGCCGACTATGAGGCGGCGACGGCCGAATGGCTGAAACTGGCGACGGATGCAGGCGCGGTCTTCGACAAGGAAGTCACCATCGACGGCGCCGCCATCCGACCCATGGCGACCTGGGGCACGACGCCGGATGCGGGCGCGCCCATAGGTTCGCCTGTGCCGCAGCCTCAGTCGGACAGCGACCGCAAGGCCATCGCGTATATGGGCTTCACCGCCGGGGAGGCGACGACCAGCCGGCCGGTGGATGTGGTCTTCATCGGCTCCTGCACCAACGGGCGCCTGCCCGATCTGCGCGCCGCCGCCGAGGTGCTGCGCGGCCGCAAGGTCAAGCCGGGTCTGCGCATGCTGGTGGTGCCGGGGTCCGAGGCCGTGCGTCGCGACGCCGAGGCTGAAGGCCTGGATCAAGTCTTCATCGCCGCCGGGGCCGAATGGCGCATTCCCGGCTGTTCGATGTGCATCGCCATGAATGGCGATTTCGTCGAGCCGGGCCAACTGGCCGTATCCACATCGAACCGCAATTTCGAAGGCCGCCAAGGCAAGGACGCCCGCACCATCCTGGCCAGTCCAGCGACGGCGGCGGCGACGGCGGTCGCTGGCGTGCTGACCGATCCGCGCGTCTTTCTGAAGGAGGTCGAGCATGTCTGAACCCTTCCAGGTGCTGACCTCCAAGACCGTGACCCTGAGTCAGGCCAATATCGACACCGACCAGATCATTCCGGCGCGCTTCCTGACCACGACCACGCGCGAAGGTCTGGGCAAGGCCGCCTTCTATGACTGGCGTTACGAAGACGACGGCTCGGAAAAGCCCGAGGCCATTCTGAACCGGATAGACCCGGCTGAGCATCGCATCCTGCTGGCGGGCCGGAACTTCGCTTGCGGCTCGTCGCGCGAGCATGCGCCCTGGGCTCTGCTGGACTATGGTTTCCGGGCGGTGATTTCGACCGAAATCGCTGACATTTTTACATCGAATGCGCTGAAAAACGGCCTGCTGCCCATCGTCGTCAGCCAGGCGGTTTGGGACGATCTGGCGTCGCAACCGGACCAGCCGGTCACGATCGACCTCCAGGCCAATCAGATCCAGCGCGGCAATGCCGAACCCGTGCCGTTCGGGGTCGAATCCTTCGCCCGCCAATGCCTGCTGGACGGGGTGGACACCCTTGGCTGGCTGCAATCAAACATGCCTGAAATCGAAGCCTACGAGCGATCGAAAGAGACCGTAAGATGAGCACCGCCGCCACCAAGACCTACAACATCGTCCTGCTGCCCGGTGACGGCGTCGGACCGGAGGTCACTCGGGCCGCGCGTGATGTCTTGCGGGTCATCGGCGACTTCTATGGTCACCATTTCGAGTTCGCCGAGCATCTGATCGGCGGCGCGGCCATCGACGAAACGGGCGAACCCTTGCCCGAGGCGACGCGCGCCGCCTGCGTCGCTTCCGACGCCGTGCTGCTGGGCGCCGTGGGCGGACCGAAATGGGATGGCGGCAAGGCGCGTCCGGAACAGGGGCTGTTGGCCATCCGTAAGGCGATGGGCCTGTTTGCCAATCTGCGGCCGTTGCAGGTGTCGCCGGTGCTGGCGCACCGCTCCCCGCTGAAGAAGGAGATCGTCGAGGGCGTCGATCTGATCGTCTTCCGCGAACTGACCGGCGGCGTCTATTTCGGCGAGAAGACCCGCACCGCCGACCGCGCCACCGACCTGTGCGAATACACCGTGCCGGAGATCGAGCGGGTGACCCGCGCCGCCTTCCAGACCGCCCAACAGCGTCGCGGCAAGGTGACCTCGGTCGATAAGGCCAATGTGATGGAGACCAGCCGTCTGTGGCGCGAGGTCGTGACCCGCATCCATGCCGAGGAGTTCCCAGACATCACCCTGGAGCACGCCCTGGTAGACTCCATGGCCATGCACCTGATCCGCAAGCCACGCGAATACGACGTCATCCTGACCGAAAACATGTTCGGTGACATCCTGTCGGACGAGATCTCTGTGCTGGGCGGCTCTATCGGCCTGTTGCCGTCGGCGTCGCTGGGCGCGGGCGGGCCGGGTCTGTTCGAGCCGATCCACGGCTCGGCGCCGGACATCGCCGGTCAGGATCTGGCCAATCCGGTCGGGACCATCCTGTCGGCAGCCCTGCTGCTGCGTCACAGCCTGAAACTGGAGGACGAGGCTGATTCCATCGAGGCCGCCGTCGCGGCCGTTCTGGCGGCCGGCGCCGTGACGGCCGACCTGGGCGGCGCGCTGGGCACGCGTGCGGCGACCGAAGCCGTCATCGACGCCATCCGCGCCATCCACTGGGCGGCCGCGCATCGGGTGCAGATGCACTGGGCCTGACGGCTTAAACTGAAGCTGAAAATCCTGCCGCTCAGCTTGGCTTTGTCGGCATAAAGAATCTGATCTCGGGCCGCAGTATCGCAAGATCGTGCGGCCCTGTTCTTTTTCTCCATGACCGTTGCAAGAAAGTTGCGCCGTTCACGGTCTAGCCCCTTGCGCCTATCGCAAATGCGGTAAAATCTTCGCAACTGCGAGATTGCATAGGGGGTACTAGCTCATGTCGCAGACCACGAAACGAATTACGGGAGCGGCTGCGCTCCTTCTTCCCACACTCTGTTTGATGGCAGCTGGCGCAGCCAACGCGCAGGACGCCGCGCCCGCCTTGCTCGGCCACCAAGCCGCGCTTGAGCTGGACAGCGCCGGCGCCTCATGGCTCGGCACCTCGACCGCCCTGGTTCTGCTGATGACCCTCCCCGGTCTGGCGCTGTTCTATGGCGGCATGGTGCGCAAGAAGAACGTCATCGCCACCATCACCCAGTCCGTCGGCGTCTTCGCCGTGGTGTCCCTGGTATGGTTCATCGCCGGCTACAGCCTGGCCTTCGGCAAGAACGAGAGCGCCGGCCTTCAGCCCTTCATCGGCAGCCTGGACATGCTGTTCCTGAACGGCGTGTCGCTGAAGACAGCCAACGCCCTGCTGCCGGGCATTCCCGAATTCCTGTTCATCTCCTTCCAGATGACCTTCGCCATCATCACCCCGGCGCTGATCACCGGCGCCTTCGCCGAGCGGTTCAAATATTCGGCGCTGTTGCTGTTCACGGCCCTGTGGTCGCTGCTGGTCTATGCGCCGATCTGCCACTGGGTCTGGGGCGGCGGTTTCCTAGGTTCGGCGGGCGTGCTGGACTTCGCGGGCGGCGCCGTCGTTCACGTCAACTCGGGCGTCGCAGGCCTGGTCTGCGCCATCTTCCTGGGTCGCCGTAAGGGTTATGGCACAGAGGTCATCACCGCCCACAATCCCGTCCTGACCATGATCGGCGCCTCGCTGCTGCTGGTCGGCTGGATCGGCTTCAACGCCGGCTCGGCGGGCGCCGCCAACGACCTGATGGGCGTGGCGCTGCTGAACACCATCCTGGCCGCCGCCGCCGCCGCCCTGACCTGGAAGATCGTCGAATATATCGAGAAGAAGAAGGTCTCGCTGATCGGCATGCTGTCGGGCGTCGTCGCCGGTCTGGTCGCCATCACCCCGGCGGCCGGCTTCGTCGATCCCAAGGGCGCGGTCATCATCGGCCTGATCGCCGGTCCGGCCTGCTACGCCTCGTCGGTGTGGATCAAGAAGCTGCTGCGCTACGACGACAGCCTGGACGCCTTCGGCATCCATGGCGCAGGAGGCCTGATCGGCGCCCTGCTGACCGGCGTGTTCGCCACGACCGCGATCAACAGCCTGTCGGAAGGCGCCAACGTCGGCGCCCAGGCCCTGGGCCTGCTGTGGACCATCGTCTACAGCGCCGTCGGCACCCTGATCATCCTGTTCATCTGCAAGTTCACGACGGGTTTGCGCGTGAGCGAAGCGGAAGAGGCCGCCGGTCTGGACACTTCGCTGCATGGCGAGGCGCTGGAACACTGAGCTGAGATCGGGCGCGGCTCCCAAACCCGCACCCGGCCTCGACCTCGAATAACGACAACAAGGGGATAGACTATGAAAAAGACCATCATCCACGAGGCCGCCGCCGCAACGCTCGCCGCAGGACTGATCGGCCTCGCCGCGCCGGCCTCGGCCCAGAGCACCGTCGATGTCGCCTGGAACGTCGGCGCCGTCAGCGACTATGTCTTCCGCGGCTTCAGCCAGACCAGTGAAAATCCCGCCATTCAGGGCGGCGTCGATCTGACCTCGGGCAGTTTCTACGCCGGGGCCTGGGCCTCCAACGTCGACTTCGGCGACGACACCGATGCGGAAGTCGACCTTTACGGCGGCTATCGCACGGAGGCGGGCGGTTTCGCGCTCGACTTTGGCGCGATCGGCTATCTGTATGTCGGGGAACCGGACGGCGCGGACTATAACTACGCCGAGTTCAAGGCTGCGGCCTCGCGCGCGGTCGGTCCCGCCACGTTTGGCGCGGCCGTCTATTACTCGCCCGACTTCTTCGGTGCGGACAAGGAAGCGACCTATGCCGAGGTCAACGCCGCCTTCTCGCCTGCGCCCAAGTGGACGGTATCGGGCGCGCTCGGCAAGCAATGGCTCGACGTCAGCGACGACTATACCACTTGGAACGTCGGCGTCGGCTATGCCCTGACCGACAAGGTGGGCGTCGATGTCCGCTATCACGACACCGATGTGGACGGCGTGCCCGGCGCCGAAGATCGGATCGTCGGGGCTGTGAAGCTAACCTTCTGAGCCACGTCATTGTGAAATCAGAACGGCCCCGGAGAGCGATCTCCGGGGCCGTTTTCGTATCAGCGAGCGTAGCGGTCGTGGACGGGGTCGTAGCTGTCCCAGACCTTACCGTCGGCTAGTGACCGCAGCAGCTTCAGATATTCCGCGTGGGTCCAGGCAAGCGGGGTCGCCGAGTCCGTATTCTGACCCACGGCGTAATCCTTGGCCGTCGGGTTTCCGACGCCGTCCCACACCTGTTCGGCCAGCATCAGCCCGCCGTTGGCGAACCGCTCCATGCCGCGCACATAGGTCTGACGAATGGCGGCGATGTCGGCGGCCGAGGGGGCGCCGTTCACGCTGACGCGCGCCAGCTCATAGTGACCGCGCTCGCCCGTGAAGAAGGGCCAGACCCGACCGCGCTGACCGGGGCTCATCTCCCCGCCGACGCCGTAGTTGGCGCCCGTCCGATGGTCCTCGCCATAGCCGTCGACGCCATAACGGCGCCAGCCCGGGGTCTTGTCGCCCTCGGGACCGAAGTCGTAGCGAACCCGATAAAGCGGTTCCAAGGACTGGTCGTCATAGACGGGCAGGGTTGCCAGGATGTGCGGATCGTCGGCCTTGCGCACGCCATAGCGCACCAGCTCGAGGAAGCCGCCGTCCACGACGCGGTCTTCGGCCGGAGCGATCTGGCCGTTGGCGGCGCCGATCGGGGCCTTGTCGTTCGGGTTTTCGTTCTGAGTGATGCGGATGAAGTAGCGACCGTCGCCGAAGTCGCCGTTGGTGGTGAACATCCGGTCTTCGATCTTGGACGCATAGCTGTCGGCCGCGATCTGGTAGCGCGTCGCGTCGGCGGCGTCGCCCGAGGCGCGCGCCATTTCGGCGGCCACCGTCAGGCCCGCGACCACGGCGGCGGTGGAGGACGGAGAATAGCCCTGCTGCTCCTCCCAGCGTTCCTGCTGAGTGAAGGGCGGCTTGATCTCCGCGTCGTTCCACATCAGCCCGATCTTGCCGCCGTCCACCAGGAAGTCGGCCGCCGGCTTCAGCATGGACCGATAGTGTTCGGTCATCTGGGCGTCGGACAGCCAGCCCATCTTCCACAGACGATAACCCAGCATGATCGGCATGGCGGTCTGGTCCAACTGGACCGCGACCCACTCCAGTTCGCCGTCCACGTGCGTCTTCTGCAGGAACCAGCCGCCGACGCCGGTGTTGCCCGGCGTGTTCGGGCCGACCTGGACTTGGGGCAGATAGTTGAAGGCCGCCAGCGGCGTCTCCTTGTCGCCTAGCGCCGCCAGAGCCATCGCCACCTGATAGAAGTCACGCGGCCAAACGGCCTTGTAGCCTGTCGAGGACTTCGACGCGTCCACCGTGTTGCCCCACGGGTTCGACAGTGACGCGATCAGGGCGCCGGCGTGGGTGCGATCCTCCTGCACCTTGAGCATCAGGGCCGAGGCGTAGGCCAGCTTGCCGCCGTCGGTCGCCTGCTCGGCGATGCGCGGCAGTTCAGTGAGAGAGGCGACATAGTCCTCCCAACCCACGCGCTCACCCTCGCCGTTGAAGCGGGCCAGCACCTCGTCCAGACCGGTGGCGAACGAACCGTCCGCGGCGGCGCGCGCCTCGGCCTCGCTCGCGCCGAAGCCGATGACGAAATCACGCGTGATCCGGCTGCTTTGGCGCAGGCGCGGCAGAGCCCCGGTCATCATCGTATTGCCGGCCTCATCGCCGGTGGAGGCGTAGGTCCAGTCCAGCTTGCCGTCCTTTAGATCGGTCAGGCCGTCCGAGGCGCCGACGAAGCCGACGCTGGCCTTTTCGAAGGCCTCGCCGGGCTTCAGGAACAGGTGGGTGTCGCCTTCCCACGCGTGGAAGCCGTCGCGCGTGACCCGACCGCGATCGTCGACGCCCGTGTTGGCGATGTGCGGCTCCAGCATCAGATAGGGCGTCACATCGCCCTTCAGCGCCGTGATGGTGACGCGCAACACCAGGGCGTTGCGGTCGGGATCGCTGAAGATCTGCTTCTCGATCTCAAAGCGGCCGTTCTTGTCCTGCGTCGTTACGCGATAAGCCGGCGAGAGTGGACGTCCCTGGGCGTCGACGTGCAGATATTCGGTGCGGCTGGTTGTGTCGTCGCCTTCGACGACCAGACCGTCCTGGGTCACGCCGGCGAAGCTCAGGGCCTTGATCTGGGCCTCATGGATCAGGCCGTACATGGTCTCGGTCAGGACGCCGTCGGCGACGGAATACCAGACCTTGGACACCGCGCCGGTCGGGCCGCCGTCGCGATACTGGCCATCAACATAGGCCTCGTAGGATGCGCCGGCGCCGGTTTTGGCCGCGCTGGACCAGACGGGCGGGGCGCCGGGCGCGCCGGGGGCGACGCCCGATTGGGCGCTCGCGGCGGAAGCGAGGGCCAGGCCGGCTGCGCCGGCGAGGCAGAAGGTACGGAAGTGACGCATTGTGGTCCTCACGGGTTGCGCGTGGGGGCGGGGGAAAGAAGGAAGGTCAAAGGCACGTCCAGGCGCTGGTTCCAGGATGCTTCATTGTGCTGAGCGCCGGGGAAGACCAGGCTGCGGAAATCGCCGGGGCCGTACCCGCGACGGCGGAAGGTCTGGTCCACCTGGGTCTGGAAGACGGCGTAGAACTGATCCAGCGTTTCGTCGCCCCGGTCGAAATAGAAGCGGTGGTCGCCCGGCGCGGGCAGGCCGCGTTCGATCACGCCGGTCCAGGCCGCGACCAGACGTTCGCGCCAGGCGTCCAGCGTCGCGCCGGGCTCAAGCCCTTCGACCTTCAGCGGCCAGTGGGTGGACAGACAGGCGGCGGCGGAAAAGACCTGCGGCTGTTTCATCACCGCATACATGGAGATCAGGCCGCCCATGCTGGAGCCGGCGATCATCGTGTCCTGCGGGCCAGTCAGGGTGCGGTAGGCGCCGTCGATGAAGGGCTTCAACTCCTCGACCAGGAACCGCAGATAGCCGTCGGACAAGGACGGGCCGCCGTAAATGGCCTGGACCTCGTCGCGCATGTCGGCGGGTAGGGCGGCGATCAGGTCGGCGGGGACATACTCCCTCAGCCGCAGGTCGGTGTTCCAGATCCCCACCACGATCGGCGTCCGCACCTGACCGCTTTCGATCAGCCGCGTGAGATGCTCGTCCACGCCCCATTCGCCGAAGTTGGCCGTGGCCGGATCGAACAGGTTCTGGCCGTCATGCATGTAGAGGACAGGCCAGGCGCCGTCGGACGCCTCGTATCCGGGCGGCAGCCAGACCGAGACGTTGCGCGCCTTCACATGGGCCGACGCGACCGCCTCATGCAGCACCAGCCGCCCGCCTGCGATGGCGCCCTCAGCACCCGCCGCGCCGGCGAAGGGCAGGGCGGCTATAAGGGCCAGAAGACCCCGACGGTTCATCCGCGATGCTCCTTGACCATCAGCGCGCTGGCGGCGGCCAGGACGAAGGAGACGGCGCCCAGCACCAGGGCCCAGATCGCCTGACCATCGAACAGGGTCTTCAGGATCAGGCCCAGAACCGTGGCGGCCAGCAGCTGGGGCACGACGATGAAGATGTTGAAGACGCCCATATAGACGCCCATTTTTCGGTCCGGCACCGCCGCCGACAGGATGGCGTAAGGCATGGAAACGATCGACGCCCAGGCGAAACCGACGCCGATCATCGGCAGCCACAGCAGTCCGGGTTCGCGGATGGCGAAGACGCCGGACAGACCGGCGGCGCCAAGCATCAGCATCAGGGCGTGGGTCGCCTTGCGTCCGATCCGTTTGGCGATGACCGGCAGGGTGAAGGCCGCCAGGGCCGCCACGCCGTTGTAGACCCCGAACAGAACCCCCACCCAGTCGGCGCCCGTCGCATAGGCGGCCGAGGTCGTGTCGGTCGCGCCGTAATGGACGCGGGTCACGGCCGCGGTAGTGTAGATCCACATGGCGAACAGGGCGAACCAGCTGAAGAACTGAACGACAGCCAGGCCACGCATCGTCTCGGGCATGCGGAAGATGTCGTTCAGGATTTCGGTCGCGACGTTGGTGATGCGGCGACGCTGCATCATGCCCACCGCGATCTGGAGCAGGCCGAAGCCGGCGAAGAAGCCCGCCAGGATCAGCAGCTCCTTCTCCAGATCGAGCGCGCCGATCAGCACGAAACCCAGCCCGCCGAGGACGGCGCAGACCAGGCCCGAAGTCATCCAGCCCTGGACGCTACGGGCCGGCTCTTCGGCCTCGACGGCCGCGGTCGGCGCGTCGTCTCGGGCGCGTTCGAAGGCCGCGATCTGTTCGGGGCTGTATTCCTTGGTCGACAGCACCGTCCACAGCACGGCCGAGAACAGGCCGGCGGCGCCGACGTAGAAGGCGATCTTGACCGACAGGGGCACCACACCCGCCTCGGCGGTCGAGGCGATATCGAAGACGTTGGACAACAGCCACGGCAGGACCGAGGCGAAGACCGCGCCGGCGCCGATGAAGAAGCTCTGCATCGCATAGCCGGCGGTGCGCTGCTCCTCCGGCAGGTTATCGCCGACGAAGGCGCGGAACGGCTCCATGGTGATGTTGATCGAGGCGTCCATGATCCACAGCATGGCCGCGGCGAACCACAGGCTGGGGCTGTTGGGCATGGCGATCAGCGCCAGGGTGGTGGCGATGGCCCCGACCAGGAAATAGGGTCGCCGCCGGCCGAACCGGGTCCAGGTCTTGTCGCTGAAATGGCCGATAATCGGCTGGACCAGCAGACCCGTCAGCGGTGCGGCGATCCACAGGATCGCCAGGCTGTCGACTTCGGCCCCCAGCGTCTGGAAGATCCGGCTGGTGTTAGCGTTCTGCAGTCCGAAGCCGATCTGGATGCCGAAGAAGCCGACGCACATGTTCCAGATCGCCAGGCCGGACAGGCGCGGGCGGTGCGAGAGCAGGGTCATCCGCGTCGCGCCCGGCCGACCGGCACAAACCGGATGGCCTGACCGCCGCCGGGGGCCAGCGCCAGGGTCAGGGTGTCAGACGACGTCACCTCGCGCTGCTCGATGACGATGTCCTCGCGCTTGCCGCGATAGTCGGCGTTGGGCCCATCGCGATAGATTTCGGCCCGATATCGACGGCCGGCGTCCAGGAAGTCGAGTGGGGCCTTCAGCACGCGCGGATGCTCGTCGGTGACGGCGCCCAGGGCCCAGACATCCGTGCCGCGCTGCTTGCGAACCGTGACGACATAGTCGCCCATGGCGGCGTCCAGCGTGCGGCTCTCGCTCCAATCGACAGGCACATCCTTGATGAACTGGAACGGGCCAGGGTTGGCCTCGTAGTTGACCAGCAGGTCCGCCGCCATCTGGATCGGGCTGTAGATGACGACATAGAGCGCCAGCTGCTTGGCCCAGGTCGTCTGCACGCCGCCGGGGCTGCGCGTCTCCATGCCGAAGATGCCGGGCGTATAGTCCATCGGCCCGGCCAAGAGGCGGGTGAAGACCAGGTTCGGCTCATGCTCGGGCGGATTGCCGGGATTGCCCCAGGCCGAATATTCCATGCCGCGCTGGCCCTCGCGGCTGATGATGTTCGGATAGGTGCGGCGAAGGCCGGTGTCCTTGAACGGCTCGTGAGCGTTGACGGCGACCTTATGGCGATAGCCGGCCTCGACCACGCGCATGTGGTGCTGAGCCATCGCCTGGCTCTCGTGCCAGGCCATGACCATCTGTCCGTCCGGCCCGGCGACGCGGGCGCCTTGCGCGTCGGCGACGTAGCCGGTCTTCACCGAATGGACGCCGAGGCGTTCATACAGGGCCATGGCCGGTTCGAGTTGCTGCTCATAGTGGAAGGCGTTGCCGCCGGTCTCGTGGTGGCCGATGAGTTGCACGCCTTTGGACCGCGCGTGGGCGCAGACCGCCTCGATGTCAAAATCGGGATAGGCTTCGGTAAAGCTGAAGTCCGCGCCGTTGGCGAACCACTGGCCGTCCCAGCCCTTGTTCCAGCCTTCGACCAGTACCCCGCCCAGCCCGTGCTTGGCGGCGAAGTCGATGTGTTTGATCGCATTCTCGGTGGTCGCGCCGTGCTTGGGCCCGGAGTTCCAGGTCTTCAGGTCCAGGTGCATTTCCCACCAGACGCCGACGTATTTCATCGGCTTGAACCAGCTGACGTCGCCCAGCTTGTTGGGCTCGTTTAGGTTCAGGATCAGGCTGGAATCCAGCAGGCCAGCGGCGCTGTCGGAGACTTGCAGGGTCCGCCAGGGCGTGTTGAACGGCGCCGCGCGCACTACCGCCGCATTGGTCAGGCCCGGCGTCAGTTGAGCGCGGAACTTCGTTTCCTCCGACCGGCGCAGATTCATTCCCGCATAGTCGATGCAGGCCGCCTCGTGGATGGAGACGTGCAGGCCCGACTGGCCCCGAACCGTCATTGGCGTCTGGGCGCTGCCGACCGCATCGATGGGCGTGCGGCTATAGAGATATTCCTCGCGGTTCCATTCCCAGGCCGGGCACCACAGGGCCTCGCCGTTTTCGGCCAGATTGAACTCGGTGATTTCCGAACCGATGCGGACGGTGGTCAGGCCAGCCTGCTGCGGGAACTCGTAACGGAAGCCCAGACCGTCGTCGTACAGGCGGAAGACCACGTCCACGCGGCGTCGCAGGCCGCCGGTCTCGGCATAGGCGACGCGCCATTCGTTGTAGTGGTTGCGGATGAACTGCCGCTCGCCCCACGGCTGCTCCCAGATGTCGTCGACCGTGACCGGCTGCCCTGCCGTCAGGGCCAGGCCGCGCTCGATGGCCGGCGCGTCGGTCAGGAGGAAACCCAACTTGGACGGGGCCACCACGACCCGGCCCTGACGCAGCACCGAATACATCGGCCGTCCGTCGTTGTCGGTGAAAGCCTCGACCGTCAGCACGCCGCCGGGCGACGACGCGCGGGCATGGTTCGGCGCGGTCTGGGCGCGCGCGCCCGTCGCCCCCAGAGCCAGGATCGACACGCCGCCAAGGGCCAGGAAGGATCTGCGCTGCATCATGGGAACTCCGTTACGCCGCCTCTTGCCAACCGCCGCGAACGGTGGCTGAAATATTTGCAGAAAATTTTGCAGCTTCACCATGCTGCTGTGAGGACCCGCGACTTTGAGCCGCAAGACCACTCGTCTGGAAGACATCGCTCGCCTGGCCGGCGTGTCCATCGCCACCGCCTCGCGCGCCCTGAACGACAGCCCCGCGGTCAACGATCGCACCAAACAGACGATCTGGAAGCTGGCCAAGGAACACGACTATCCGTTCCGCCGCCATATGCCCGCCGGCCCGATCGGCGCCCAGGGCACCATCGCCCTGGTGGTGCCGCGTCCGCAGGGGCGCGAAGGGCGCCTCAGCGACCCCTTCTTCCTGGAGCTTCTGGCCGGGGTGGGCGAGGCGGCGCGCGAACGCGGCTGCGACCTGCTGATGAGCCATATCTCGCCCGCCAACTATGACGAGCTGTCGGCCGCGCTGAACACCAGCCGTGCAGACGGCGTGATCTTCCTGGGCCAATCCAGCCTGCATTCGGCCTTCAACCGTCTGGTCGACGCCGATCATCGTTTCGTCGTCTGGGGCGCCGAACTGCCCGACCAGGACTATTGCTCCATCGGCTCGGACAACATCTCCGGCGGGCGACGCGCGACGCTGCATCTGGCGCGGCTGGGGCGCAAGCGAATCGTCTTCCTGGGCGATCTGGATCCGCCCGAGGCCATGCAGCGTCACCGCGGCTATCTGGACGCCTTGAGCCAGAGCGGGCTGGACGTGGACGCCGCCCTGATTGTGCCTGCGCATTTCGAGGTCGAATCCGCCGAGGCCGCCGTGGACGCCCTGATCCGACGCGGCCTGGATTTCGATGGCGTCGTGGCTGCGTCCGATCAGATCGCGCTCGGAGCCGTAAGGGCGCTGCTGCACGCCGGCGTCGAGGTGCCGGGCCAGGTCTCGGTCATCGGCTTCGACAATGTGCCGTTCAGCCGCTACTCGCGCCCGGCGCTCAGCACCATCGCCCAGGACACGATGAAGGCCGGCCGGTTGATGGTGTCCAAACTGCTGGATCACGGCGGCGCCGCAGCAGGCCGTTCCGAGCGCGTTCCGACCGAGCTGATCGTTCGCGAGACCTGCGGCGGCTGAACCCGTCATCCGGCGTCGGCGAAGATCAGGCCAGCCAGCGGCCTCAGCGTCGATTCGTCCGCCTCGGTCCAGTTGACCCCCGCGATCCGCCGCGCGCCGGCAGGCGCAGACCAGTCCACGGCCTCGAAGCCCAAGTTGAACACGCACAGCAGACGCTCGCCGCCCTCGGCCCGTTCGAACCGGCGGAAGACCACCAGGTCGCCCGCGCTCTCGATCTCCAACCCGCCGGTCCGCAGCGCCGGATGGGCCTGACGCAGGGCGATGATGCGGCGCGCGGCATGCAGGATCGAGGTCGGGTCCGCCTCCTGCGCATCCACGGCCAGCGACAGATGGCGCGGATCGACCGGCAGCCAGGGCTCGACCGTCGAGAAGCCGGCGTTGGGCGCCGAGGCCACCCAGGGGATCGGCGTGCGGGCGCCGTCGCGGCCCAGAGTCTCAGGCCAGTTGGCGATGGCCTCGGGATCGACCAGCCGCTCGAACGGCACCTCGGCCTGAGGCAGGCCCAACTCTTCGCCCTGATAGACGAAGACATTGCCGCGCAGGCACATCAGCAACAGCAGGGCCATTTCCGAGAAGGCCTTCTCGTCCCGGCCCTGGGCCCAACGCGACACCGCGCGCGGCGCATCGTGGTTGGAGAAGGTCCAGGACGGCCAGCCCTCGCCCTGCTGATCCGGCCACATGCCGTCACCGAGGCCGATCAGTTCGCTCTTCAGCGTATCGGCATAGAGATAGAGGAAGCCATAGGCTGAGTGCAGGCGGTCGTTCCCGGCGGTGAATTCCTTCATCTCGCGGTCAGCGTGATCGCCGCCGACCTCCGCCACCGTGAACCGGCCTTCATAGCTGTCGGTCAGGGCGCGGATGCGGTTCAGGAAGACGATGATGTCCGGGTGGGACTGATTGTAAATCTTGTCCTGGAAATCGAACGGCCGCGTGCGCTTCTTGCCGTCCTGGATCGGCGGATTGTCGCGCAGGGACGGGTCATGGATGGCGAAGTTGATCGCATCCAGACGGAAGCCGTCCACCCCCCGATCCAGCCAGAACCGCGCCGCTGCGATCAGGGCGTCCTGAACCGCTGGATTCCTGACGTTCAGCTGAGGCTGGGAGGCCAGGAAATTATGCATGTAGTACTGGCCGCGCCGCGCGTCCCAGGTCCAGGCCGGGCCGCCGAACACCGACTGCCAGTTCGAGGGCGGCGAGCCGTCCGGCTTGGCGTCGGCCCAGACATACCAGTCGGCGTGGTCACCGTTGCGGCTGGCGCGGCTATCGGTGAACCAGGGATGTTCGTCCGAGGTGTGTGAGAAGACCTGATCGATGACGACCTTCAGCCCCAGTGCATGGGCGCGCGCGATCAGGGCGTCGAAGTCGGCCAATGTGCCGAAGATCGGATCGACGTCGCAGTAGTCCGACACGTCGTAGCCGAAGTCCTTCATCGGCGACGTGAAGAAGGGCGACAGCCAGACGCCGTCGACGCCTAGAGAGGCGACGTGGTCGAGGTGCTGGGTGATCCCCTTCAGATCGCCGACGCCGTCGTCGTTGGAGTCGGCGAAGCTGCGCGGATAGATCTGATACAGCACCGCGCCGCGCCACCAGTCGTGCGCCAATGCGGGGGCGGCGTCAGCCGCGGAAAGATCGAGGGGCAGGGCAGTCACGGCACGCTCTTGCAGACGAGGTAATCGAGGGGGGGCACGCGAACGGCGACGCTGGCGGGCGCGGAGGATTCGGGTGCGCAATCGCCGCGCAGAGCTTGCCACCGCAGCGAGCCGGGCTCCACCTCGACTTGAGCGGCGACGGGCGCAGTGGAGGTGTTGAACAGGGCCAGGATCTCCGATCCGTCCTCGCCGACGCGCGACAGGGCGAACAGACCGGGCTTGTCGCCATAGGCGCGCACGACCTGACGGCCGCGTCGCAGGGCCGGCTCCTCGGCGCGGATGCGGGTCATCTCTGCGATCGCCCGGTAGAGGGGGGCGTCCGTGGAATAGGCCGGCTGGCGACCGCCAACGGGCGTCTCGTTCGCATAGACCGGCGTGCGGCTGGGCCACATGTCCTGGCGCGAGTTTCCGTATCCGCCCGCGCCGGCGAAACCCTGTTCATCCCCGTAATAGAGTGTGGGCACGCCCCGGCTGAACATCATCAGGGCATGGGCCAGTTTGATGCGCGCCAGCACCTCGGCGTCGTCGGCGTTCGGATTAGCCTGTTTCACGAAGAAGCCGACCCGGCCCATGTCATGGTTGCCCAGGAAGGTCGGCAGGATGGCGGCGGTCTCGGCGCCCTTGTCATAGATCGTGTCGGCGTCGAACAGCTTGGCCAGGGCGTCGGTCCCGACCTTGCCGGCCGCCACATCGGTCGCCTGCTTCTGGAACGGGAAGTCCAGCACCGCCGGATAGCCGTCGACCCGCGTGAACCGCGCCGTCACCGCCGGATCGGGATCATAGACCTCGCCGAAGATGTGGAAGTTCGGAATGCCCTTGGCTTCGGCGCGGGCGATCATGGCGGGGATGAAGGCCTGCCAGAAGCCCGGGTTCACATGACGGGCGGTGTCTATGCGGAAGCCGTCGATCCCGTATTTGTCGATCCAGCCGCCGAAGATGTCGATCATGCCCTGGATGACCACCGGGTCCTCGGTCAGCAGGTCGTCCAGCCCGGCGAAGTCCCCGTCCAGGCTGCTTTCGCCGGTGAAGGTGCTCTCGCCCCGGTTATGATAGTGGATCGGGTCGTTAAGCCAGGCCGGAACCTTGGCGTTCTCCTCGCCCGCCGGGACATAGGGGGTGTAGGCGTAGTCGGGTCGGGTCAGGCGCGAGAAGTCCCGACCGTCGAAGCCGTCGTTGATCGGCACCCCGTCCAGCCCGCCGCGACGGGTGTAGGGATAGTCGGCGCGACTGCGATAGGCGCAGCGGCCTTCCGGGCATTCGCGATGCTGGATGACGTCGGCGGTGTGGTTGGCGACGATGTCCAGATACACCTTCATGCCGCGCGCATGGGCCGCCTCGACCAGGGCGCGCATCGTCGCTTCGTCGCCGAAATGCGGATCGACGGCGGTGAAGTCGGTGATCCAATAGCCGTGGTGCGCCGCGCCGGTGTAGTCGCCGTGGCTCTGCACCGGCTTGTTCTTGAACACGGGCGCCAGCCAGACCGCCGTCGCGCCGAGGCCATGGATATAGTCCAGCTGTTGGGTCACGCCCGCCAGGTCGCCGCCATGATAGAAATCGGTATCGGCCGGATCGAACCCACTCTTCAGCCGGTCGGCGGCGTAACCGCCGTGGTCGTTCGTGGCATCGCCATTGGCGAAGCGATCCGGCAGCAGGAAGTAGATCACCTCGTCCTGAGGCAGGCGTTGACGCAGGGCTGACAGGGCGTCTTCGGCCTGGCGGGTTTGCGCCGTCGTCGGCGTTGCAAAGCCGCTCAGCAGAGCCGCCGCCGCCATCGCCGCGTGCAGTCCGGCCCCTTTAGAGGATCCCCTCGCCATGACGCTCACTCCCTTCCGTCTGGAAAGTGCAAAGCCTTCCAGATCGATTTGCAAGATTTTGCAGCAATGGCCGGGCCTGTCAACGCGTCGCTGAATTGCTGCAATGCGTCATTGAAATGGCGCGAAACCGCAACCTCGCGCGCGATAACGGCCTCCGAACCGGCTTGAAGTGCGACGGAAATCGGACCTCCGCATTAACTGCTTGCAACATTCCCAAAGATTTGCATATTTTTGCGACGGCTTCAGATCGCGACGTTCAGAATCGCGGTCAGCCCCAGGGAGGATGACCATGTTCCAACGTCTCAACCGGCGCGCGCGCCTGCTATCCGGCGTCGCCTTCGGCGCAGCCGCCCTGATGGCGGTCGGCTCGGCCCACGCACAAACTGCTGCCGCCACGACGGCGCAGGCCGACGATCAAGCCACCGAAGTCGGCGAAATCGTCGTCACCGGCATTCGCCGTTCGATCGAAGCCGCGATCTCGGCTAAAGCGAGCAACACCTCAATCGTCGAAGTCATCTCGGCCGAAGACATCGGCAAGCTGCCGGACGTCTCGATCGCCGAATCCCTTGCGCGCCTGCCGGGCGTGACGATGCAGCGCCTCGACGGCCGCAGCCAGGCGATCTCCATCCGTGGCTTGGGCCCCGACTTCACCACCGCCCTGCTGAATGGGCGCGAACTGGTCACCACCGGCGACAACCGCGGCGTCGAGTTCGACCAGTTCCCCGCCGAACTGCTGAACAGCGTCGTCGTCTATAAGACCCCAGACGCGGCCCTGATCGGCCAAGGGCTGGGCGGCACTGTCGACCTGCGCACCGTTCGCCCGCTGGCCTACGGCCGCCAAGCCATCGCCATGAACTACCGCCACGAGTGGAACGAGATCGGCGCCCTGAACTCGGGCACGACCGACAACGGCGACCGCTACACCATCTCCTACATCGACCAGTTCCTTGACGGTACGCTAGGCGTGGCCTTGGGCTACGCCCACATGAGCTCGCCCTATCAGTCGGAGCGCTTCAACGCTTGGGGCTATCCCAACTACACGGACGGCAAT
The DNA here is from genome assembly GCF_030209705.1 of Brevundimonas sp. MEB006b. Taxonomy (NCBI): domain Bacteria; kingdom Pseudomonadati; phylum Pseudomonadota; class Alphaproteobacteria; order Caulobacterales; family Caulobacteraceae; genus Brevundimonas; species Brevundimonas sp. MEB006b. The sequence goes on from NZ_JARVRL010000006.1 coordinate 77,329, forward strand.
CTGCTGACCGGCGGCGTGAAGCCCTATGTGATGTCGTCGGAGCTGGAGCGCGACGGCTATATGGGCGTGCTGGAATGGCGCCCGAACGATCGCATCCACTCCACGATCGACGCCTTCTATTCCGAGTTCAAGAACACCCAGGTCCTTCGCGGCATCGAATTCCCGCTGGCGTGGGGTGGTTCTTCGGGTGACTGCACCGTGAACGTCCCGTCGGCGGTCTGCCGTCCCGGCCCCGCGCTGCGTCCTGGCTACACGGTCCAGGACGGCCTGATCGTCGCCGGCACCTGGGACAACATCAAGGGCGTGGTCCGCAACGACCTGAACAAGCGCGACAGCAACATCACCGCCTTGGGCTGGAATACCGAGTTCACGCTCAGCGACGACTGGTCGGCGAACCTGGACCTCAGCTATTCGAAGGTCGAGCGTAACGACATCATCTTGGAAACCAACGCCGGCACCGGCCGCAACATCAATGGCGCGCTGGACACTCTGGGCTTCGAACTGACCGATGACGGCGTCACTCGTTTCACCAGCCGTCTGAATTACGCCGATCCGAACCTGATCCGTATCACCAGCCCGCAAGGCTGGGGCGGCGACGTCATTCCGGGCGGTCAGGCCGGCTATATGAACACGCCCTCCATCGAGGACGAGATCAAGGCAGCGCGCTTCTCCGTAACGCGTGAACTGCATCAGAGCCCGTTCAAGTCGATCGACTTCGGCGCCAACTACACCGAGCGTCAGAAGAGCTTCGTCAACGATCAATTCTATCTCGGCGTCCCCGGCGGCGGCGATTTGACCGTGCCTTCTGCCTTCCTGCTGGACCCGACCGACCTTGGCTATCTCGGCATCAGCGCCGTGCTGAGCTACGACGCTCTGGGCCTGGTCAACAGCGGCGCGTTGAACCGCGTCCGCAACCCGAACGCCGACGTCACCGCCGGCAACTGGGAAGTGACGGAAAAAGTCTCGACCGCCTACGTCCGCGCCAACATCGATCACAACCTGTTCGGCCGCGCCCTGACCGGCAACGTCGGCATGCAGTTCGTCTATACCGATCAAAGCTCCAGCGGCTTCTCGGCGCGTCAGGTCGGACCGGGTGTCTCCGAGACTATCGCGGTGACGGGCGGCGACGAATATCTGGAGATTTTGCCTAGCGCGAACTTCATCCTGGAAACAGGCGAGGACATGTTCACTCGTCTGGCGGTTTCGCGCACCCTAGCGCGTCCGCGCATGGACGATATGCGCGCCTCGCGGAACTACAGCTATAACCCCAGCTTGGCCCAATCGACCGACATCAACCGTTCTCCGTGGGGCGGCGGCGGCGGCAATCCGGAACTGCGGCCGTACATCGCGGACGTGATCGACGTGTCGTTCGAGAAGTATTTCGCCAACCGCAAGGGCTACATCTCGCTGGCGGCCTTCTACAAGAATCTGGAAAGCTACGTCTTTAATCGCAACCAGATCTTCGACTTTACCGGCTATCCGATCGGCGTGATTTCGCCGACCAACCCCGAGCCAGCGTTGCGCCAAGGCCTGGTCGGCGCGCCTGACAATGGCGAAGGCGGCTGGATCAAGGGCCTTGAGCTTTCAATCTCGGCGCCGTTCGACATCTTCCATCCGGCCCTGGAAGGTTTCGGCGCCCAGTTCAGCGCCTCGACCACGGACAGCGAAGTCCAACCGGATCCGACCCAGGCGCCGACCGCCCTGCCGGGTCTGTCGGAGAACGTGATCAACGGTTCGCTCTACTATGAGCGATACGGCTTCCAGTCGCGCATTTCGGCCCGCTATCGCTCGGATTACCTGGGCGAGGTCGCCGGTTTCGGCAACGGCCGCACCCTGCGTTCGGTCGCGGCGGAAACCGTGGTCGACGCCCAGGTCGGCTATGAGTTCCAGTCTGGTCCGCTGGAAGGCCTGTCGGTTCTGGCTCAGGTCAACAACCTGACCGACGAGCCGTTCAAGACCTTCGAAAACGGCGATGAGCGCCGGACGATCGACTATCAGCACTACGGCCGCACCTTCGCGGTCGGGCTGAACTACAAGTTCTGATTTCCCCTCTCTTCTGAGCAAACTTGGGCCGCCGCGTTCGCGAGGCGGCCCTTTTCTTTGCCTGCGCCCCGGCTCGGCGGGAAAGTTTCGTTACAGAGCGCGCTTTTCGGCTGGACGCGCCTTTCGCGATGTCCGAACCAAGCAGGATGAGAACCGCGCGACCACAGCGCGGCCGTTCGATTTCACTGGGGGATCATTCATGACCGTTCCGGACGCCGGAAAACGCCAGGGCGCAGGCTTGGCCTTCGCCTATGTCACCACGCTGTTCTTTGCCTGGGGCTTTGCGACCTCGCTGATCGATCCGCTGATCGCGGCGGTGAAGCGGGTGTTCGACCTGAACAACGCCGAGGCCTTCCTGACCACCTTCGCCTGGTTCATCGCCTACGGGCTGATGTCCCTGCCGGCGGCCTCGGTGCTCAGCAAGCTGGGCTACAGCCGCTCGATCATTAGCGCCCTGATCGTCATGGTCGCGGGCTGCCTGATCGTGCCGGCAGCGACCGCCGCCGACTGGTATCCCGGCGTGCTGATCGCCCTGTTCGTCATCGCCTCGGGCGTGACCCTGCTGCAGGTCGCGGCCAACCCGCTGGTCGCCGAGCTGGGCAGCCCCAAGGGCGCCTCCAGCCGTCTGAACCTGTCGCAGGCCTTTAACTCGCTGGGCACGACCGTCGGCCCCTGGCTGGGCTCGCACGTCCTGCTGACGGGGGGCGTCTTCGCCGCTGGCGCTGTGGTCACCGCTGCAACCCGCACCCAGTCGCTGCGCAGCATCGACATGGCCTTCCTGGGCATGGGGGCCTTCTTCGCCTTGATCGCCGTCTTCATCTTCACGGCGCGCAAGAAGATCAATGCGGCGGCGCCTGAATCGCACAATGCGGTTTCGCCGCTGAAGGCCCTGTCGTCGCCGTGGGCTGTGTTCGGCGCCCTGGCCATCTTCCTCTACGTCGGTTCCGAAGTCGCCATCGGCGGCATGCTGACCAACTTCCTGGAAAGCCCCGACATCCTGAACGCTCCCATCGAGACGGCGGGCAAGATGGTGGCCCTGTACTGGGGCGGCGCCATGGTCGGCCGCTTCATCGGTTCGGCTGTCCTGACCAAGGTGCGCCCCGGCCTCGTCCTGGCCTGCTGCACCGTCGCGGCGGCGGTGCTGTGCCTGACCGTCAGCCAGATCGGCGGGCCGACGGCGGCCTACGCCGTCCTGTCGATCGGCCTGTTCAACTCGATCATGTTCCCCACCATCTTCACCTTGACGCTGGAGCGCTCGACCGCTCCGACTTCGGCGACGTCGGGCCTGCTGGTGTTCGGCATCATCGGCGGCGCCCTGCTGCCCCAAGTCGCGGCGCATATCGCCGATGCGGCCGGCAAGCTTCAGCCCGCCTTCATCGTGCCGATGCTGGGCTACGTCGGCCTGACCATCTTCGCCATCGGCTGCATCCGCACGAAGGCGCGGACCGAAGTGACCTCGACCGCCTCGCACTGAGCCGGTCGTCAGACAAGATAAAGGGCGCGGAGGTCAGCCTCCGCGCCTTTTTTCATTTCGGCGATGGGGTCAGCCGTCGATCAGCGACTGAAGAATGGGCGCCAGGCGGTCGCGCATCTCCTCGCATTGGGCGGGTTCGATGTTGAAGCTGCCGCCGCCCAGTTCGCGACTGACTGACATGCCCATGATGAAACCGGCCAGGAGACGCGCGCGGACCGTGGCTTCCGGCCCGCTCAGCCATTCCTCCAGCGGGCCGAAGAACCGCTGGGTGCAGGTGTTCTGAACCATCTCCGACGCCTTGGCCGAGCCGATGGAGCGCAGCATGATCGACATGCCCTTCAGCTTTTCGGCCTTCTTGGGTTCGAAGACGATCTCGTGCGCCACGCGCCGGCCGAAGTCGGCCTTTTCGCCCTGCATCAGGGCGCTGCCATCGCCGCAGCTATCCAGCGCGGCCAGGAACAGATCGTCCTTGGAGCCGAAGTAGCGGCTGATCAGGGCCGCATCGACGCCGACATCGCGGGCGATGTCGCGCATGCCCACGTCGTCATAGCTCTCGGCCGCGAATCTCTCGCGCGCAGCATCGAGAATGGCCGTGCGCGTGGCGGCGGCGTTTCTCGGGCGTGGGCCGGGACATAACAAGGTGATGACACTCCACAGACAATAACCGTAGATCACATATGGCTTTGTCAACGCCTGTTGACAAGCGCCACGGCTCCGACCATTAAGTCACCACGCGTTGACAAGGCCGACTCCCCATCGGCCTTTCGTCCGCACGACAGGGATTTACCTCCGACAGGGAGATGCGCAGATGCGCGGGCTGAAGATTGCGGCGGTATCCGTCATGGTGACGGGTGCGCTTTATGGTTGTTCCCCAAAGGCAGAGGCGCCCGCACAAGGCGCGCCGCCCGTGACGGTGGCTGTGCCGCTGAAGCAGCAGGTGCGGGATTGGGACGAGTTCACCGGGCGCTTCGAAGCGGTCGAGAGCGTGGACGTGCGCGCCCGCGTCGGCGGTTATATCCAGGCGGTTCACTTCCGCGACGGTCAGATGGTCCAAAGGGGCCAACTGCTGTTCACCCTGGATCCGCGCCCGGCCCAGGCCGCCTTGGCGCAGGCTCAGGCTCAGGTGGCCCAGGCTCAGTCGCAACTGTCGCTGGCCCGCGCCAACCTGGCCCGCAGCGAGGCCCTGCTGGCCTCGCAAGCCGTGTCCAAGGCCGAATATGATTCCAACAAGGCGGCCGTCGATGCGGCTCAGGCCAATCTGGCGGCCGGCAACGCCGCCGTCCGCAATGCGCGTCTGAACCTGGAATACACTCGCGTCACCGCGCCGACCTCGGGTCGCGTGTCCGACCGTCGCGTCGATCCGGGCAATGTCATCGCCGGCGGTTCGTCGGCCGGCGACATCCTGACCACCATCATCTCGGGCGGCCCGATCCACTTCGTCTTCGACGGCTCGGAAGCGGTCCTGCTGAAATACCTGCGTCAGGGCGGCGCCAATCAGGGCGCAGTCGTCAATGTGCGCCTGCAGGACGAAAGCACCTACAAGCATACCGGCCGTCTCGACTTCTCTGACAACGCCGTGGACACCGCCTCGGGCGTGATCCGTCTGCGCGCCATCCTGCCCAACGCCGACGGCTTCCTGCGCCCCGGCATGTTCGGCAGCGCCCAGGTCGCGGGCGCCGGCGCCTATGACGCCCTGCTGGTTCCGGATTCGGCCATCGGCACCGATCAGGCCCGCCGCACCGTCGCCGTGGTCAACGCCGACGGCACCGTGACGAACAAGGCCGTCCAGCTCGGCCCGATCGTGCAGGGCTTGCGCGTCGTCCTTTCGGGTCTGGCTCCGACTGACCGCGTCATCATCGCGGGTCTGCAACGCGCCGCTCAGCCGGGCTCCAAGGTCACGCCCAAGAACGGCAAGATCGAACCCGTCGCCGGCGATGCGTCCCAGGCGCCCGTCACCCAGTCGGCGCCCGCGTCCAGCGCCTCCTTCGCCAACAGTCTGCCGGCCGGCTAAGCCATGAACATCTCCCGCTTCTTCATCGACCGGCCGATCTTCGCGGCCGTGATCGCGGTGGTGATCTCCATCATCGGCATCGCCGCCTATCCGCTGCTGCCGCTGTCGCAGTATCCGGAGATCGCGCCGCCGACGATCACCATCAACGCCGCCTATCCCGGCGCCTCGGCCGAGACCCTGGCCGAAACCGTCGCCGCCCCCATCGAGCAGGAGGTGAACGGCGTCGAGAACATGCTCTACATCTCCTCCTCGTCCACATCGGACGGAGCGGTGGCCATCACCGTGACCTTCCAGCCCGGCACGGACCTGGATTCGGCACAGGTGCTGGTCCAGAACCGGGTGGCGCTGGCCGAGCCCCGTCTTCCCGAGGCGGTTCGCCAGACGGGCGTCGTGGTCAACAAGGCCGAGAGCGGCTTCCTGATGATCCTGGGGCTGACGTCGCCCGACGGGACCCTGGATAACGACTATGTCGGCAACTACGCCAACTCCACGCTCCGGGACCGTCTGCTGCGGATCGAGGGCGTGGGCGCGGTTCAGGTGTTCGGCGGCGGCAACTATTCGATGCGCGTCTGGATCGACCCGGCCAAGGCGGCCGAGCGCGGTCTGACGGGTCCCGAGATCGTTTCCGCCCTGCGCGCCCAGAACGTCCAGGCCGCCGCCGGCTCCATCGGCCAGCCGCCGTTCCCCAACAGCGCGGCCGCCTTCCAACTGCCGGTCCAGGTTCAGGGCCGTCTAAGCGATCCCAATGAGTTCGCCAACGTCGTCCTGAAGACGGACGCCCAAGGCCGCGTCACCTATCTGCGCGACGTGGCGCGGATCGAACTGGGCGCCCAGGACTACGGCATCCGCGGCTTCTTCGACGGCCAGCGCGGCGTCGGCATCGCGATCGTGCAACAGCCGGGCGCCAACGCCCTGGGCACCGCCGATCGCGTCCTGAAAGAGGTCGAGGCCCTGAAGTCCGAAGTGCCCGCCGGCATGAAGGTGGACGTGCCCTACAACCCGACCGAATTCGTCGCCGCCTCGGTAGAGTCGGTTCAGCACACCCTGGTCGAAGCCGTCATCCTGGTCATCATCGTGGTCATGGTCTTCCTGCAGACCTGGCGCGCGGCCATCATCCCCATCGTCGCCATTCCCGTCGCCCTGGTCGGCACCTTCGCGGTGCAGCTGGCGCTGGGCTATTCGATCAACTCCCTGTCCCTGTTCGCCCTGGTCCTTGCGGTCGGCATCGTCGTCGATGACGCCATCGTCGTGGTCGAGAACGTGGAGCGGGCCATCGGTGAGGGGCTCAGTCCCAAGGAGGCCGCCTATCGATCGATGCAGGAGGTTTCCGGCGCCCTGATCGCCATTGGCCTGGTGCTGGTGTCGGTCTTCGTGCCGACGATGTTCGTGCCCGGCATCCCCGGCATCTTCTATCGCCAGTTCGCGGTCGTCATCGCCTCGGCTTCGGTCATCTCGCTGTTCGTGTCCCTGACCCTGTCGCCGGCCATGGCCGCCCTGCTGCTGAAGCCGCACAAGAAGGATCACGAGCACGCTCGCAAGCCGGGCGTCCTGGGCACGGTCGTCTATTACGGCGGCTGGGCCGGTCGGAAGTTCAACGAGGGCTTCGATTGGCTGTCGGATCGTTATGGCCGCCTGACCGCGCGTCTGGTGCGCACCGTCGGTCTGGTGCTGATCATCTATGCCGGTCTTCTGGGCCTGACCGCCTGGCGTCTGGTCGACACCCCCTCGGGCTTTATCCCTGAACAGGATCAGGGCTTCCTGATCGGCGTCATCCAACTGCCGGCCGGCGCGTCGCTGGACCGCACCCAGGCGGTGATGGAACGCGCCACAAAGATCATCCAGGGCACCGCCGGGGTGAATGGCACCGTGGCCTTCGCCGGTCTGGATGGTTCCAGCTTCTCGTTCGGTTCCAACGCCGCCACCATCTTCGTGCGCCTGAACGGCTTCGAGGAACGCTCCAAGGAGGAGGCCGCCACGGCCCTGGCCGGCGCCATCACCCAGGCGACCGGACAGATCGAGGACGCGCAGATCTTCGTCATCGCCCCGCCGGCGGTCCAGGGTCTGGGCACCGGCAACGGCTTCTCGATGATGATCCAGGACCGCGAAGGCGCCGGCTATCGTCCGCTGGAAGGCGCGACCTTCGCCATGATGGGCGCCGCCGCCCAGAAGCCGACCGAGGTCAGCCAGGTCTTCTCGACCTACAACACGGCCTCGCCGCGCATCACCGCCGACGTCGATCGTGACAAGGCGCTGATGCTGGGTGTCCAACCCAGCTCGGTGTTCGACACACTGGGCGTCTATCTGGGTTCGTCCTACGTCAACGACTTCAACATGCTGGGCCGCACCTTCCGGGTGACGGCGCAGGCGGAGCCGACGGCGCGCGACGACATCGCCGACATCGCCAATCTGAAGACCAAGTCGTCCACGGGCGCCATGGTGCCGATCGGATCGGTGGCCAATCTGGTCAACGATTCCGGCCCGGCGCGGATCGTGCGCTACAACCTGTTCCCGGCTGCCGAACTTCAGGGCAACGCCGCAGCAGGGGTTTCTTCCGGCGAGGCGCTGCAGGTCATGGAAACCATGGCCGCCCAGACCCTGCCGCAGGGCTTCTCCTACGAATGGACGGGTCTGGCCTATCAGCAGAAGGCGGCGGGTTCCGGCGCGACGGTCATCTTCCTGATGGCGGTGGTGTTCGTCTTCCTGGTGCTGGCGGCTCAGTACGAAGCGTTCACGCTTCCGCTGGCGGTCATCCTGATCGTGCCGATGTGTCTGCTGGCGGCCATCATCGGGGTGAACCTGCGCGGCCTGGACAACAACATCCTGGTCCAGATCGGCCTGGTCGTTCTGATCGCCTTGGCGGCCAAGAACGCCATCCTGATCGTCGAGTTCGCCAAGCAGGCCGAGGAAGAGCAGGGCATGAACCGGTTCGAGGCTGCGGTCGCCGCCGCCAAGACCCGTCTGCGTCCGATCCTGATGACCTCCTTCGCCTTCATCCTCGGCGTCGTGCCGCTGATGCTGGCCTCGGGGCCAGGCGCGGAGATGCGTCAGTCGCTGGGCACGTCCGTCTTCTCGGGCATGCTGGGCGTGACCTTCTTCGGCCTGATCTTCACCCCGGTCTTCTATGTGGTCAGCCGCTGGCTGTCCTCGAAACTGCCGCAAGGCAAGAAACCGACCCCGACGCCTGACCGTCCTTCGGACCGGCCCGTGCGTTATGACGAAACCAGCGACCTGACCGATCCGAACGCGCCTGCGCCCGCGACCGGCCGGGGAGGGGACATCTGATGACCCGCAACAAGACCTTCAGCTTCCTGACCGCCGCAGCCTCCAGCGCCCTGCTGGCCGCCTGCGCGGTCGGGCCCAAGGCGCCGGTCGCCGACCTGCCCGTCGCCGGCACGGCCGCCTTCGTCGGCTCGGCCAGCCCCACTGTCTCGACCGCTGCGGCGCGCGACGACTGGTGGCGGCTTTACGAAGACCCCACGCTGGACGCCCTGATCCAGCAGGCCTTCGCCGAGAACAACCAGCTCGAAGCCGCCTTCGCCAATCTGCGCGCGGTTCGGGCGTCGCTGTCGGAGGCCCGCGTCGGCCGTTTCCCGACCACGACAACCAGCGCCCAGGCTCAGCGCAGCCGAGCCTCTGCCGCCACGGTCCAGGGGCTGCCCGCAGGGCAAGATGCGCCCGAGATCGACACCTATGACGTCGGCATACAGGCGGCCTATGAGGTCGATTTGTTCGGACGGGTGGAATCCACCATCCGCGCCGCCCGCGCCGACGCCCGCGCCGCCGAGGCCGCCCTGGCCACGGTCCAGGTGACGGTCGCGGCCGAGACGACCCGCGCCTACGCCGACACCTGCTCGGCCAATGCGCAGATCGCGGTGGCCGAACGGACGCTGGAGCTGCAACGCAACACCGCCAACCTGACCCAAACCCTGCTCGGCGGCGGGGCGGGCACGGGGCTGGACGTGGCCAGCGCTCGGGCGGCCCTGGCCCAGACGGCGGCGACCCTGCCGACCCTGCGTGCGGCCCGTAACGAGGCCCTGTTCCGCCTGGCCACCCTGACCGGCCGCACCCCGGCCGAGGCCAGCCAGGCCGCCGCCGCCTGCGTGCGTCCGCCCCAGCTCAGCCAGCCCATCCCGGTCGGCGATGGTGCGGCGCTTCTGGCCCGCCGTCCCGATGTGCGCCAGGCCGAGGCCGAACTGGCCGCCGCCGCCGCGCGCGTGAACGTGGCGACCGCCAACCTGTTTCCGCAGATCAGCCTGGGCGGATCCTTCGGCTCCACCGCGCTGGACTCGGGTGAACTGGGCGACGACCAGAACTTCCGCTTCAGCTTCGGTCCGCTGATCAGCTGGTCCTTCCCCAACGTCTTCGCCGCCCGCGCCCAGATCAAGGCTGCCGGCGCCCGTTCGGACGCCGCCCTGGCGACCTTCGACCAGACCGTGCTGACGGCCCTGCAGGAGACGGAAACGGCCCTGTCCAACTACGCCAACGAGCTGGACCGCCGTGCGGCCCTGACCGAAGCCAGGGACCAGGCAGCCCGCGCCGCCGACCTGTCGCGCCTGCGATTCAACGCCGGCGCCGACAGCTTCCTCTTGGTGCTGGACGCCGAACGCACCCAGGCGGCGGCGGACGCCGCCCTGGCCCAGTCCGACGCCTTGGTCACCACCTACCAGATCGCCTTGTTCCGCGCCTTGGCTGGCGGCTGGCAAGCCGACAGCTGACCGCGTCGCGATGCTGAAAGAAGGGCCGGGCGACGTATCGCCCGGCCCTTTTTTGTTCTGATCAAACTATCTGCGGTCAGGGCAACATTCGCACCTTAGGCTCGCGATCCCACTGGCGTGTGCGGGCGGGGGCGAGGAAGCCTTTGGCGTCCTTGGACAGATCGATCACGCCCGCGTCCGGCTCGACGCCCGCCTTGTCCAGCAGGGGCTGAGCCTCGGGCGTGTGGCCGATGGCCTTGAGGTGGCCGAAGGCGTCCTTGGCGAAATCGACTGCGGCGCCTTCTTTCAGCATCTGGGCGCAGCCGTCCTCGGACAGAACGATCGCCACGGCGTCGAAAAGGACCGATGGACTGCCGGCCAGTTGACCATCTGCCGCCAGCGTCTTGCCGTCCTTCAGCTTGGCGCCGCCGATCTTGGGCGCGACGATGAAGACCGAGCCGCCGTCGCCTTCAACCTCAGCCTTGACGGCATCGACGACCGCGCCGTCCGAACCGTCGGCGACCAGGATGGCGACCTTTCGGCCCTTCAGGGTGTCGGGATATTTGCCGACGATGCGCAGGGCGGGCGAGGCGTCCAGATCGATGGGCGCCACACCGGGGTCGGACGCCTCGGGGAGAGGCAGGTTCAGGCCGTCTGCGACCCGCTGTGCCAAGGTCTTATCGACGTTCTGCAGATTGGCCAGAACACGCTCGCGAACGTGGGCGAGCGACACCTTGGACAGTTCGAACACGATGGCGCTGGCCAGGTGGGCCTGTTCGATCTCGGTCTGGGAGCGGAAGAACAGTCGCGCCTGGCTGTAGTGGTCGGCGAAGCTTTCGGCGCGCAGCCGGACCTTTTCGCCCTCGACCCGTATGGGCGCGGTGCGGAAGCCGCCCTTGGGATCTTCACGCGGGCCGCCGTCCTCGCCCGCCTCGGACAGGCTGTTGGGCTCATAGTTGGCGCGGCCCTTCGGCACGGCCATCTGCATGTGACCGTCGCGCTGGAAGTTCTGGAAAGGGCAGCCCTTGGCCTGGTTGATCGGAATCTGGTGGAAGTTGACCGTGCCCAGGCGCGACAGCTGGGTGTCTTGATAGGAGAACAGCCGCCCTTGCAGCAGCGGATCTTCCGAAAAATCGATGCCCGGCACGATGTTGGTCGGCAGGAAGGCGACCTGCTCGGTCTCGGCGAAGAAGTTGTCCGGGTTGCGGTCGAGCACCATTCGGCCGATCACGCGGATCGGATAATCCTCTTCCGGCACCAACTTGGTGGCGTCCAGAATGTCGAAGGGCAGGGCGTCGGCCTGGTCCTGGGTAAACAGTTGCACGCCGAACTCCCATTCGGGGAAGTCGCCCTGATCGATGGCCTCATACAGGTCGCGGCGGTGATAGTCGGGGTCGGCGCCGGCGATCTTGACCGCCTCGTCCCAGCAGGTGGACTGCGTGCCCAGCTTGGGACGCCAGTGGAATTTGACCAGGGTCGTCTCGCCTTCGGCGTTGATCAGCCGGAAGGTGTTGACGCCGAAACCTTCCATCATGCGCAGGCTGCGCGGGATGCCGCGATCCGACATGGCCCACATGACCATGTGCATGCTCTCGGGCATCAGGCCGATGAAGTCCCAGAAGGTATCGTGGGCGCTGGCCGCCTGGGGATAGCCCTTGTCCGCCTCCATCTTCACCGAATGGATTAGGTCCGGGAATTTGATCGCGTCCTGGATGAAGAAGACGGGGATGTTGTTGCCAACCAGATCCCAGTTGCCCTCGGTCGTATAGAATTTGACCGCAAAGCCGCGCACATCGCGCGGCGTATCGACCGAGCCCGCGCCGCCGGCGACGGTCGAGAAGCGGGTGAACAGCTCGGTCTTGTTTCCAACCTCGGTCAGGATCTTGGCCGTGGTGAACTCCGACAAACTGTCGGTCAGTTCAAAGAAGCCGTGGGCGGCCGAGCCGCGGGCATGGACGATCCGCTCAGGGATGCGCTCGTGGTCGAAATGCTGGATCTTCTCGCGGAGGATGAAGTCTTCCAGCAGGGTCGAGCCGCGCGGGCCGGCCTTGAGCGAGTTCTGATTGTCGCTGATCGGCGTCCCGTGATTTGTGGTCAGGAGGGTCTCAGGCGTCGAGGCGGTCTGGTGCACCTCGCCGGCGTTGCCGATTGTCGGCGCGCCGGCCGGCTTTGCGTTCTTGGCCATCTTGGGAGTCCTTTGGAGCAGCGGCGCAAGCGGGAGCCGCGCGCGTTCCCGAAGACAACTCGGTGGAGGCGCAATAGTTCTGTGCGAGTTCGCGCACAGCCGCGCCCGATCGTCCTTAGAAAAGTTCGCTCCGTATGCGGCGCGCCCTTCGCAGGAGGCGAGGCGGCGTTTATGAGGCGAAAATGATCGCACGCCTTCGCCCCGTCCCGTTCGACCTCGGTCCCGTTCATTTCGTCGGCATCGGCGGCATCGGCATGAGCGGCATCGCCGAGATCATGCTGAAGATCGGCTATTCGTTGCAGGGCTCTGACGCCAAGGCCAGCGCCAATACCGAGCGGCTGGAACAGCTGGGCGCCAAGATCTTCATCGGCCACGACGCCGCCCATGTGGGCGAGGGCGTGTCGGCGGTGGTCTATTCCACGGCGGTCAAGGCCGACAATCCCGAGATGAAGGCGGCCCGTGAGCGTCGCATCCCGCTGGTGCGCCGGGCCGAGATGCTGGCCGAGCTGATGCGGCTGCAGTTCTCGATCGCAGTGGGCGGCACGCACGGCAAGACGACGACGACCTCGATGGTGGCGGCCTTGCTGGATGCGGCGGGCCTGGATCCCACGGTGGTCAACGGCGGCATCATCAACGCCTACGGCACCAACGCAAAGGTCGGCGACGGCGACTGGATCGTGGTGGAGGCGGACGAGTCGGACGGCAGCTTCCTGCGCCTGAAATCGACGGTGGCCATCGTCACCAATATCGATCCCGAACATCTGGATCACTACGGCGACTTCGACGGGGTGCGGAAGGCGTTCGTGGACTTCGTCGAGAACATCCCCTTCTACGGGTTCGCCGCGGTCTGCCTGGACCATCCGGAGGTGCAGAAGCTGGTCGCGGCCATCGATAACCGGCGCCTCGTCACTTACGGCACGAACCCGCAGGCCATGGTACGGGCTGAAAACTGCCAGATGGGACCGGACGGCGCGCGTTTCGACGTGGTGATCCAGAACGGCGAGACACACCGGATCGAAGGTCTGCACCTTCCGATGGCCGGCTGGCACAATGTGTCGAACGCCCTGGCCGCCATCGCCGTGGCGCGGGAACTGGACGTGTCGGACGACGCGATCCGCAGCGGTCTGGCCGGGTTCGGCGGGGTCAAGCGGCGCTTCACCACCACGGGCGTCGTGGGCGGCGTCCGCATCGTCGACGACTATGGCCACCACCCGGTCGAGATCGCCGCTGTGCTGAAGGCCGCACGCCAGGTGACGGACGGTCGGGTTATCGCGGTGGTTCAGCCGCACCGCTATACGCGTCTGCGCGATCTGATGGACGAGTTCTCGACCTGCTTCTCGGACGCCGACAGCGTGATCGTCGCCGACGTTTACCCCGCCGGCGAACAGCCGATCGTAGGGGTGGACAAGCACGCCCTGGCCGACGGGGTGCGCCGCTACGGCCACCGTCACGTCCAGGCCCTGGAGAACGCCGCCGTCCTGCCGCGCCTGATCAAGGACGAGGCCAAATCCGGCGACGTCGTCGTGCTGCTGGGCGCCGGCGACATCACCAGCTGGGCCTATGGCCTGCCGGCGCAGCTGGAGGCTCTGGCGTGATCGCTCTGCCCGAAGTGCGCGGCAAGCTGCTGCGGAACGAGGCGCTCGCGCCCTATACCTGGTTCCGAGTGGGCGGGGCGGCCGAGGCCCTGTTCATTCCAGCGGACGCCGAGGATTTGGCGGACTTCCTGAAGGCGCTGGACCCGGTCGTGCCGGTGACGGTTCTGGGCGTCGGATCGAACGTCATCGTCCGTGACGGCGGGGTCGAGGGCGTGGTGATCCGTCTGGCGGGCCGGCCGTGGGCGCAGATCACGACGGACGGCGACACGGTCACGGCTGGCGCGGGCGCGCTGGACTCCATGGTCGCCAAGGCCAGCGCCAAGGCGGGGATCGCCGGGCTGGAATTCTACGCTGGCATTCCGGGCACGATCGGCGGCGCCCTGACCATGAACGCCGGCTGCTACGGCTCCGAGACCAAGGACGTGCTGGTGTCGGCCTGGGGCCTGACGCGGGCGGGCGAGCGGGTCGATTACGCTCTGGCCGACTTCGGCTACACCTATCGCCATTCTCAGGCGCCGGCCGACATCATCTGGATCGAGGCGACTTATCGCGGCGCGGCTGACGAATCCGAGGCGGTGGCGGCCCGGATCTCCGAGATCACCAGCCGTCGCGAGACGACCCAGCCCATCCGTGAGAAGACGGGCGGTTCGACGTTCAAGAACCCCGAGGGCCATTCGTCGTGGAAGCTGGTGGATGAGGCCGGCTGGCGCGGCAAGCTGCACGCCGAAACCGGGGGTGGGGCCAAGTTCAGCGAACTGCACTCCAACTTCATGATCAATCCCGGCGAGGCGACAGCCGCCGACATCGAAGGCCTGGGCGAAGCGGTTCGCGCCGATGTCCTGACCAAGACCGGCGTTCAGCTGGAGTGGGAAATCAAGCGGATCGGCCGAGCGGGATAAAAAATCCCGCGCAAAAATGGTCGGCGGACGCGAATGGTTGACGGCCTGTTAAACATGTAGGCCCCAATCCAAGGCGTCATGGCCCGGGCTTTCAAAGATCTTCATGTCGCCGTTCTGATGGGCGGCCTTTCCGCAGAGCGGGAGGTGTCCCTCTCGTCGGGCGAGCAGTGCGCGCAGGCGCTGGAGCGGCAGGGCGTGCGCGTCAGCCGCGTGGATGCCGGGCGGGACCTGGCCAATGTTTTGTCGGGGCTGATCAAGCCCGATGTGGTGTTGAACTGTCTGCACGGCGCCTGGGGCGAAGACGGCTGCGTCCAGGGCGTGCTGGAGACCCTGCGGATTCCCTACACCCATTCCGGCGTGCTGGCCTCTGCTCTGGCGATGGACAAGGACAAGTCCAAGGCCGTGCTGCGGGCGGCGGGCATCAAGGTGCCGGGCGGCGGTCTGTACGATCGTCACGAGGTCGCTAGCCGCCACGTCATCGACCCGCCCTATGTGGTCAAGCCGAATGCGGAGGGCTCGTCCGTCGGCGTCTTCTTGGTGCGCGAAGGCGTCAACCGTCCGGTCTCCGAAGTGGGCGAGCCGGGCTGGGCTTACGGCGAGCAGGTTGTCGTCGAGCCCTATATCGCCGGCAAGGAGCTGTGCGTCACCGTGTTGGGCGAACCGGCCGGGCCGCGCGCCCTGACCGTCACGGACATCACCCCGACCAAGGGCTTCTATGACTACGAGGCCAAATATGCGCCGGGCGGTTCGGTGCACGTCCTGCCCGCGGTATTGCCGCCGCACGTGTTCGACGAAGCGCTTCGTCAGGCCGAGGCGGCGCACGTCGCCATGGGATGCCGCGGCGTGTCGCGATCCGACTTCCGTTATGATGATGTTAAGGACGATCTGGTCCTGTTGGAGGTCAATACCCAGCCCGGCATGACCCCGACTTCGCTCGCGCCCGAGCAGGCCGCCCATACCGGGATGAGCTATGACGATCTGGTTCGGTGGATGGTGGAGGACGCCTCATGCCCGCGGTAGTTCGCGGCGGTCGGCGACAGGGTTCTAATCAGGCTCCACAGCGCGGTTCGGCTTCCAAGGGCGGAGGACGGTCGCGCGGCGGGGCCCAGAACGCGTCCGCCGTTCCCGGCAAGATGGCCGCCATCGGCCGTGTCGATATTTCGCCGCGCACCGCCGTGATCGCCCTGGGCGCCGGCGCGCTGCTGCTGGTCGGCGTTCTGGCCACGGGCGCCCGCGCCGAGCGGATCGGCGCCTCGGTATCGCATGGCCTGGACAATGTAACGGCCGGCATGGGCCTTACGCTGAAACGGGTGCACATCACCGGCGCCTCGCCCGAGGCCGAGCCGGCGATCCAGCGCGCGCTCGGCCTGTATTCCGGTCAGCCGATCACAAGCCTGGATCTGGACGCCATTCGCACGCGGGTTCAGGGCGTGGGTTGGGTCAAGCAAGCGCGGGTCGTGCGCCTGTTGCCCGACACCCTGATCGTCGAAGTCAAGGAACACGACCGCCTGGCCGTCTGGCAGGAGGCCGGTCAGATCAAGGTCATCGATAACCGGGGCCAGGTCATCGACGGCGCCGACGCGCGTCGCTATCCGACCTTGCCGCTGGTCGTGGGCAAGGGCGCCGACGTGGCGGCGGGCGAAATCCTGCCTCTGCTGGCCCAGCGCCCGAGGCTGATGGGGATGGTGGACGCCCTGGTGCGCGTGGACGAGCGCCGCTGGGACCTGCGTCTGAAGGACGGCAGCCTGATCCAACTGCCTGCCACCGAACAGGAGGCGGCTTTGATCCGCCTCGATGCGCTGGACCAGCGCGAACGCCTGCTCGACCTGGGCTTCGCCCGCGTCGATCTCAGAACCCCCGACGAGGTCGCCGTGCGACCCGCCGGCGACGCCTAAGGACCGTAGAGACATGACCAAGCAACGCGGCGCGGCGAATGATCACGGTCGGGGCATGGATCCTCGCGCCGGTCGTGCGCCCGTGGTCGCGGCGCTGGACATCGGTCAGTCCAAGGTCTCGTGCTTCATCATGAAGCCGGACGGCGTGCGTCACGCCGACCGCACCATCCGCGTCGCGGGCGCCAGCCACGTTCAGTCTAAGGGCGTGAGGGGTGGGGCGATCATCAACATGGATGAGGCCGCCCAGGCCATCGGCCACGCGGTCGAACGCGCCGAGCGCGCCGCCCAGAGCCCGGTGTCCGGCGTCGTCGTCACCACAGCTATCGGCCAGATGGCCAGCCACCGTGTGCAGGCCCGCGTCTCGCTGGGCGCTAATCCAGTCGGCGACGCCGATCTGGCGCGCGCCATCGGCATGGCCCTGGCCCAGATCCGCCTGCCCAACCGTCGCCCGATCCACGTCCTGCCCATCGCCTGGTCGGTCGATGGCGCGCGCGGCGTGCATGATCCGCGTTCGATGCGGGGAGGGTCTCTGGGGCTTGATCTGTTGGTCGTCTCGATGGCCGAGAACGTCTTTACGACCCTCAGCCACTGCCTGGAACTGGCCCACCTCGACCTGCAAGGCGTCGCCGCCGCACCCGTCGTCTCGTCTCTGGCCGCGCTGGAAGAAGACGAAATGGACCTGGGCGCCGTCTGCATCGACATGGGCGGCGGCTCGACTAGCGCCGCCGTCTGGGGCGGCCGCTCCCTGCTGCATATCGAAAGTCTGAACGTCGGCGGCGACCACGTCACCTCGGACATCGCGCGCGGCCTGTCGACGTCCAAGGCCGGCGCCGAACGGCTCAAGACCCTTCACGGCTCGGCCATGGCCAGCGCCAACGAAGACCGCGAAATGCTGGAGGCCCCGCCGCGCGGCGAGGACGCCTCGGCGGGACCCGTCATCGTCCCGCGCGCCATGCTGAAGACCGTCATCGCCCCGCGCGTCGAGGAAACCCTCGAGCTGCTCCGTGATCGGCTGAAAAATGCCGGCGTCGGCCTGGAGCCCGGCGCGGGCCTCGTTCTGACCGGCGGCGCCAGTCAGCTGAACGGCGTGCGCGAACTCGCCGTGCGTGTCTTCGACCGTCCCGTCCGCCTTGGAAAACCCCAACGGGCGCCACATTTGGCCGACGCCGCCTCCGGTCCCGCCTTCTGCGCCACCGCCGGCGTCCTCCTCCGCGCCGCCTACGGCCCGCGCGAGGCGGTGTCGGCGCGGAAGCTGATGGCGCGCCAGATCACGGCTGCCGACGCGCCGCGCGTCCACCGTGGCAACGTGGTGGGCCGTGTGGCCGGCTGGCTGCGCGACAACCTCTGAATGCGGCGTATTTTCGGCTCGTATCAGACGAGACGGCCATGACTAGGTGGCGACAAAAAATACTCTGAGATCCGAAATGGAGCGATAGAATATGGTTCCTGAGGTGTTTGCTGCAAAAACTTACCTAAAATGCAAGTCGATGTCACTTTTTAGGGTAACATAACCCTGTGTCTTGGCTGCTACACCGGCGTTATGTCGTGTCTGAAATGTGTCAGAAACGTTTGAGGGATGCCTCAATTGCGTTACGAGAAATTTATGATCTCGCGTCCGTCTTGAGGGCGAGCTGACATATTGGGGACAATGAATGATTATGAACCGCCGATATCTGTTTGGGACTACGATCCTCGCCGGCATACTAGCAAGCACCGCCGTCATGGCGCAGAGCCAGACATCCACCTCGACTCCGCAAGACGAGGAAGCGGCTACCGTTTCGGAAGTCGTCGTTACAGGCTCTCGTATTCGGCGCGATCCAACGACGGTTGCCGCGCCTATTATCCAGGTCCAGCGCGAGCAACTGCTCGAAACCGGCCTGCCCACTGTGATCGATTACCTCGCGACGATCCCGGCGTTGTCAAACTCGCTCGTTCCTTCGGACACCACCGGAGCAGGCCTGAATGACGGCGGTCTCGAGTTCGCGAACCTGCGCTCTTTGGGCAGCGGCCGAACGCTGACCCTGATTGATGGCCGTCGTCATGTCGGTTCGCAAGCGGGCGTGCTTTCTGTGGACGTGTCCACCATCCCACGCCTATTGATCAATAACATTGAGATTATCACCGGCGGTGCGTCTTCCGTGTATGGTGCAGACGCTGTCTCCGGCGTTATTAACTATACTCTCCGTCGTGATTACGAAGGTTTGGAGATTGACGCGAACTACGGTCAGTTGACCGAGGGTGGTGATGCCGCCACGCGTCGGGTCTCGGCGTTGGCTGGCGTCAACTTGTTGGACGATCGTCTGAATCTTTACGCCTTCGGTGAATACGAGAAGGCTGACGAGGTTCGCTCGGATCAGATCGACTGGCTGCGCCGCAGCCGAATCGCTCTGGGCATCGACGCTGATCCAACCAATCCGGCGATTGGTCCGGCATCCGACGGCATCATCGATACGGGCGAGTTCTTCAATGTGCGTCGACTGGATCGGCCGTTGTGGGGAACGACAACGCTTGCCAACATGCAGCGACCCAGCCAGTTCAATGACCCTGACGTCCCGGTCGCCGCGTGCCGCAGCTTCTCAACGTCATCGAACTGTTTCAACGTAGATCCGTCTTACACATACTGGTTTGACGGCACGACGGCGCGTCTGGCCAACTTCGGTCAGCGGGTCGGCGTAACGGGCGCGAACCGTCCGTACAATATCGGTGGTGACGGCGAGCCCGTAAACATCACGGCGTTCGACGCCTTGACTCGCTTCCCAGATCAGGAAGCTCAGCGCTATCAAGTTGGTGCAAACTTCAAGTTCAGCGACAATATTCGTGGAACTCTTGAAGCCAAGTACACGACTGAAGATGCCTACGACCAAGGTCAGTATTCGTTCTGGGACATCTATATCGTCGATGCGTCGCTGGGTGCTGGTACGGGTACTACGACCACTCCAGGTCTGATCTCGGGCTCGTCCACCTTCAGCACGCGTACGGATAACGCTTTCCTGCCGGCTAATTTGCGAGACGCCATTCGAGGCAACACTTTCACCTCTTATGGAGATCCGACCAACACGACCCCCGGCGCGCCGCTTGGCACCGTCAATGCGCCGATCGCGCTTCACCGCGGTTTCGGCATCCCCCGCACCCAGACCAACAATCGTGAAGTGCAGCGATATGTCGCTGCGCTGGAAGGCGACTACGACCGTTTGGGCTTCATCAACAACGTCAACTGGGGTCTGTCCTACGTCTACGGTGAAATGAAGAATCTCAACGTAGAGAGGGGACCAGATGCGATCCGTTTCGGCCATGCCATGGATTCTGTGGTAGATACCGCAGGTCTGGTGAACGGCCGTCCTGGCGAGATCGTCTGCCGCGTCCGATTGCTGAATGCGCAAGGCCTTCCGATCACCGAGCAGAACCCGTTCACGACAGCGACCACCTATGCCAACCCGTCGTCCAATCCTGAGGTCGCGGGCTGCGTGCCGTTGAACGTATTCGGGGCAGGCAACCAGTCGGCTGCCGCAATCGACTACATTTCCGCCTTTGTTCGCGTGCAGGAAAAGAACATTCAGGAAAGCGCGGTCGCCACGTTCGGCGGCGAGCTGGGAGATTTCTGGGGCGCTGGTCCGATCGGCTTCTCGTTGGGCGCCGAATACCGCCGTGAATACACCGAAGGTATCGGTCGCGATCGTGACACCGCAGGCCGTGTTCTGCAGCTGAACACCGGAGCGGACTTCACCGGCGCTGAATATGAAACCAAAGAGGCGTTCGCCGAAGTTGCTATCCCGCTGTTCAAAGATAGTGCGCTTGGCGAGTTCGCAGAGCTCAGCGGCTCTTATCGGTATTTTGACTATACGACCGCTGGGACAGGCGACGTGTATGGGGTGAGCCTCGTTTATCGCCCGATCCGCGATATCATGTTCAAAACGAGCTACAACACGTCGTTCCGCGCGCCGAACCTGACGGAGAACTTCCGCCCGTTCTCGCAGACGTTCGTCAACAACTTCTCTGATCCTTGCGACACCCGTGTCATCGCGGCGTTCGCCGGAGACAACGCCACGGAAATTCGTGCTAACCGCATCGCGAACTGCACGGCCTTGGCCTCTCAGCGTGGGCTCACCTACGACTTTGGTCAGACGACCACGACGATCAACGACGACTACCGCCCGACTTACAGCGGTGGTATTGCCAGCTCGTTGGGCGGGAATCCTGCGCTGCGCCCTGAAACATCCAAGTCCTTCACGTTCTCGACCATTCTGCGCCCTCGGTTTGTTCCGAACTTCTCGCTGGTGCTCGACTACTATGAGATCGTAATCGACGATGTGATCGTAACCCCTGGCGGCCAAGCGATTGCTGAGGCCTGCGTCAATGGTCCCAATCTCGACCCCGTCACTTGCGCGCTGGTTCGTCGCAACAATCCGAACGCCAACGTTGATCCGTACAACGTCTTCAAGGTTGGCGCGCCGACCGGAGATCCCATCGGCGGCTTTATCCTGCAATCGCTAAACTTTGCGAAGCTGGAGACCCGCGGACTGGACATCAGCGCGACCTATGGGTTCGAAACCCAGGATGTGTTTGGCGTTAACTTTGGTCGCTTTGACTACACTATGAACGCCCTGTGGCTGATTGAGCAGAAGCAGTTCACCAGCCTTGTGAACCCCAACTTCTTCTCCGACCTGACCACCGGAGTGTTCTATCCGCGTATGGAAGGCGTCTCCCGCCTGACCTGGTCGCCTAATCGCAACTTCTCCGTGACTTGGAACGCCGACTGGATGGCTTCTCAGGATTTGGTCAAGACGCGTGATGTGATCATTAGCGGCAATGCCGATGGTCAACCGACCGATTGGTACACCACAGGTAACTTTGTCCGGCATGACTTCACCGTCCGTTACAATGTCAATGACAAGGTCGTCCTGAGGGGCGGTGTTACCAACGCGTTCGATGCGGAACCGCCGCTTTACCTCGGGTTTGCATCGACCTTCGATCCGTATGGCCGACGCTACTTTGTCGGTCTGAACTACCGGCTCTTCTAGTCGAAGCATGTGGACGGAAAGGGCGGCTCGAAAGAGCCGCCCTTTTTCGTTGTCGACAGGAAAACTCCAGCAACGCTTTCGGTTTGGGGTGTTCTTCGGTCCGACTCACATTATCGCCGTAACCTTCTCTTAACCTTCATGGGCGCAATCCTTAACGCGCTCATAACCAAAGCGATTCGGCGGGGCGGTCGGTTGGTTTGAAGGGGCGGGTCAGCAGGTCGGAAACAGAAAATGTCGCTCTCATTGGTCAAGCCGCAACACACTGAACTGAAGCCCCGCATCGTCGTGTTCGGCGTCGGCGGCGCCGGCGGCAACGCCGTGAACAATATGATCGACGCCGGCCTTGAAGGGGTCGAATTCGTCGTGGCCAACACCGACGCGCAGCACCTCAGCTTCGCCAAGACCGATCGCCGCATCCAGCTGGGCGAGACCATCACCCAGGGTCTGGGCGCCGGCGCCCACCCCGAAGTCGGCATGAACGCAGCCGAGGAATCTGCCGACGAGATCCACCAGCACCTCGAAGGTGCGCACATGGTCTTCATTACGTGCGGCATGGGGGGCGGCACAGGCACCGGCGCGGCCCCCGTCATCGCCAAATGCGCGCGTGATCGCGGCATTCTGACCGTCGGCGTCGTGACCAAGCCCTTCACCTTCGAAGGTCGCCACCGCATGCGTCTGGCCGACGCGGGCGTCGCCGAGCTGCAACGCTATGTCGATACCCTGATCGTCATCCCGAACCAAAACCTGTTCCGCGTCGCCAATGAGCGCACGACCTTCGCCGACGCCTTCGGCATGGCCGATCAGGTCCTGCACTCGGGCGTGCGCTCGATCACCGACCTGATGATCCTGCCGGGCCTTATCAACCTGGACTTCGCCGACGTGCGCGCCGTCATGTCCGAGATGGGCAAGGCGATGATGGGCACGGGCGAGGCCACGGGCGAAGACCGCGCCTTGCTGGCGGCCCAGAACGCCATCGCCAACCCGCTCCTGGACGAGACCAGCCTGAAGGGCGCCAAGGCCGTGCTCGTGAACATCACCGGCGGTCTGGACATGACCCTCCTGGAAGTCGACGAAGCCGCCAACGCCATCAGCGCGGAAGTGGACGGCGACGCCAACATCATCTTCGGCGCCGCTTTCGACCCGGCCCTGGATGGCAAGATCCGCGTCTCGGTCGTCGCGACCGGCATGGACGAGGGCGAAGTGCGTCGCATCGAACCCATCGCCCCGCCGGCCGCCAGCGCGCCGCTGGCTGGTCATGACGCTCGCCGCTCTGCTGGTGGTCTGTATGGCACGCAAGCCTCCCGCGCCCCGGAACCGACCCGCGACGCCTACCGCGAGCCGGTCCGCGCAGAAGCCCCGCGCGCGCCTGAGCCCCGCATCGAGGCGGCGCCGGTCGTGCCGACCTTTCAGGCCCCTGCCGCTCGCGAACCGGAACCGCGCCCCGAGCCGGTGATCCGCGTCGCCGAGCCGCAGCCGCGCGCTCTGGACCCTATCGTTGATCCCTGGGTCGAGGAATATGAGACCCGCGCGCCGGCCCCGCGCGTCGCGCCGCAAGGCGATCTCTATGAGCGCGCCGCGCCTGCGGCCCAGCAGCCTCAGGCCGACGAGGGTTACGACGACCGTGACCACCGCCGCAGCGGCTGGAGCCTGTTTGGTCGCGGCAAGCGCACCCAGCCTCAGCACGACATGTCCTATGCGCCGCAATCGTCGCATCAGGCACGCTCTTCGGCTCAACCGGTCCAACATCCAGAACCGGAGGCGGGACAGGCCGATGACGACCTGGAAATCCCATCCTTTCTCCGCCGTCTGGCCAACTAAACGTCCCAAATGACGATGAAACGCCCCGGAGCCCGCCTCCGGGGCGTTTCTCGTTCTCGGATGTGTCTCAGACCGAAACAATCCGAAACCGGACTTTGATTTCGCGCTTGCGGCATGACCGCTACAGGAAACCCAGGGCGCAATCCGCACGGCGTGCGGCGCGCAAAGGAAAGAGCGAGTTCAGGTTTGTCGGTCAGAAACGACCATCACGAACGCACCATCGTCGCCCCGGCCATCATCGCCGGGGTCGGGGTGCACACCGGCCGCCGGGTGCGGCTGGTGGTTCGGCCTGCGCCGTCGGGCACAGGCATCGTCTTCGTGCGCACCGATATCACCGATCGCGACAACCGCATTCCGGTGTCGGGCGAAGCGGTCGTTGACGCCCGCCTGAACACCATGATCGAGAACGGCGCGGGTGTTCGCTTGTCGACGATCGAGCATCTGATGGCCGCTTTCGCCGCCCTGGGCGTGTCGAACGCCGTGGTCGAGGTCGACGGACCGGAGCTGCCGATCCTGGATGGTTCGGCGCTGGAGTTCGTGAAGCTGCTGGATCGGGCCGGTTTCCGACCGCAGCCGACGCCGCAGCGCTATATCGAGATCCTGGAAACGGTCCATGTCGTCGAGGGCGACAAGCATGCGGCCCTGATGCCGTGCGACCGCTACGAGATGCGGTTCGAGATCGACTTCCCGTCGGCCGTGATCGGCAATCAAGTGATCGACTTCGTCGTGGACGAACCGACCTTCCGCAAGGAGATCATGGCCTGCCGCACCTTCGGTTTCGCCCATGAGGTCGAGGCGTTGCGCAAGGCGGGTCTGGCGCGGGGCGGCTCGCTGGAGAACGCCGTAGTCATCGACGGCGACGAGATTTTGAATCCCGGCGGCCTGCGCATGGAACGCGAGTTCGTCCGTCACAAGGCGTTGGACGCCATCGGCGACCTGTATGTCCTGGGCGCGCCGCTGCTGGGTCGCTACGAAGGCTACAAGGCCGGTCACGCCCTGAACAACAAGCTGGTCCGCGCCCTGCTGGCCGCCCCGCACGCCTGGCGTGAAGTGACCCGCGTGCCGGAGCTGGCGCGCGCGGGCTAGGCCCCGATCACCGCAATCAATCGACCGAAGTCCGGCTCGCCGTGCTGGAAGGCGCGGCGGTTCGAATAGAACCGCTCTGTGTCCGCGCAGGTGTCGTGGCCGGTCCAGACGGCCTGGCCGACCCCCGCCTGCTGCAGCCGCCATAGGACGAAGCCGGGCAGGTCGAACTGGCGTTTCTCGTCGGACTCTCCGGGGTGGAAGAAGCGGTCGCTGCCAGGATCGTGGTGGGTGAAGCGATCTTCGAAATCGACGCCGACCTCATAGCTGGCGGGCGCGATGCAGGGGCCGATGACGGCGACCACCCGCCGAGGTTCGGCGCCCAGGGCCTGCATGGCGGAAACGGCGGAGTGGATGACGCCGCCCAGCGCGCCCTTCCAGCCGGCGTGGACGGCGGCGACGATGCGGGTCTCGGGATCGGCCATCAGGATCGGCGCGCAGTCGGCGGTCAGGACTGAACACAACAGGCCCGGCTCGGCCGAGACGACGGCGTCGCCTTCCGGCCGGTCGCCATGCCAGGGACCTTCGGCCACACGCGCCACGGCGGAATGGATCTGGTAGCAGCCGTTCAGATGATTGGCGTCGGCATTGAAATGGGCCGCGACGCGCCGGCGGTTTTCGGCGACGGCGGCCGGATCGTCCTGGGAGCCGACGCCGGCGTTCAACCCTTCATAGATGCCGGTCGAGACGCCGCCCGCACGGGTGAAGAAGCCGTGGGCGATGCCGGCGGCGGTCAGAAGCGGGTGGGTGATGGGAGACAGGTCGCTCATGCCCCCACCTATATCAGGCGTCCCAGCCGGGCACGACCAGGGATCGGGGGGCGAAGATGGCGGCGGCCTTGAATAGGGTTCCCATCTGGTCGTCGCCGGTCAGCCGATCCAACTGGCGCGCAATGACGTCGGCGGCGGCGGGCCGGCCGGCTTTCAGCGCCTCGGCGCGCGCCTCGATGCCCAGCCGGCGCAGGAACTCGCCTTGGGGCAGGCTGCCGGTGACGTCGGCGCCCGTGCGAACGGCCGCTTCCAGCACCACGGGAAAGTCGGCCCATTGGGTCAGGTCGGCTTCGCCTGGCATTGCGAGGGGATCCACCTTCTGGTGACGACGCAAGGCCTGGAGCGTGTCGCCGGCTTCGGGGCGGGCGCGGCCATAGTCGATCAGCAGGGCGGCGCCCGAGGCGGCCTTCATCAGCAGGCCGAGGTCGCGGCCGAAGACCGCCTGCTGGTCCGAAATTTCCAGAATGCCGCCCGGCGCGATCTCGAAGTCCGGCTTCTGAAAACCGCCGGAAATGGCGGTAAGGCCGAAGATCAGATCGCCGTCGTCTGTGACGCCGATGCGGCGCTCGGCCCAGCCGCCGTCGGTGCGGACGAATTGACGGGCGGGCATGCAGTCCAACACCTCGTTGGCGATCAGGATGACCGGGGCGTCGGTCTCGATCGCCGTCAGGCTGCGGACCCACCGCGGCGAGAGGTCGGCGCCGGCCAGGGCCTTGGCCTGGAGATCGCGCAAGGGGGCGCTGGGTTCGATCAGGATCAGATCGCAGGCTTCGAGAAAGCCCGGGACCAGGCGGGCGGCGCGCAAGGCGTCGCTCATCAATGTGCCGTCGCCGGGCCCGACCTCGACCAGGCGGAACCGCTCGGGTGCGCCCAGCCGGTTCCAGGTTTCGACCGCCCACAGGCCGATCAGTTCGCCGAACATCTGGCTGATCAGGGGGGCGGTGATGAAGTCGCCACGCGCGCCCAGATCCGGACGCGACGCATAGTAGCCGCCCTTGGGATCGTGCAGGCAGCGGGTCACGTAGTCGGCGACCGTCATCGGACCCGTCAGCGCGATCTCGCGCGCCAGACGGGCCTTTAGGGTTTCGGTCTCGCTCATGCCTCAGCGGCAGCCGGCGGACGCTTCCATGCGCGCCAGATCAGCCAGGCGCCGACCAAGATCATCGGGATCGACAGCATCATTCCCATGGTCAGGCCGAACGGGAAATCTGGCATGCCGATATCCGGCTCGCGCACATTCTCCAGCGCCGCGCGGCAGACGCCATAACCGACCAGGAACAGGCCGGTGATATAGCCGGGCTTCTTCAGCAGGCCGAACTTCCAGATGGCAATGGAAAGGACGGAGAAGAGGACGATCCCCTCAAGACCCGCCTCATAGAGCTGGCTGGGGTGGCGGGGCGCATCGCCCGCGGGGCAGAAGCCGTACATCTGTTCGATGCGGGCGTTGCAGAAACGCACGGCCCAAGGAACGGTCGTCTCGCGGCCCCACAACTCGCCATTGATGAAGTTGGCCAGGCGACCGAACATCAGGCCGATCGGCACGACAGGCGCGACCAGATCGCCGAGGCGCAGCATGTCGATCTTCTGCGACCGGGCATACAGGACGATGGCCAGGCAGACGCCTAGGAAGCCGCCGTGGAAGCTCATGCCGCCGGTCCACAGCTGGAACAGTTCGAACCGCTCGCCCAGCGTCTGGCCGGTGAACAGCTGGCCGTACATGGCCGGCTTGTAGAAGAGGGCGTAGCCCAAGCGGCCGCCCAGGATGATGCCCAGCACGATCCACAGCACCAGGTCGTCCAGTTGCGTCGTGGTGACAGGCGGCTTGCCGGGCGCCCATAGCCGCTGGGTCTTGGCCAGGCGCGCGGCGTACCACCAGCCCAGCACGATGCCGGCGACATAGGCCAGCGCGTACCAGCGGATCGGAAGCGGTCCGAGGTGGATCAGGACCGGATCGAATTCGGGAAAGGGCAATGGGCGTTCCTGTGCGGGACTGTCTTTGACAGCGGTTTAGCAAGCGTCGCCGCCGTCGTCGCCTGTGAAGACGCATCACGACGCCTTGATGGCGCCCGCGAAGCAGCGGAAAGAAAGGTTTCGTTCACCATAGTCGGTGAACATTCGTTAACGACGTTGAGGTCGGAGCCGCCATGCAGACCCGCAATCCCATTCTGGACGAGTTCGCCAAGCTGACGACCGGCGCCATGGGCCTGGCCCAGGCCGCAGGCGAAGAGGCCAAGACCGCCTGGCGCGCCCAGGCCGACAGGGTCGCCGCCGAAATGGACCTGGTCCGTCGCGACGAGTTCGATGTTCTGAAGGACGAGATCGCCGCTCTGCGTGCCGAGATCGCAGAGCTGAAGGCCGCCCAAAAGCCGGCTGCAAAGCCCGCGAAGGGAACGTCCACAGATGGAACTCAACCCGGGGACGCAGCCGGTTGAGCCGAATCTGCGAACAGGCTTACCGTTCTGTTAACGCCCGCGATTCTCGCGGACGCAGCGTGAAAGACACTTGATGGACATCGCCCGGCCCGAGGAAGTGGACGTGCCCTTCGACCCGCTTGAGGTCGTCGAGCATGTGCTCACGGCCGAGAATCTTCCGTTCGACCGCACCGACGACGGCGACCTCGCCTTTGCTCTGGCCGGCGACTGGAAGGACTATGAGCTGTGGTTCGCCTGGCGTCCCGAGGGCGACTGTCTTCAGCTGTGCTGTGCGCTGGATCTGAAGGTGGCAAAAAGCCGCAAGACGGCGGCCTACGAACTGGTCGGTCTGATCAACCAGCGCACCTGGATGGGCCATTTCGAGGTCTGGGCGGAAGACGGGGAGATCGTCTTCCGTCATTCGCTGGCCTTGCCGATGGGTGAGCGTCCGACCCTGGCCCAGGCGGCGTCGATGATTGACGCGGCCATC
Organism: Brevundimonas sp. MEB006b; assembly: GCF_030209705.1. Classification (NCBI taxonomy): domain Bacteria; kingdom Pseudomonadati; phylum Pseudomonadota; class Alphaproteobacteria; order Caulobacterales; family Caulobacteraceae; genus Brevundimonas; species Brevundimonas sp. MEB006b. Next base: position 105,715 of record NZ_JARVRL010000006.1, read on the forward strand.
GAGGCTTCGGACCGCTACTACCCCGCCTTCGACTTCATGGTGCGTGGGAACAAGAAGCCGCAGGAGGCGATCGACGCCTGCCTGTTCGAGACCGTCGGCACCGCCTGATGCCAAGCGCGGCATCTGTGCCGGGTCCCGTTGTCCTAGTCGGCTGCGGCCGGCTGGGCTCCGCCATTCTGGAAGGCTGGCTGCTGACCGAGACGGTGGCGGCGTCCGACCTGATCATTCTCACCCCCTCGGAAAAGCCGGCGGCCGAGACGGCACGGGCCAAGGGTGCGCGGATCAATCCGCCGCTGGAGGTCCTGACCGAGGCGGCGGTGATCGTGTTGGCGGTGAAACCGGCCATGTGGCGTGAAGTGATGGCTCCGCTGGCGCCGTTCCTGAATGACCGAGCCGTCATCCTGTCGGTCATGGCGGGCGTGACGGCGCCGACCCTAGCGGAAGGCCTGGGAGGCTGGCCCATCGTACGGGTAATGCCGACGACCGGCGTGTCGCGCGGGCGCGGCGTGGCCTCTGTCTGGTCGGCGGACCGGCGCGCCCAAGACATCGGGCGGGCGTTGTTCGAGCCAATGGCCGAGACGGTCGTGCTGGCCGACGAGGCGCTGATGGATGCGGCGACGGCGGTGGCCGGATCGGGCGCAGCCTATTTCTACGCCTTCACCGAAGCGCTGGCGCGGGCCGGGGAGGCGGCGGGTCTGGATGCGGCGACGGCGGATGTGCTGGCGCGCGCGACCCTGAGGTCCGCAGCCGACTCCATGGGCGACGATGCGCTGGAGGCCCTGATAGGCCGCATCGCCTCGCCTGGCGGCTCGACCCGCGCCGGGCTTGACGCCATGGCGAAGGACGGCCGCCTCACGGCGATGCTGCACGAGACAGTCGCGGCGGCGGTCAGACGCAACCGCGAGATGGGCTAGAAGCGTCCGCGCTCGATCTGATCGCCGAACCGCTCGAACGCGCGGTCGGCGTCGCGCCAGACGCTGTAGCCCCAGACGTCGTTGATGCTGGGCGTGAAATAAGAATAGTCCACGGGCCGCGTCACCCCGTCCGCCATCACGATCTCACCCTTGATGGCCGCGCCGCCGATCGACACGCTGCGGATCGGGTCGAGGCCGGGCGTCTGACGGACCTGTTCGAACGTCGGACGGTTGGGCTTCAGGTCGACCAGGACCAGATTGGCGGTCGCGCCCGGATAACGCTGGGCCAAGGCCTTTCCGACCTTGGCCTGAAGGCCGGCGATCTGTTCGTTGACCTCGCGGTCGCCGAGCTTTTCGACCTCGCGCTGAAGTTGCGGCCCGACCGTGACGTTCACCGTCGGCGCTTGAGCCTGAGCCATAGCGGCGACGGCGAGGGTCGCGGCCAGCGGTGCAAAGAATGCGAGTTTACGCATGGAAATCATCTCCAAGCCCTGTCGCCCTCAAGATGACCCTTGCAGCGCCGTTCCGCCAGACCCTGCCGACGAAAGCTTTCAAGCCTCAGGCGGACTCGGCGACGGTGACCGCGCCGGGGATGCGGATCGTCGCTTTCAACCCGCCCAGTTCGCTGCGATCCAGGGTGACGTCGCCGCCGTGGCCGCGCGCCACATCGCGCGCGATGGCGAGGCCCAGACCGACGCCCTTGCGGTTCTGGTTGCGAGAGTCGTCCAGGCGCGAGAAGGGCCGGAAGGCCTCGTCATACATGGCTTCGGGAATGCCTGGTCCGTCGTCCTCGACGATGATCTCTAGCCCGCCTGACGCCAGGGCGCGGCCCGACAGCCGCACGTGCTCGCCGTGCGAGGCGGCGTTGCCGGCAAGGTTCACCAGGGCGCGCTTGAAGGCGAGGGGGCGAACCGAGGCGGTCAGGCCCTCTGCGACCACCACCTCGACCTCGGCGCCGGCGCGTTTCGCATCCTCTCCGGCCGCCTTCAGCAGGTCGGAGATCGAGACAGGCTTCGGCGGTTCGCCCGCTTCGCCACGGGCGAAGTCGAGGTATTCGTCGATCATATGCTCCATCTCGTCCAGGTCGCCCCGCATGGCCGACTGGCGCTTGAACGGTGGAGCCAGAGCGAGTTCGAGGCGCAGACGGGTCAGGGGCGTGCGCAGGTCGTGGCTGACCGAGGCGAGCAGGGCGGTGCGTTGATCGATGTGGCGCTGGATGCGGTCGCGCATGGCCATAAAGGCGACGGCGGCGGCGCGGACCTCGCGTGCGCCGTGCGGCTTGAACCGGGGCACGGTCTCGCCGCGCCCGAAGGCCTCGGCGGCGTCGGCCAGACGCTCGATGGCGCGGACCTGATTACGAATGAATAGGATGGCGACGCCCATCAACAGGACGGTCGCCACCGCCAGCCACAGGACGAAGATATGGGCCTGGGTCGCCACCGCGCGCTCGCGCGGGGCGATGATGCGCAGCACCCCTTGCGGTTCCTGCACCTGGATGTCGACGTAGGCGGGATAGCGGGTCGTGTCGAACCAGTAAGGGCGGTCCAGACGCGCATCCAGGGCCTTGTCCAGCACCCGGTCCACCACGCCGATGGCACCGCGGCGTTCTTCGGTCGGAAGGGTGCGCCCATCCTGAAGCACGATGGACAGGGACATCGACCGCTCGGCCCGATTGGCCAGCTTGTCCAGGTTCGCCGGGCTGGGGTCGTCCTCATAGCTCTCGACGGCCCAGGCGATGTCGCCGGCCAGTCCTTCGGACAGACGCGCGGTCACCGTCTGCCAGTGGGCGTCGAAGAAGACCCAGGTCACCGCCATCTGCATCACCAGCACCGGCAGGACGATGATCAGCAGCGACCGGCCCCACAGCGAGGTCGGCAGGCGCCGCTTCAGGAAACGCGGCCACAGATAGGCGGGCAGCAGCCGCATGGGCGTGCTCCGGGGCTCAGTCCGGCGCCAGCATATAGCCGACGCCGCGCACCGTCTGGAGATAGCGCGGGTTCTTGGGATCGACCTCCAGCTTGCGGCGCAGACGGGTGACCTGGACGTCCACGGCGCGGCCGGTGATGTCGGCGGTGTCGGGCGACAGGCTCATCCGCTCGACCGGAGCATGGGCATGAAGCGCCAGGGTCTTGAGCAACTGGGCCTCGGCCTCGGTCAGACGCTGGGGCGCGCCGTCACGGCTCAACTCCAGCCGTTCCATGTCGAAAACGGCGGTGCCCAGCTTGATCTCCTTGGGACCGATCGGCTTGCCGCCGGTGCGACGCAGGATGGCGTCGATGCGCAGCACCAGTTCGCGCGGTTCGAAGGGCTTGGACATGTAGTCGTCGGCGCCGCGCGACAGACCCTCGATCCGGTCCTCGGGATCGCCGCGCGCGGTCAGCAGCAAGACCGGTGTCTTGGACAGTTCAGCCTTGTTGCGGACCCAACTGGTCAGGTCCAGGCCGCTTTCGCCCGGCATCATGACGTCCAGCACGACCAGATCGAACTCGATCAGCTCCATCATCCGCTTGGCGGCGGCCGCGTGCGCGGCGCCCGTCACGCGATAGCCTTCGCGCGCCAAGAATTCCTTCAGCAGTTCACGGATGCGATCGTCGTCGTCGACAATCAGCAGATGGCGGCCGACGCCGGGGCCGGCGATGGGGCCTGAGCGGCCATGCGAACGCGATTCCGTCATGCTCATGCGACGTTTCCCCCGCTTGCGGCGTTGACCTGAGCGATTCGTGCGGCTCTAAGACCGTCAGTTTCGCGGGAGACGTATTTCAATGGCCTTCGTTCCTTTCGACGATCGTGACGGCTTCATCTGGGTGAATGGCGATTTCGTCCCCTGGAGGGAAGCGAAAACGCACGTTCTGACCCATGCCCTTCACTATGGCTCGTCGGTCTTTGAGGGTGAGCGTATGTACGGCGGCGAAATCTTCAAGCTGACGCAACATTCCGAGCGCCTGAAGCGGTCCGCCAACCTGCTCGACTTCGAGATACCCTACAGCGTCGCTGAAATCGACGCCTTCTGTAAGGAAACCTGCGCCAAGAACGGTCTGACGGACTGCTATGTGCGTCCCGTCGCCTACCTCGGCCCAGAACAGACCAGCGTCTCGGCCTTGAACAACAAGGTTCACCTGGCGATCGCCGTGTGGGACTGGCCCAGCTATTTCGACCCCGAGGTCAAGGCGCGCGGCCTGCGTCTGGAATGGTCCAAGTGGCGTCGTCCCGATCCGGCGACGGCCCCGACGACGGCCAAGGCGGCGGGTCTGTACATGATCTGCACCATGTCCAAGAACGCCGCCGAGCGCCGCGGTTTCGCCGACGCCCTGATGCTGGACTGGCGCGGTTATGTCGCCGAGGCGACCGGCGCCAACGTCTTCTTCGTCAAGGACGGCGTCATCCACACGCCGAATGTCGAGCACATTCTGGACGGCATCACCCGCCAGACCGTGATCGAGATCGCCCGCGAGAAAGGCATCGAGGTTGTGGTGCGCGAGATCAAGCCGGAAGAGCTGTCAGACTTCACCGAATGCTTCCTGACCGGCACGGCCGTTGAGGTGACCCCGGTCGCCGAGGTGGGCGAATACCGCTTCACCCCCGGCGCCCTGTCGCTGGATCTGATGGATCACTACGGCAAGCTGGTGCGCGGCCAGCTGTAAGCCGAGGCGCGACGACAGGATGAGGGCGGTCCCTTAAGGGGCCGCCCTTTTTCGTTTCGCTTGCCAGCCGCGTCACTTTGTCCTTGAAGCGAATACAGACCGGCAGGCGCGCCGAGTGCGGGGATCGTTTTTCATGTTCAGCCTCCTGAACCTCCAGAGCCTTCTGGGTCTGGTCGTCATCGTCGCGGTTTGCTGGGCGATCTCGGAAAACCGCAAGGCCTTCCCCTGGCGGCTGACGATCGGCGCGATCCTGGTGCAGGCGGGGCTGGTGCTCGCCCTGTTCGCCATTCCGGGTTCGCAGGCGGTGCTGGCGGCGGTGACGGGCGCAGTGGACGGTCTGGCGGTCGCCACGACCGAGGGGACCAAGTTCGTCTTCGGCTATCTGGCCGGCGGGGACCAGCCCTATACGGTCTCGAACCAGGGCGCGCTTTTCACCTTCGCCTTCCAGGTTCTGCCGCTGATCCTGGTGATTTCCGCCCTGTCGGCCCTGCTTTGGCATTGGAAGATCCTGAAGTGGGTCACGCTGGGCTTCGGCTTCCTGTTCCAGAAGACGATGGGTCTGGGCGGCGCCTCGGCCCTGGCGGTCGCGGCCAACATCTTCCTGGGCATGATCGAGAGCCCGATCGTGATCCGCGCCTATCTGGACAAGCTGACGCGGTCCGAGATCTTCCTGATGATGGTGGTGGGCCTGGCGACGGTCGCCGGTTCGACCATGGTGGCCTATGCGACGATCCTTTCTCCGGTACTGCCCAATGCGGCGGGCCACGTGCTGGTGGCCTCGATCGTTTCGGCGCCGGCTGGCGTGTTGCTGGCGCGGATCATCATCCCCGAGAAAGAGGGGATGGGCGGCGCGGTCGCCGACTATGACTCGGCCCTGAAATACGACAGCGCCATCGACGCCATCGTGAAGGGAACGTCGGACGGCCTGATGGTCGTGCTGAACATTTCGGCGGTGCTGATCGTGTTCGTGGCCCTGGTCGCTTTGGTCAACGTCATGCTGGGCGGGTTCGTGGTGCTCGATGCGCCGCTGACCGTCGAGCGGATGCTGGGCTGGATCTTCGCGCCGGTCGCCTGGCTGATCGGGGTCGAGTGGAAGGACGCCGACGTCGCCGGCTGGCTGCTGGGCGTCAAACTGACCCTGACTGAGTTCGTCGCCTTCATCGACCTGGGCAAGGTGCCGGCCGCCGAGATGACCGAGCGCACGCGCATGCTGATGACCTACGCCCTGTGCGGCTTCGCCAATATCGGCTCGGTCGGCATCACCGTGAGCGGCCTGTCGGTCCTGATGCCCGAACGCCGCGAGGAGGTGCTGGGCATGGTCTGGAAGGGCCTGTTCGCCGGCTTTTTGGCCACCTTGATGACTGCGGCCATCGTCGGCGCGATGCCCAGCGTTGTCTTCGGCTAGGACACGCTCAGCGCGGCGTGAACTTGCGGATGACGCCGGAGAACGTCATCAGCAGGCGCTCGCCGGTATTGATCTGGCCCCGCACGAAGATCAGGCTCTTGCCGGCCTTGGTGACCTGGCCGGTGGCCTCGATCAGTTCGCCGACATAGCCGCCGTCGATGAAGGTGGAGTCCAGCTGAACCGTGACGCCCGAGGCGCCTTCCATCTCCTGATAGGCGATCTGGAACATGGCGATGTCGGCGAAGGTCATCAGGCAGCCGCCGTGCATCCGCCCGCCTGCGTTCATATGCTTCTGCTCGGCGCGGAAGGCGCAGCGCATGTGCCCGTCGGGGTCCGGCTTGCCGTAGAAGGGGCCGACCACCGTGTCGAAGGTGTCGTGCAGATCGTAGGTCTGCCAGCCGGCGAACTCGCCTTCGCTGATGGTGATTTTCTTGGGCATGCAGACTCGGCCTTACTTATGGGCGTGCGTTGCAGCATATAGGCGCAATGAGCGACCCGATCGAAACCGCAATCCTGAACAAAATCGCCGCGCTTGAGGCCGGCAAGAGCATTGAGCCGGCGGAAGTGGCCAAAGAGCTACAGCCCGAGCAGTGGCAGCGCATGCTGCCTAAGGTTCGCGCGACCGCTTTGGGCCTGATGCGCCAGGGCAAGCTGACCATCACCAAGAAGGGCAAGGCGGTCGATCCGGACAATTTCCGCGGCGTCACGCGCCTGCGCCAGGCGACCGAGGAAGAAACGGCCTTGGCGCTGAGCCGCCGTCCGCCGGTCGTCGAGGGCGATGACGACTGATCTCCAGGATATCCTGAACGACATCCGCGCCTGTCGCGCCTGCGCGGGCGTCCTGCCGCACACGCCGCGCCCGGTGGTGCGGGTCTTTCCCGAGACGCGGCTGCTGATCTGCGGCCAGGCGCCGGGACGACGCGTCCACGAGAGCGGCCTGCCGTTCACGGATCCTTCGGGCGATCGTCTTCGTGACTGGATGGGCATGGACTATGAGACCTTCTACGCCGACCCGCGCATCGGGGTGGCGGCCCAGGCCTTCTGCTATCCGGGCACCGCGCCGAAAGGCGGCGACTATCCGCCGCCGACACGCTGTGCGGAACTGTGGCGACCGCAGTTGCTGGACGCCCTGCCGCAGATGGAACTGACCCTGCTGGTCGGCGGCTATGCCCAGGCGTGGGCGCTGGGCGACAGGGCCAAGCGGACCATGACCGAAACGGTGCGGGCGTGGCGGGAGTATGCGCCGGATCTGCTGGTGTTGCCGCATCCGTCTTGGCGCAATACGGCCTGGCTGAAGAAGAATCCGTGGTTTGAGGCGGAGGTGCTTCCCTATCTGCGGGAACGCGTTCGGCGCATTCTGACTTCTGCAAATCCGGCGGCCGTTCGCTCCAGCGAGAAGGACTTGCCGGTGGTATCGTGAGCGCTGCTTGGGACACATGGCCTTGATCGCCTCCAGACTTATGCCGCTGGCCGCCGCGCTCGTTCTCTCAGCCTGCGCCGCACCCCACATTCAGCCGCCGTTGACGCCGCCCCCGGGCTTTGTCGGCGCCCATGTCGAGGAACGCGCCCTGGTCATGTCGGACGGCGCGCGCCTGCCGTATCTGCATTGGGGGCCAAAGGATGGGGCGCCTTGGGCGGTGATCGTGGCCCTGCATGGGATGAACGATCACGACGCCAGCTTCCGCTTGGCCGGCCCCTGGTGGGCCGAGCAGGGTATCGAGACCTGGTCCTACGACCAGCGTGGCTTCGGCGGGGCGCCGGGGCGGGGCGAATGGGCCGGGCAGCAGCGGATGACGGATGATCTGCGCGAGATCACCGCGATGGCGCGGGCCCGCTATCCCAATGCCGTCATCGCTGTGGTGGGCGAGAGTATGGGAGGGTCGGTGACGGCGGCGGCGTTCGGCTCCGACAATCCGCCGGATGCGGACCGGATCGTGCTGCTGGCGCCCGGCGTATGGGGCTGGTCGACGCAAGGACCGTTGAACAGCACGGCGCTGAACATCGCAGCTCGAGCGCTGGGCGACGTGGCGCTGGAGCCGCCGGAATTCATCACGCGCGACATCCACGCCTCTTCGAATACATTGGAGCTGATCCGCAACGGGCGCGATCCGATGAGCATCCTCGCGACGCGGTTCGACACCGTCTATGGGCTGGTCGATCTGATGGAGGCCTCATCGCGCAGCCTGGGCCGCATTCGGGGCGACGCCATCCTGATGTACGGCGCCCACGACGAGGTGGTGAAGAAGGGGCCGATGAAGGCAGCGCTTGAGCGGGCCGAGCGGGAGGGCGGAACGCTGCGGACCGCCTGGTATCCGAACGGCTGGCATCTGCTGAACCGCGATCTGGACGCCGAGATCGTCTATCGCGACGTGGTCTCGTGGTTGAGAGATCCGACAGCCCCCTTGCCGTCCGGTGCGCCGGCGGTTTTGCCGCAGCTTCAGGCGGGCGGGGCGCGCCCTTAAGCGGGTCTTAACGCGACGTTTACCATCCAGGCGGCATTTTCTGCCTAGCGGGGCGTTCGTGTCTCCCGCGAGTAGGGGGCGGGGACGCGTGGGCGGCTTCACAGCGGCGTTGCAGAAGTTCGGGATCGGCCGTCTGGCTGCGGTCCTCGGCGTCGCCGCAGGCGTGGCCGCCGTGCTGGTCGCCGTCATGCTGCGCATGGGCCAAGCGCCGGACGCCCTGCTTTATTCCAACCTGGATCTGCGCGAGGCCAGCGAGATCAGCGCCGCCCTGGACCAAGCCGGCATCAAATATTCGTCCAAGGGCGACGGTTCGACCATCATGGTCAACCGCGACGAGGTCGGCACGGCGCGGATGCTGGTCGCGGGCAAGGGCTTGGTCACGTCGGGATCGGTTGGTTACGAGCTGTTCGACAGCCAGTCGGTGCTAGGCCAGACCGAGTTCCAGCAGCAGTTGAACGAACAGCGCGCCCTGCAGGGCGAACTGTCGCGCACCATCATGTCCATGCGCGGCATCACGGCCGCCCGCGTCCACATCACCATGCCGCGCCGCGAGATGTTCACCTCGGCCGCCGGCGAGCCGACCGCCGCCGTTCTGGTGGGCCTGGGCGGGCGTGACCTGACCAGCGACCAAGTGCGGGCGATCCGCAACCTGGTGGCCTCGTCCGTGCCGAACCTGAAGCCTGACCGCGTCACCGTCGCGGACCAGACGAACCGCACCCTGGCGGCCGGCAGCGACGACGGAACCTTTACCTCGGCGTCCGCCGCCGAGGCCAAGGGCAATACCGAGAGCCAGCTTCAGGCGCGCATCAAGGACATCGTCGAAGGCGTCGTGGGCGCCGGCGCCGCCCGTGTTCAGGTCACGGCCGACATCGATCAGAGCCGCGCCACGACCCAGGAAGAGAAGTTCGATCCCGACGGTCAGGTCGTCCGCTCGACGACGACCAACGGCTCGCAATCCGCAGACAACAGCGCCCAGCCTGACGGCGGCGTGACCGCGACGAACAACATCCCCGGCGGGGCTGCGCCCGGCGCGACGCCGGCCGGTTCGACCAACTCGGAAAACGCCGAGACGACCAACTACGAAATCTCCAAGACCACCACGACCACGACCAAGGAGCCGGGCGAGGTCAAGAAGCTGGCCGTCGCCGTCGCGGTCGATGGCAAGTGGACGCCCGCCAAGGACGGCAAGGGCGAGCCGACCTATGCGCCCCGCACGGCCGAGGAGATCGCCCAGATCAAGTCGCTGGTCGCCGCCGCCGCCGGCATCGACGAGACACGCGGCGACAAGATCGAAGTGATCAACGTCCGCTTCAACCACGACACGGGCATTGAGGGCGGTCTGGACGGAAAGTCGTCGCTGCTGGACTTCTCCAAGAACGACATCATGCGTTTCGTCGAGCTGGGCATTCTGACGGTCGTCGCCTTGCTGCTGATCTTCTTCGTGCTGCGTCCTCTGCTGAAGACGGCGGCGGGCGGCGGGGCCAATCTGCCGGCGCTGGCGGGCGCCAACGGCGTGCCGGTCACGACCGTGGCGACCACGGTGATCGGCCCGGACGGCCAGCCTCAGCTGGTTCAGCTGCCGGCGCCCAGCGAGATGGAACAGAAGATCGACATCGCCCGCATCGAGGGTCAGGTGAAGGCGTCGTCGGTCAAGAAGGTCGCCGACTTCGTTCAGTCGCATCCCGATGACGCGGCCGGCATCCTGCGGACCTGGGTGGCCGAAGGCTGATGGCGAAGCTGGTCAACAAGAAAGCCTCGATCGACGATCCCAACAAGCTGTCGGGGCCGGAGAAGGCCGCCGTCATCCTGTTGGCGCTGGGCGAAGAGCACACCGCCCTGTGGGAGCGGCTGGACGACGACGAGGTTAAGGAAATCTCCCAGGCCATGGCGACCTTGGGCAACGTCAGCGCCGAGGCCGTCGAGGCCCTGATGATCGAGTTCGTCTCGGGCCTGTCCGGCTCCGGGGCCGTGATGGGCAGCTATGAGCAGACGCAAAAGCTGCTGGCCGCCTTCCTGCCCAAGGATCGTGTCGACGGCCTGATGGAGGAAATCCGGGGTCCGGCCGGCCGCACCATGTGGGACAAGCTGGGCAATGTGAACGAGGCCGTTCTCGCCAACTATCTGAAAAACGAGTACCCCCAGACCGTCGCCGTGATCCTGTCCAAGGTGCGCTCGGACCACGCCGCCCGCGTCCTGACCAGCCTACCGGAAGACTTCGCCCTGGAATGCGTCCAGCGGATGCTGCGCATGGAGCCGGTGCAGCGCGAGATCTTGGACAAGATTGAGGCCACGCTGCGCACCGAGTTCATGTCGAACCTGGCGCGCACCTCCAAGCGCGACAGCCACGAAATGATGGCCGACATCTTCAACAGTTTCGATCGCCAGACCGAGGCCCGCTTCATCGGGGCTCTGGAAGAGCGCAATCGTGAATCGGCCGAACGCATCCGCGCCCTGATGTTCGTCTTCGAGGATCTGTCTAAGCTGGACCCGGGCGGGGTGCAGACCCTGCTGCGCGCCGTGGACAAGGATTCACTGGGTCTTGCGATGAAGGGCGCGTCCGAAGGTCTGCGCGAGATGTTCTTCTCCAACATGTCCGAACGCGCGTCCAAGATCATGCGCGAAGACATGGAGTCGATGGGGCCGGTGCGTCTGAAGGACGTGGACGCCGCTCAGATGGCCATGGTCCAGGTCGCCAAGGATCTGGCCGCCAAGGGCGACATCATGCTGGCCGGTCAGGGCGCCGACGACGAGTTGATCTACTGACATGACCCAGTCCCCTGAAATCCGGCGCCTCTTCGCCTTCGACACTGAGTTTGACGCGGACGGCACGGTCGTGCGCCCTGGCGCCTGGACGCCGGCCAAGCGCTCCTATCTGCCGGCCGAGGTCGAGGCCCTGGTCGCCCAAGGGCGTCTGGAAGCGCGCGAACAGGCCCTTAGCGAGGTCGAGAACATCCGCGCCATGGCCCTGAGCAATATCGCCCAGGCCGTCGCATCGGCCATGCCGACCCTGAAGGCTGTGGCCCAGGCGCACCGGGAACAGGCCGCTGACCTGGCCCTGGCTGCTGCGCGCACCATCGCAGGGGCCGCTCTGGACCGGTTTCCGCATGCGCCGCTGAAAGCCGCTTTGGAACTGTTGGCGCAGGAGATCGACGCCTCGCCGCGCCTGGTCGTTCGCTCCTCGGGCCTGGATGACGAGGCGCGCGGCCTGATTGAGCGGGCGTGCGCCGACAGCGGCTTCACCGGTACGGTCGCCTTCCGCGATGAACCGGGCATGGCCCAGGCCGCCTTCCAGCTGGAATGGGCCGACGGCCGCGCTGATCACGATCCGCAGGGTTCGGCCGACCGCGTCGCTGAGGCCCTGACCGCCGCCTTGGCCGCCGAGGCCGGACACGCCGAAACCCTTCCCGTCGATAGGAGCATGTTCTGATGGCATCCGACGACCTGGCGCTGGAGGAATTCTCTGGCCTTTCGGGCCTGCCGCCCCTGGACGACAGCGGCGAAAAGAGCGCCGCCGACCTGGCGACCGTCTTCGACGTGCCGGTCAACATCTCGGCGGTTCTGGGCAAGTCGCACATGTCGGTGGCCCAGCTGCTGAAGCTGAACAAGGGCTCGGTGCTGGAGCTGGACCGCAAGGTCGGCGAGGCGATCGACATCTTCGTCAACAACCGCCTGATCGCGCGCGGCGAGGTCGTCGTCGTCGACGACCGGCTGGGCGTGACCATGACGGAAATCATCAAGACCGAGGATTCGGGCGCCTGATTGGCGACCGGCTTTAGAGATTAGAGGAGAAGAACGATGCGTCTTCTGGTGGTAGGCAGACTGAGCGGCCAGCTCGCTTCGGCGGTGAAGATGGCCATGGCGCACGGCGCCAAGGTCAATCACGTCGAGCGCGCCGACCAGGCGACCGAACAACTGCGCCGGGGGCAGGGCGCCGACTTGCTGATGGTCGACTATCAGCTGGACATCGCCGCCCTGATCGCCGCCAACGACGCCGAGCGGATCACCATTCCGGTCGTGGCCTTCGGCGTCGACGCCGATGCGCGAGAGGCGGCCGCCGCCATTAAGGCCGGCGCCAAGGAATTCATTCCGCTTCCGCCCGACGCCGAACTGATCGCCGCCGTCCTGTCGGCCGTCGCCGACGACGAAAAGCCGATGATCTCGGCCGACCCGTCGATGAAGGCGGTGCTGCAACTGGCCGACCAGGTCGCGCGCTCGGAAGCCTCGATCCTGATCACCGGCGAAAGCGGCGTCGGCAAGGAGGTGATGGCGCGGTATCTGCACGAGCATTCGCGCCGGTCCGAGCGCCCCTTCATCAGCGTCAACTGCGCCGCTATTCCCGACAATCTGCTGGAATCCGAACTGTTCGGCCACGAGAAGGGCGCCTTCACCGGCGCCGTCGCGCGCCGCATCGGCAAGTTCGAAGAGGCCGACGGCGGCACCCTGCTGCTGGACGAAATCTCCGAGATGGACGCCCGGCTTCAGGCCAAGCTGCTGCGCGCCATCCAGGAGCGCGTCATCGATCGCGTGGGCGGCTCCAAGCCGGTCTCGGTCAACATCCGCATCATCGCGACCTCGAACCGCGATCTGGCCAAGGCCGTGGCGGAAGGCACCTTCCGTGAGGACCTGCTGTATCGCCTGAACGTGGTGAACCTGCGCCTGCCGTCCTTGCGCGAGCGCCCCGGCGACATCGTGGTTCTGGCCGACCATTTCATCAAGAAATACGCCGCCGCCAACGGCGTGCCGGTGCGTCCGATCTCGGCCGCAGCGCGTCAGGCCATTTCGGCCCATCGCTGGCCGGGCAACGTCCGCGAGCTGGAAAACGCCATGCACCGCGCGGTGCTGTTGGCGACCGGGCCCGAGATCGATGTCGACGCCATCCGTCTGCCGGACGGTCAGCCGCTGGGCGGCCTGAGCGCAGGCATGATGGCGGGACAGGCCTATGAGGCGCCGCAAGCCGGAGTGGCTGCGCGTGCCGCCCAGGCAGCCGACGCCGTGACCCGCAGCTTCGTGGGTCAGACTGTGGCGGCGATGGAAAAGACGTTGATCCTGGACACCCTGACCCACTGCCTGGGCAATCGCACCCACGCGGCCAACATCCTGGGCATCTCGATCCGCACCCTGCGCAACAAGCTGAACGAATATGCCGATGAGGGCACGGCCATTCCGGCGCCGATGAGCGGCGTCTCCGCCTCGGGCTACGCGGCCTGAACCCATGGGCGCACCCGTGGAGCGCCGATGCGTCCTGACGGGGCTGGCCGCCTTGAGCGCGGTCGGCTGTTCGCCGCGCGCGGAATCACACCCTGCAGCGCCCGCCCCTCTGTCAGAAGAGATCATTGATCTGTCCGACCTGGAAGCGCGCAATGGCGGCCGTCTGGGCTTCGTCGTTCAGGACGCGGCGACAGGGCGGAAGCTGGTTTGGCGCGGCGACGAACGCTTCGTCTATTGCTCCACCTTCAAGATGTATCTGGCCGCCGCGACCCTGTTGCGGGTGCAGGCCGGGCAGGAGCGACTGGATCGCCGCATCCCCATCGCTGCGGCGGACATGATCAACCACGCTCCGGTGACCGAGCCCGCCGTTGGCGCCAGCCTGACGGTCGAGCAGTTGATGAAGGGCGCGGTGGAGGTCAGCGACAACCCTGCCGCCAATCTGCTGCTGAAGGCCATGGGCGGCCCGTCGGCGATGCAGACCTTCTATCGCGGCATCGGCGACGGCAGCACCCGCTCGGACCGTTTCGAGCCGGAGATGAATCGTCTGGACGGCGATAAGGATACGATCCTTCCCAACCAGTCGGTCGCCAATCTCAAGCGTCTTTTCCTCGATCCGGCCTCGCCTCTGACCGGGGCGTCGCGCGCCCTGTTGCTGCAGTGGATGACCGATACGCCCACGGGTCAGAATCGTCTTAGGGCTGGGACGCCAGCGGATTGGCGGGTGGCGCACAAGACGGGGACAGGGGGCTATGGGCCGACCAATGACATCGGCCTGTTGTATCCGCCGAACGGCCAACCTGTGATCGTCGCCGCCTATTACCACGCCACCCGGGCGACGTCGGACGACGCCAATGCGGCCGTCGTCGCTGTGGCGACGCGTCGCGCGCTGAAGGCGTTGGGCCGTGACTGATACGCCGGTGATGATGAAGGACGGCATGGCGCGTCCGACGGGCCGCGACGTCCTGGGCTGGGTCAATCGCGGCGAAGTGCTGATGGCGGTCGGCGTGATCGGCGTGATCATGCTGCTGATCTTGCCGGTGCCCAAGTTCCTGTTGGATCTGCTGCTGGCCTTTTCGCTGGTGTCCAGCGTGCTGATCCTGATGACCGCCGTGATGATGAAGCGGCCGCTGGATTTCGCCATCTTTCCGACGGTGCTGCTGGTCTCGACCCTGTTTCGTCTCGGTCTGAACCTGGCGTCCACGCGCCTGATCCTGACCCACGGCCAGGAAGGTCACGATGCGGCGGGTCAGGTCATCAACGCCTTCGGTCAGCTGATGATGGGCGGCAACTTCATCATCGGGGTGATCATCTTTGCGATCATTCTGGTGGTGAACTTCGTCGTCATCACCAAGGGCTCGACCCGGATCGCCGAAGTGTCCGCCCGCTTCACCCTGGACTCCATGCCGGGCAAGCAGATGGCCATCGACGCCGATCTGTCGTCGGGCCTGATCACCGAGGACCAGGCCAAGCTGCGCCGCAAGGAGCTGGAGCAGGAATCGACCTTCTTCGGCGCCATGGACGGCGCCTCCAAGTTCGTGCGCGGCGACGCGGTCGCCGGTCTGATCATCACCTTCATCAACGCCATCGGCGGCATACTGATCGGCACGCTGCAACACGGGATGCCGGCGATGGAGGCGGCCAACACCTATGTCCAACTGACGATCGGCGATGGTCTGGTGACGCAGGTGCCGGCCATCATCATCTCGATCGCCGCCGGCTTCCTGGTGTCAAAGGCCGGCGTCGAAGGCACGGCGGACAAGGCCATGGTCACTCAGCTGGCGACCAATCCCGTGTCGCTGGGCGTGGTCTCGGGCGCCGCCGGTCTGATCGGTCTGATCCCTGGTATGCCGCTGATCCCGTTCGCGGCCCTGGCCATCGGCTCGGGCTTCATGGCCTGGCGGCTGGGCCGCAATCGCTTGAAGCCTCAGCCGACAGAGGCGGAAATTGCGGCGGCGGCAGCGGCCGCAAAACCCAAGGAAGACGTCGAAGAGCCGATCGCCAATGTGCTCACCATCGACGAGGTGAAGATCGAACTGGGCTACTCGCTTCTCAGCCTGATCAACGACCTTGAAGGGCGGCGCCTGACCGATCAGATTCGCGCTCTGCGGCGGTCGCTGGCCCAGGAATACGGTTTCGTCATTCCCCAGGTGCGCATCCTCGACAACATGCGCCTGCCGACCCAAGGCTACGCCATCCGCATCAAGGAAATGGAGACGGGCGCGGGCGAAGTGCGGCTGGGCCACCTGATGGCGATGGATCCGGCGGGGCGCCAGGTCGAGCTTCCGGGCGAGCATATGCGCGAACCGGCCTTCGGCCTGCCGGCGACCTGGATCGAGGAAGGTCTGCGCGAGGAGGCGACGTTCCGGGGCTATACGCTGGTCGATCCGTCGACGGTCCTGACGACGCACCTGACCGAGATCCTGAAAGACAACATGGCCGATCTGCTGTCCTATGCGGAGGTGCAGAAGCTGCTGAAGGAACTGGGCGCCGAAGAGAAGAAGCTGGTCGAAGAACTAGTGCCCAGCGTGGTCACCGTCACGACGCTGCAGCGGGTGTTGCAATCGCTTCTGCGTGAGAAGGTGTCGATTCGCGACCTGCCGGCCATTCTGGAAGGCCTTGCCGAGGCTGCGCCGCACAGTTCCAGCGTCACCACCCTGGTCGAACACGTACGTGCGCGCCTGGGCCGCCAACTGTGCTGGCAGAACAAGGACGGCGAGGGCGCCCTGCCCATCGTCACCCTTTCGCCGGAATGGGAAAACGCCTTCGCCGAAAGCCTGATCGGTCAGGGCGAAGACAAGCAGCTGGCGATGGCGCCGTCGCGCCTTCAGGACTTCATCCGCGCCGTGCGCGACACCTTCGAGCGGATCGCCATGACGGGCGAAAACCCGGTGCTGCTCACCGGCCCGATGACGCGGCCCTATGTGCGATCGATCATCGAACGCTTCCGCGGCCAGACCGTCGTGATGAGCCAGAACGAGATCCATCCCAAGGCCCGTCTGCGGACCTTGGGCCAAGTCTGATCCCGCCGACTTGGCAGTTTGACGTTTGACGCGGCGACGCACCCCGCTAAAGCTCCGCCGTCATGAGTCCGAACCCCCGATCCCAATGGTCGCGCCTGCGCGACTTCATGCGTACGCCGTCGTTGGCCCGGTCCATGTCGGCGATGCTGGTCCTGGTGTTCGGGCTGCTGATTCTGGTCAATGCGACGACGTTCGTGATGATCCAGCGCACGGCGTCAGTGAACCGGACCATCGAACACGCCCAGCAGATGCGCCGGGCGGCGCGTACGACCTTGATCGCCATGCTGAACGCCGAGACGGCCCAACGCGGTTTCCTGTTGACCGGGCGCAGCGACTTCCTCGATCCCTATCGCAAGGCGCAGGCGGACATGGCGCCGGCCTTGGCCTTCCTGGACGAGGGGGCGGCGCTCGACCCGACCCTGAAGGCTACCGTCGATCCCATTCATCGCCTCGCCGATCGCAAATGGGCGGAGATGGAGCGCACCGTGTCGCTGGCTCAGCAGGGACGGATCGGTCAGTCGATCCAGTCCGTGCGCTCGGGCGAGGGCAAGCGCTACATGGACGAACTGCGCGCGGCCGTGGACACGTTCGATGCCTTGAAATCCAAGCGGATCGAGGACCGACGGATCGCGTCGGAACGGTCTGGCGTTTTGACGGTGGTCATGAACGCCATCGCGGGGCTTCTGGTCATCGTTCTGGCCCTGCTGTCGGCCTGGCTGGTGCGGCGATACGTGGCCGAGATCCAGTCCGCCCGTGCGACGCTCGACGCCGCCAACGCCAGCCTGGAGGACAAGGTCCGCGAGCGCACCGGCGACCTGATGCGCGCGAACGAGGAGATCCAGCGCTTCGCCTATATCGTCAGCCACGACCTGCGCGCGCCGCTGGTCAACGTGATGGGCTACACCTCCGAACTGGAGCAGGCGGGCAAGATCGTCGACAAGGCGATCTACGAGGCGGAAAAGACGCGCGTGGTCGATCCCGAGATCGTCACAGCCGTCCGCGAGGAAATGCCCGAGGCCATCGGCTTTATCCGCGCCTCGACCGAGAAGATGGACCGGCTGATCAACGCCATCCTGAAGCTGTCGCGCGAAGGTCGCCGCAACCTGCTTCCAGAACCGCTGGACATGACGACGATGGCTCAGAACATCGCCAACAGCGTCCATCACCAGACCGAAGCCTCGGGCGCGCGCATCGATGTGCAGTCGCTGCCTGAAATCGAAAGCGACCGTATTTCGATGGAGCAGATCGTCGGCAATCTGATCGACAACGCCGTCAAATATCTGGATCACGACCGGCCGGGCGAAATCGTCGTGTCGGGCGAGGACGTACCGGGCGGCTGGGTCGTTTACCGGGTCGCCGACAACGGCCGGGGCATCGCCCCACGCGACCACGAGCGGATCTTCGAGCTGTTCCGTCGCTCGGGAAAACAAGACCGTTCCGGCGAAGGTCTGGGGCTGGCGTTCGTCAGAAACAGCGTGCGCCGCCTGGGCGGCACCATCGACGTCGAGTCCGAACTGGGCAAAGGCTCGACTTTCCTGCTGAAATTCCCCAAACGACTGATCCTGTCTGAACCCGGAGGCGCGCTGTGACGCAACCCGTCAAAATCATTATGGTCGAAGACGACCACGGCCACGCCAAACTGATCGAAAAGAACATCCGCCGGGCCAACATCAACAACGAGATCAAGCATTTCGACGACGGCGGATCGGCGCTGGACTATCTGTTCAGCGACGAAATCCTGGCCAACGGTCCGCTCCTGATCCTGCTCGACCTCAATCTGCCGGATATGTCGGGCACGGACATTCTGGAAAAGGTGAAGGGCAACGATCGTCTGAAGCGGGCGCCGGTCGTCGTGTTGACCACAACAGACGACAAGGTCGAGATCCAGCGTTGCTACGATCTGGGCTGCAACGTCTACATCACCAAGCCGGTGGATTATGAATCCTTCGCCGGCGCCATCCGTCAGCTGGGCCTGTTCCTGTCGGTGATTCAGGCGCCGGAGATCTGACGATCAACGCGTCCCAGCCCATTCGCCTGCTCTACATCGACGATGATCGGGGTCTGTCCCGGCTGGTCGAGAAGGAGCTGGGGCGTCACGGCTATGCCGTCACCTGCGCGCCGGACGGCGATGCGGGGTTGGAGCTGTTGCAGCAGCATGACTACGACGTCTGCGCGCTGGACCACTATATGCCGACGCGAGACGGGCTGGACGTCCTGCCGGACATTCTGGCCCTGACGGCGCCGCCGCCCGTCGTCTATGTGACGGGTGCGCAGGATGGTCGGATCGCCGTCGCGGCCCTGCGCGCCGGCGCGGCGGACTATGTGATCAAGGACGTGTCGGAGGACTTCACCTCCCTGTTGCGCTCGGCGCTCGAGGACGCCCTGTCGCGTCGTCGGCTGGAGCGCGAGAACCAACTGGCGCAGGAAGAAATCCGCCGGGCGCGCGATCGGGCCGAGGCCATGCTGCGCGAGGTCAACCACCGCGTCGGCAACTCGCTGCAACTGGTGTCCAGCTTCATGTCGTTGCAGATGCGCCACGTCACCGATCAGGGGGCGAAGGACGCGTTGCGCGAATCGCAGGCGCGGATCGAGGCCGTCGCCCATGTTCACCGCCGCCTCTACACGTCCGGCGACATGAGCCACGTGGCGATGGACGAATATCTGGTCGGGCTGATGGACGAACTGTCCAAGTCCATCGGACCGGACGAAGGATCACCCAAACTGACGCTCGACGCCGAGCCTCTGTCGGTCACCACCGATCAGGCCGTCTCCATCGGCGTCATCGTCACCGAACTGGTGACCAACGCCGTCAAATACGCCTATGCGCCGGGGCAGGGCGGCGAGATACGCATCCATCTGCGTCGCGAAAACGAACATCGCGTGATGCTGACGGTCGAGGACGACGGCCCCGGCATGGGCGACGGCACGCCAAAGGGCACTGGTCTGGGCGCCAAGATCATTTCCGCCATGGCATCGGGTCTGCGGTCGGCGGTCGAGTTCGACGGCACCCACAAGGGTGTGCGCGCCAGGTTGTCGTTCGACCTCTAGGGTCGGTTTTCATCATGTTGCAGTTCGGCGTTCGCAAACCCGCTTCGGATTATCGTCACCGCGCCACCGCGTTCGGCATCGTCGAGCGTGAGGGCCTGATCGCCTGCGTGCGCGTCGAGCGCGAGGCCGGTCCTTATTTCGACCTTCCCGGCGGCGGCGTGGATATGGAAGAAACCGAGGTCCAGGCCCTGATCCGCGAATTCGTCGAGGAAACCGGCCTGACGGTTACGCCGCTGAACCGCATCGCCGAGGCCAGCCAGTATTTCGTGCGGTCCACGCGCGAGCCGGTGAACAACGTCGGCGGCTTCTGGACAGCGACCGTGGCGGCGGAAAATCCCGATGCGAAATGCGAGGACGATCATACGCTGGTGTGGCTGGATCCGACCTTCGCCATCTCGCGCTTGCGTCACGATTCCCACGCCTGGGCTGTCGCCGTCTGGCTCCGCCGCCCAAGCTGAGCTTTACGGAACAGGCCCTCAGCGAAGTCGTTTATTTTTCGAACCGCAACGCCACGTCGCGGCGATGAAAACAGGAGATTTCCATGGCTGATCATGACCGTATCGAAGGCGCCGCCAAAAACATCGGCGGCAAGATCAAGGAAGGCGTCGGCAAGCTGACCGGCGACACCAAGATGCAAGCCGAAGGCAAGGCCGATCAGGTCGAAGGCAAGGTCCAGAACGCCGTTGGCGGCGCCAAGGACAGCCTGCGCGACAAGGCCTAAGCCTTGCTAGAAATGCGCGAAAATGCGAAGCGCCGTCCGGGAAAGCGGGCGGCGCTTTTCTGTGTCGATCAATCCTTGTCGCCCCACAGCGTCAGCGACAGACCCTTCTTGTCCGCTGCATCGACTGGGCGGCACTCGGAGCTGAACCCGCCCTCGACCGGACGCGGACGACAATCCATTTCGCGCAGACTCGAGGGCGCGGCTGCCGTGCGCGACTGCGGGCCGCACTGGACCGCATAGTCCGAGCCCGCGGCGCTGGCCCGGATCATCTGGCAGTCGCCGGCCATGCCGCTCGGGCGCAGAGCCTCGGGCAGGTCGGACCCCATGGCGATGGCGAGTTGTTCGCGCACCTCGGTCTGGCATTCGGCCATGGACTTCTGGCCGCGCACCAGCGGACTGCACCGTGCGCGCTCGAAGCCGAACGGATCGGCAAGGCCCCAGGCAGGTATGTTGTGCTCGGGCGGCGGCGCGGGCGCTTCAACGACCGCCTCCGGCGCGGGCGCATCCCACACGACGGTCGGCGCAGTCTGTTGGAGGATCAACAAGGCGAAGGCGGCGGCGATCATGGCCGGACCCTTCGTGAAGTTTCAGGCGGTCGCCTGAACGTCCCCTACCTTGTCAGGGCGCGCATCGCCTTGTCGAGGCCTTCGAGCGTCAGCGGGAACATCCTCTGCTCCATCACCTCGCGCAACAGGCCGACGGAAGCGGTATAGTCCCAGTACCGCTCCTGGACGGGATTGAGCCAGACCGACTTCTCCCACTGCTGGCACGCCCGCTTCATCCAGACGGCGCCGGCCTCTTCGTTCCAGTGCTCGACGGAGCCGCCGGGCATGGTGATCTCATAGGGGCTCATCGTCGCGTCGCCGACGAAGATGGCGCGCCAATCGCCGGGGTATTTGTGCAGCAGATCCCACGTCGGGATCCGCTCGGTGTGGCGCCGGCGATTGTCCTTCCAGACGCCTTCGTAGAGGCAGTTGTGGAAGTAGAAGAACTCCAGGTTCTTGAACTCGGTCTTGGCAGCCGAGAACAGCTCCTCAACCAGCTTGATGTGACCGTCCATCGAACCGCCGATGTCGAGGAACAGCAGCACCTTGATGGTGTTGCGCCGCTCGGGCCGCATCTGGATGTCCAGCCAGCCCTGGCGCGCCGTGCCGTCGATGGTGCCGTCGATGTCCAGTTCCTCGGCCGCCCCCTCGCGCGCGAAACGGCGCAGGCGGCGCAAGGCCACCTTGATATTGCGCGTGCCCAGTTCGACCGTATCGTCCAGGTTCCTGAACTCGCGCTTCTCCCAGACCTTGACCGCCCGGCCGTGTTTGCCCGGCCCGCCGATGCGCACGCCTTCGGGATTGTAACCGCCGTGGCCGAAGGGGCTGGTGCCGCCCGTGCCGATCCATTTGGAGCCGCCGGAATGGCGTTCGTGCTGTTCCTCAAGCCGCTGCTTTAGCGTCTCCATCAGCTTGTCGAACCCGCCCAGCGCCTCGATCTGGGCCTTCTCCTCGTCGGTCAGATATTTTTCGTTCAGCAGCCGCAGCCAGTCCTCGGGAATGTCGGTGGTCAGGTCCTCGCCCGCCCCTACCGACTCGATCCCTTTGAACACCGTCCCGAACACCTGATCGAACCGGTCATAGTGTTTCTCGTCCTTAACCAGGACGGCGCGCGACAGGTGATAAAAGGCCTCGACCTCGCGCCCCGCCACGTCGCGATCCATGGCCTCCATCAGATGGAGCCATTCCTTCATCGACACCGGAACCTTGGCGTCACGCAGGGCAGTGAAGAAGGGCAGGAGCATGAGAGGGATGTGAACCCGGATCAGCCGCGCCGCAAGATGAACTCGTGGTCGCGCCAGGCGCCGACGGGATAGTCGTATTCTCCCGCCTTCTCGAAACCATAGGCGGCATAGAGGCGCTGGGCCTTGTCGTTGCCGCTCCAGACGCCGATCCACAGCGGTCCGTCCGTGTGGGTTTCCATCCAGTCCAGAGACAGCTTCAGCAGTCGGGTTCCAAGGCCCAGACCTTGCGCCGCCTTCGACACATAGAGCCGGCGCAATTCCATGTGCGACGGTCTGGCCTCGGGGTGGGGGAGGCCATTGGGCCCAGCGTTGGCGAAGGCCAGCAGCTCGCCGTCGCGGTCGGCCACCCACCAGGCGCAGTCGGGCTCCACCAACTTCTTCAGCGTCGGTTCCAGATCGAAATTGGCGTCCAGAAACGCGTTCAGGTCGGCTTTCGGGTAGGGGATGCCGAACCCCTCGACGAAGGTGTCGATAAAGGTCTGGCGCCCCAGGGCGCCCAGCGCGGCGGCGTCTTCGGGGCGGGCATGGCGGATCACGATTTCGGTCATGCGCCGGCTCTAGCGCGCGCCTTGGTGCGCGTCACGGGCGACAAGTCCGAAAGCCCGTCGTATCGTCGCTTCAATGTCTCTGCCGATCTTCACCCATCCGTCCATGCTGTCCCACACGCCTGGCGCGGGCCATCCCGAAAGTCCCGAGCGGCTGAAGGCGGTGCTGGATGCTCTGGATGACGCAGGCCTGGCCCGCGACCGGCGCGCCGCGACCCAGGCCGAGGTTGCGGATCTGGAGCGGGTGCATCCCGCCGCCTATGTCGCACGCCTGCTGGACGCCTCGCCGGTCGCCGGCATGATCCAGCTGGATGCCGACACCGTCCTTTCACCTGGCAGCGTGCCGGCGGCGCGGCTGGCGGCCGGGGCGGCGATCGATGCGGTGCGAGCCGTGGCGCGGGGCGAGATGGATCGCGCCTTCGCCGCCGTGCGTCCGCCGGGCCACCACGCCGAGCCGGACCGCGCGATGGGGTTCTGCCTGTTCTCCTCCGTCGCCGTCGCGGCGCGCGCGGCCCAGGCCGAAGGGATGGCGCGGGTGGCGGTGGTCGATTTCGACGTTCACCACGGCAATGGCACCCAGGCGGCGTTCGAAGACGACGACAGCCTGTTCCTGGCCTCCATCCACCAGATGCCGCTCTATCCCGGTACGGGCGCCGCGTCAGAGACGGGCGTCGGCAATATCGTCAACGCCCCCGTCGCGCCCCATGCGGCGCGCGAGAACTGGCGCGCGACCTTCGCTGGCGGGTTGATGCCGGCGCTGGAATCGTTCCGGCCGGACCTGATCCTGATCTCGGCCGGTTTCGACGCCCACCGGCGCGATCCGCTGGCGCATCAGTCGCTGGAGGCGGAGGATTTCGCCTGGGCGACGCGTGCGATTCTGGAGGTCGCGCGTCGGACCTGTTCGGGCAAGGTTGTGTCGGCGCTTGAGGGCGGTTACGACCTTGAAGGACTAGGCCGCTCTGCGGTCGCCCACGTCGCTGCGCTCGGGGAGGACTGAGGACGCTTAACGCCTTGAAACCAAAGGCCCGTCCGTTTGTCATGTCAGCCCCCGCCCTGTCCCTCGATTCGACCGAACCGTCCGTGTCTCCGCCTGACGCCGCGCCATCCGTTGGCGCGCTTGTCGCTGTCCGTCCTGGCGCCATCATTCTGACGCGTCACGGCGAGCCGGCCCTGTCGCGCAAATGCCTGATCTCGGCGCGCCAGTACGGCGACTGGTGGGCGAAGTATGAGATCGGCGGCCTGCTGGCCGGCCAGACCCCGCCGCCCGAACTCGTTGCGGCCGCCCAAGGGGCCGGGGCCATCTACGCCTCGACCCGTCAGCGCGCCCAGGAAACCGCCGCTGCTGTCGCGGCGGGGCGCGAGGTCATGGCTGATGTCATGTTCATCGAGGCGCCCTTGCCGCCGCCGCCGATTCCGGAATGGATCAAGCTGTCGCCCAAATGGTGGGGCGTGGTGTCGCGTTTCTGGTGGCATGCTTTCGATCATCACGGCGGCCAGGAAACCCGCGCCCAGGCCGAGGCGCGCGCCGATCAGGCGGCGCAAAAGTTGATCGCGCGAGCCGAGAGCGGTCAGGACGTGCTGGTCTTCGCCCATGGCTATTTCAACCATATGGTCGGGCGCGCGCTGAAGGCCGACGGCTGGAAGCTGGTTCAGAACCAGGGCTTCAAATACTGGTCGCAGCGTCGCTACGAGAAACGATAGCCGCTTCTGACGTTGATGCGCCCCGCGCGCGCCTCTAGGGTCCGCGCCATGACCGATACCGCCGCCGCCATCCCCGCCGATCTCAGCTTCGAAGACGCCCTGAAGCGCCTGGAGACCATCGTGTCTCGCCTGGAATCCGGCCAGGCGCCGCTGGAAGAATCGATCGCCCTCTATGAAGAGGGCGCCAAGCTGAAGGCGCATTGCGAGGCGCGGCTGAAGGCGGCTCAACTGCGTGTGGAAAAGATCGTGGTCGGCCCGGACGGTCAGGCCAAGGGCGTCGAGGCGGCGTCGTTCGAATGATCCCTATGTCGTCTTCGAGCCTGGTCTGGAGCCGGTTCTCGTGAACCGGGTCATCGCCGCGAACTCGCCGGAACAGGCGGTGATCGATCGCGTGGCTGAGGTCGCCGATCTGGTCACGGTCGCGCTGGATGAACTGCTGCCGCGCGCCGAGGGACCGGAATCCCGCCTGACCGAAGCGATGCGCTACGCGGCGCTGGGTCCCGGCAAACGCTTGCGGCCGTTCTTCGCGTTGGAGGCCGCACGCCTTTTCGACATCGATGAGCGATCGGTATTGCGCGCCGCCTGCGCGCTGGAATGCGTGCACGCCTACAGCCTGGTTCACGACGACCTGCCGTGCATGGACGACGACGATGTGCGCCGGGGCCGGCCGACCGTTCACCGGGCCTATGACGAGGCGACGGCAGTGCTGGCCGGCGATGCGCTGCAGACGGCCGCCTTTGACATCATCCTGCACGACGACACCCATGAGGATGCGGCCGTGCGCTGTGAACTGGCGGCGCGGCTGTCGCTGGCGTCCGGCGCGCGGGGCATGGCGGGCGGTCAGATGATCGATCTGCTGGGCGTGCGCGATGACCTCGGCGGCGTGGCGCGAATGCAGCGCCTGAAGACCGGCGCCCTGTTCGCCTATGCCTTCGAAATTCCCCTGATCATCGCCGACGCCTCGGCCCAACACCGTCATGCCCTGATCAGCTTCGCCCACGATGTCGGCCTGGCCTATCAGATCGTCGACGACCTGCTGGATGCCGAAGGCTCGGCCGAGGAAATGGGCAAGGCGGCCGGGGGCAAGGACGCGGCTCTCGGCAAGACCAACTTCGTCACCCTGCTGGGTCTGGAGGCGGCGCGGCAAAGGGTCGCGCATCTCGCAAACCAAGCCCGTTCGCATCTGGAGCCGTTCGGCGACGAGGCCGAAATCCTCAGGGCCAGCGTGGACTTTGTGCTAAAGCGCCGGTCCTGATACGAAACGTTGAAACGACCTGCGGGTTGATCGACCAGACTTTCCAAGGTTTTACGGCTGATGCCCGACACCCCGCTACTCGACACCGTCAAGACGCCCGCCGACACGCGGGACTTCGATATCGCCCAGTTGAAACAGCTGGCGCAGGAGGTGCGGGCCGAAACGATCGACGCCGTGTCCGTCACCGGCGGCCATCTCGGCGCGGGGCTGGGCGTGGTCGAACTGACCACGGCGCTGCACCATGTGTTCGAGACGCCCAAGGACATCCTGATCTGGGACGTCGGGCATCAGTGCTATCCGCATAAGATCCTGACCGGGCGGCGCGACCGCATCCGCACCCTGCGCCAGGGCGGCGGCCTGTCGGGCTTCACCAAGCGCAGCGAGAGCGAATACGATCCGTTCGGCGCCGCCCACGCCTCGACCTCGATCAGCGCCGCCCTGGGCTTCGCCGCCGCGCGCGACCAGAAGGGCGAGAAGAATCGCGTCGTGGCCGTCATCGGCGACGGCTCCATGTCAGCCGGCATGGCCTATGAGGCGATGAACAACGCCGCCGAGGCGACCAGCGGCCAACTGATGGTCATCTTGAACGACAACGACATGTCGATCGCGCCGCCGGTTGGCGGGATGAGCGCCTATCTGGCCGGCCTGGTGTCGGGCGGCGCCTATCAGAACGTCCGCCGCTTGGGCAAGACGGTGGCCCAGCACCTGCCGCGCCCCTTCCGCAAGGCGGCCAAGAAGGCCGAGGAATACGCCCGCGGCATGGTCACCGGCGGCACCTTCTTTGAGGAGTTGGGCTTCTATTACGTCGGTCCGATCGACGGCCACGACATGGACAATCTGGTGCCGATCCTGAAGAAGGCGGCCGCCATCGAGGACCGCCCGGTGCTCGTCCACGTCGTGACTCAGAAGGGCAAGGGCTACGCCCCCGCCGAAAGCAGCGCCGACAAGCTCCACGCGGTCGTCAAGTTCGACGTGGTCTCGGGCAAGCAGGCCAAGGCCATCTCCAATGCGCCCAGCTACACCAAGGTGTTCGGAACCGAGCTGATCAAACACGCCAAGGTCGATCCGTCGATTGTGGCGATCACGGCGGCCATGCCGTCGGGCACGGGTCTGGACCTGTTCGGCCAGGCCTTCCCTGAGCGGACCTATGACGTGGGCATCGCCGAACAGCACGCGGTGACCTTCGCGGCCGGTCTCGCGGCGGACGGCATGAAGCCGGTCTGCGCGATCTATTCGACCTTCCTTCAGCGCGGCTACGACCAAGTGGTCCACGACGTGGCGATCCAGTCGCTGCCGGTGCGCTTCGCCATGGACCGGGCGGGCCTGGTCGGGTCGGACGGCGCCACGCACGCCGGATCGTTCGACATCGGCTTCATGGGCGCGCTGCCCGGCATGGTGCTGATGGCCGCCGCCGACGAGGGCGAACTGGCGGCGATGATCTCGACCAGTCTGGCCATCGACGACCGGCCCAGCGCCTTCCGCTATCCGCGCGGCGACGGCGTGGGCGTGGAGATCCCTGATCTGGCCGCCCCGCTGGAGATCGGCAAAGGTCGGATCGTGCGCGAGGGGACCTCGGTCGCCATCCTCAGCCTGGGCACCCGTCTGCAGGAATCGCTGAAGGCGGCGGATATGCTGGCCGCCAAGGGTGTCTCGGCCACCGTCGCCGACGCCCGCTTCGCCAAGCCGCTGGACGCCGATCTGATCCTGCGTCTGGCGCGCGAGCACGAGGCCCTGATCACGGTTGAAGAAGGCGCCATGGGCGGCTTCGGCGCCTTCGTGCTGCAACTGCTGGCCGAAAAGGGCGCGCTGGACGGCGGGCTCAAGATCCGCACCCTGAACCTGCCCGACGTCTTCCAGGACCAGGATGCGCCCATGGCGATGTACGCCCAGGCCGGCCTGAACGCCGAACACATCACCGCCGCCGCGCTTCAGGCCCTCGGCGTTTCCGCGAGCCAAGCCGTCCGCGCGTAAACGCGTCAGGCGCGGTCGCGAATTCGCATCGCGCCGCGTTCGCCGGTCTCGACCTCGAACCGGCCGGTGGCGCGGATCAGGTCTGACAGCTTGGCGTAGCCATAGGTGCGCTGATCGAAGTCGGGATGGGCGTTGCGCAGCCGATTGCCGATGCCGCCCACCGCCACCCAGCCGTCGCCGTCCTCGTCCATGTCGGCGATGATGGCCGCGATCAGTCGCGCCGCTTCGGATGGCTTGCGCTTGGTCGCCGGCGCCTCGGCCACGGGCGACTTGGCCCCGGCGTCGACTGTAACCGGCGCGATCAGGTTCTCGGTATAGATGAAGCGGGTGCAGGCCTGACGGAAGCTTTCGGGCGTCTTCTGCTCGCCGAAACCATAGACATCGACGCCTTCCTCGCGGATGCGCGCCGCCAGTCGGGTGAAGTCAGCGTCCGACGACACCAGGCAGAAACCGTCGAATCGCCCTGAATGCAGCAGGTCCATCGCATCAATGACCAAGGCGATGTCGCCCGAGTTCTTGCCCTTGGTGTTGGCGAAGTTCTGCTGCGGCTGGATGGCGAAACGGGCCAAAACCCGCGTCCAGCCGGCGATCTGCGGGCTGGCGAAGTCGCCATAGATGCGTCGCGCCGAGGCCTCGCCCAAGGTGGCGATTTCGCTGAAGAGCGCCTCTGCGATGCGGGCGGAAGCGTTCTCCGCATCGATCAGGACCGCGAGGCGAGGGGCCTTGTCGTCAGCCATGGCGGATGTCCTTTTCCTGCGCCGCCAATCTGCGGTGCAACGAACCCTACAACTGACCCATCGTATTGTCGTGATCCACGGCCTGTTTCTTCAGCCAGCCGACAAAAGCGGTCGCGCTGGGCGAGGGCGGCCGGTCGCGGGGCTGGACGACGTAGTAGGCGAAGCCGACCGCCTCGGACCCGTCAGGGAAGGGCGCGACCAGTCGCCCTGACGCCAAGTCCGCCTGGGCCAGGGTGCGTTTGGCCAGGGCCACGCCGCGCCCCGATATGGCGGCCTCGATCAACAGACCTGACTGGTTGAAGCGCGAGCCGCGTCGCGGGTCGGGGTGACGGATGCCCCGCGCCTTCAACCACATGGCCCAGTCCGGGCGGCTGGGATCGCCATCGTTGGACATGTCGTGCAACAGGGTGTGTCCGATCAGGTCGGCCGGTTTGCGGATCGGCTTTTCGCCATCCATCAGCGATGGGGCGCAGACAGGCAGAACCGTCTCGGTCATCAGCCGATCAACCGTAAGGCCGGGATAGTCGCCGGGACCGTAGCGCACCGCCAGATCGACCTTGCCCTCGCTCAGGTCCGCCGGCTCCATGTCTGCCGAGATCCACAGTTCGATCTCGGGATGGGCGGTATGGAAGTCGTCCATGCGCGGCATCAGCCATTTGGAAGCGAAGCCGGGCGCTACGCTAATCGACACCTGTTTGCGACGCGGGGGTTCGCGCAACAGGGCCGAGGCGTCCATCAGCCGCTCGAACCCCTCGCGCAGCAGCGGCACGGACGAGCGGCCCAGATCGGTCAGTTGCAGGCCCCGCGCCTCGCGCACGAACAGCGGCCCGCCGACGATGTCTTCCAAGAGGCGGATTTGCTGGCTGACCGCGCCCGGCGTCACTGACAGTTCGTCGGCGGCGCGCGAGAAGTTCAGATGCCGCGCGGCGGCCTCGAAGGCGCGCAGGGCGTTGAGCGGGAGCAGGGGACGGGCCATCGCGGATAGAAATCCTATCAGCGAGACAAAGGCAATCTGGTTTGCGGCTCTGGACGGGGAAGACGAAGGTTCGCGCCCTGCCGTCGTCCCTGTTTCCTCTCCCGACGGCCCAGAAAGCAAGACGATGCGTGTATTTCTCGCCTCCATTCCCCTGGAGGCCGCAAAGATCGTGATCATCGGCGGCGGTGAACCCGCCCTGGCCAAGCTGCGACTGTTTCTGAACACGCCGGCGCAGCTGCTGTGGTTCGCACCGGACGGGGCGCCGCCCCGGATGGAAATCCCGCTGAGCGCGCCGGAGCCGGTGCTGCGTGCGCCAGAGGCTGAAGATCTGGCCGGTGCACGGCTCGTGTTCATGGCGCTGGACGACGCGGATGAACTCGTGCGGCTGGGCCATCTCGCGCGGGCGGCGGGGGCCCAGGTCAATGTGGTGGACAAGCCGCATCTGAGCGATTTCCAGACCCCGGCCCTGATCGATCGCGACGAGGTCGTGATCGGCGTGGCGACCGGCGGATCGGCGCCCATCCTGGCGCGTGACATCCGCACGGCCATCGAGGGCGTACTGCCCGCCGGACTGGCGAATGTGGCGCGGCTGGCGCGCGAGTTGCGCGACACGGTCAAGGCCAGCGTGCCAGACTTCATGGCGCGCCGGCGCTTCTGGGAAAAAGCCTTCCGGGGTCCGGCCGCGACGCTGGCGGCGGAAGGTCGGACGGCCGAGGCGCGGCGCGAGATACTGCGCCTGTTGAACTCGGCTGCACCCGAACAGGGCGTGGTCCATATCGTCGGCGCCGGGCCGGGCGATCCCGAACTGCTGACTCTGAAGGCGCTGCGCGTGTTGCAGGACGCCGACGTCATCATCCACGACCGTCTGGTGCCCGAGGCGGTGCTGGAACGGGCGCGACGCGACGCCAAGCGGCTTTATGTCGGCAAGGCGCGCGGCGAACATTCGGTGCCCCAGGACCAGATCGAGGCCCTGATGATCGAGGAGGCCAAGGCCGGCCACCGCGTCGTGCGGCTAAAGGGCGGCGATCCCTTCGTCTTCGGTCGCGGCGGCGAGGAGCTGGAGGCCATGCGGGCGGCCGGTGTTCCCGTCTTCGTGGTGCCGGGCGTCACGGCGGCCCTGGCCTGCGCGGCCTCGGCGGGGATTCCGCTGACCCATCGCGACCACGCCCAAGCGGTGACGTTCGTGACGGCCCAGGCCAAGCCGGGCGGCGTCGAGGCCGACTGGACGCGGTTGGCGGGCCCCAACCACACCTTGGCCATCTATATGGGCACGGACCGAGCCGAGGAGACGGCTGCGCGCCTGATTGCGGCGGGGCGCTCGCCCTCGACACCCGTCGCCATTGTCGAGAACGGCAGCCGCCCGGACGAGCGGGTTCTGACCGGGCGTCTGGACGGGTTGGGCGCGATGGTGCGCGGCGCGAACCTCGCCGGCCCGGCTCTGTTGTTCGTCGGCGAGACGGCGGCCTTCTCGGCGTCGGTCGAGACGCGGACGGAGGCGGCGGCGTGAAGATCGTGACCGCAAACCGCCTGTCGGACGGTCGCGTCATCTATGCAGGCGTCGAGAACCAGCCGGTCGAGCACATCGACCAGGCTTCGATGCTGGACGAGACGGCGGCCGAGGTCGTGCTGGCTGATGTCGCCGGGCGGCCGGACGTCTTCGTGAATCCCTATCTGTTCGACGTTCAGGACCGCACGCCGTCAGGGCGTGACCGACTCAAGGAGCGCATCCGCTCGGCCGGGCCGACCGTCGGTCACAGCGTCGTCGGAGGCGTGGGCTGATGTATCGCTATGACGAGTTCGACCACGCCTTGGTGCGTGAACGGGTTGAGGAATTCTCAGACCAGGTGGCGCGGCGCGCATCCGGCGCCCTGACCGAGGACGAGTTCAAGCCGCTGCGGCTGATGAACGGCGTCTATCTGCAACTGCACGCCTATATGCTGCGCGTCGCCATTCCCTATGGGGTGATGAGCAGTCGTCAAATGCGTCGGCTGGGCCATATCGCGCGGACCTATGACAAGGGCTACGGTCACTTCACCACCCGCTGCAACATCCAGTACAACTGGCCGGCCCTGACCGACCTGCCGGCGATCCTCAGCGACCTGGCCGATGTCGAGATGCACGCCATCCAGACCAGCGGCAACTGCATCCGCAACACCGCGACAGACGTCTTCGCCGGCGCCGCCGACGACGAGATCGAGGATCCGCGTCCTTGGTGCGAGATCATCCGCCAGTGGTCGACGATCCACCCGGAATTCAGCTTCCTGCCGCGCAAGTTCAAGATCGCGGTTATCGGGGCCGAGAAGGACCGGGCGGCGATCCGCACCCACGATGTCGGCCTGCAGATCGTGAAGGGCGACGATGGTGGAACGGCCTTCCGCGTCTTCGTCGGCGGCGGACAGGGACGTTTGCCCCATATCGGTCAGGAGATCGCCCCGGCGGTCCCGGCGGCGGACCTGCTGGCCTATCTGACCGCCATTCTACGGGCTTGGAACCTGGAGGGTCGGCGTGACAACATCCACAAGGCGCGGATCAAGATCCTGGTCGCCTCGCTGGGCATCGAGGCCTTCCGCGAGGAGGTGGACAAGCATTACGCCACCTTGCGCCGTGAGGATCTGCGCATCCCCGAGGACGAGGCCGCGCGAATTCAGGCCTATTTCGCCTCGCCGCCGTTCGAGGCTCTGTCCAAGGTCAGCGGCCCGTTCGACCGCGCCCTGCTGGCCGATCCGGACTTCGCTCGATTTGCGAGGAACAACGTCCGTCGTCACCGTCAACCGGGTTACGCCTCGGTGGTGGTGTCGTTGAAGCCGGTCGGCGGGGTGCCGGGCGACATCACGGCGGACCAGATGGACGTGGTGGCGGACCTGGCCGAGCGCTATTCGTTCGACGAACTGCGCGCCGCCTATGAGCAGAATCTGGTCCTGCCGCATGTGAAGCTGGACGACGTGCCGACTCTGTGGCGAGCGCTGCGAGAGGCGGGGCTGGCGACGGCCAACGCCGATCTGGCGACCGACGTGATCGCCTGCCCGGGCCTGGACTATTGCAGCCTCGCCAACGCCCGCTCGATCCCGGTGGCCCAGGCCCTGTCGAAGCGGCTGGCGGACATGGACTATCAGGAGAAGCTGGGGCCGGTCCGCATCAATATGAGCGGCTGCATCAACGCCTGCGGCCACCACCACGTCGGCCACATCGGCGTCCTGGGCGTCGATCGCAAAGGCGAGGAATACTATCAGATCACCGTCGGCGGCTCCCCCGACGAACAGGCGGCGCTGGGCGACATTGTCGGCAAGAGCCTGCCGGCTGATGACGTCGCGCCCGCCATTCAGCGGACCCTCGACCGCTATCTGCAAATCCGCACGGACGGCGAGCGGTTCATCGACACGGTGCGCCGCGTCGGACCCGATCCCTTCCGCGACGCCATCTATGAGACGCTCGATGCAACGGCTTGAGGGCATACAGAACGGGCTGCGCCTGTCGGTGACGACCCCGCTGGAGGAGGTCGAGGCCGCCGCCGCAAGCGAAGATACGCTGGTGCTGGAGTTCGACGCCTTCCGCGACGGACGCGGCTTCTCGCTGGCGGCGGTGCTGCGAGAGCGCGGTTACGCCGGGCGGCTGATCGCGGCGGGCAAGGTGCTGCCGGATCAGGCGCGACACCTGCGGCGTTCGGGCTTCGATGCGGTGGAACTGGCCGAGGGCGCGGATGCGGCCGCCTGGGACCGCATGGATCAGGCGTTCAGCGCCGCCTACCAGCCCGCCGTGGATCCCGCACCGACGATCTGGCAGCGGCGGCTCGCGGCGTCCAACGACCGCGATCTGGACGCGCTGGCCGAACGGCTGAACCGCGAGACCGAGGGGCAAGACGCGTCCGAAATCCTGAAGGCGGCGTTGGATCCGGCGCTGGGCCTGCGGGTCGGCGCCATCTCGTCATTCGGCGCCGAGTCCGCCGCCCTTCTGGACATCATCGCCGGCGAGGACAAAACCGTGCCGGTGATCTTTCTGGAGACGGGCCAGCATTTCCTCCAGACCCTGTCCTATCGCACCCAGCTGACCAAGGCGCTGGGCCTGACTGATGTGCGGCTGGTCACGCCGGATGCGGGCGAGAAGGCTGCGCTGGATGCGCGCGATGACCTGTGGAAGACCGACGCCGACGCCTGCTGCGACCTGCGGAAGGTGCGGCCGCTGGCGCGTGCCACAGCGGAGTTCAATGCTCTGATCACCGGGCGGAAACGCTATCAGGCCGCGACGCGGGCAAAGCTGAAGCCGTTCGAGGTGTTGGACGGGGTGCTGCGGATCAATCCCCTGGCGAACTGGGACGCCGACGACGTGGAAGCCTGGCTGGAGGAGAACGATCTGCCGCGCCATCCGCTGGTCGAACAGGGCTACCGATCCATCGGCTGCTGGCCTTGCACCCACGCGGTTCAGGACAGCGAAGATGCGCGCGCCGGACGCTGGTCGGGCATGGACAAGGTCGAGTGCGGCATCCACTTAGGGCAACGCCAGGCCGCCGCCTGATCCGCCCTGTTTCGACCTTCGCCTGAAAGCCCAACTTTGTCCGCTACGTCATCCGTCATCGACCTGATCGGCAATACGCCGTTGGTGCGCCTGAACCGCCTGTCTGACGCGACCGGCTGCGAAATCCTGGGTAAGGCCGAGTTTCTGAATCCCGGCGGCTCGATCAAGGATCGCGCGGCCCTGTCGATCGTGCAGGGCGCGCGGGCGTCGGGCGCGCTGAAACCCGGCGGGACGATCGTCGAGGGCACGGCCGGCAACACCGGAATCGGCCTGGCCCTGGTCGGGGCCGCCTTGGGTCATCCGGTCGTCATCGTCATTCCACGCACCCAGTCGGAAGAGAAGAAGTCCGCCATCCGCTCGCTGGGCGCGCGCCTGGTCGAGGTGGACGCCGCGCCCTTTTCCAGCCCGAACCATTTCGTCCACTATTCCGGGCGTCTGGCCGCCGAACTGAACGACAGCGAAGAGGCCGGCGCCATCTGGGCCAATCAGTTCGACAACACCGCCAACCGCGAGGCCCACTACAACACGACCGGCCCCGAAATCTGGACGCAGACAAACGGTCAGGTCGACGCCTTCGTTTCGGCCGTCGGCTCAGGCGGGACCATCGCCGGCGTCGGCGCCTATCTGCGCGAGCAGAAGCCGGATGTGACCATCGCCCTGGCCGATCCAGCGGGCGCGGCCATGTTCAACTGGTTCACCAAGGGCGAGATGACGGGCGAGGGATCGTCGATCACCGAGGGGATCGGCGTGGCCCGCATCACCGGCAATCTGGAAGGCTTCAGACCCGACTACGCCTATCGGATCGAGGACGCGGAGTTTCTGCCGATCCTGTTCGACCTCGTGAAGCACGAAGGCCTGTCGCTGGGCGGATCGGCGGGGGTGAACATCGCCGGCGCGGTGCGGCTGGCGCGCGAGTTTGGGCCAGGCAAGACCATCGTGACCTGCCTGTGCGATCCCGGCTCGCGCTATGCGTCCAAGCTGTTCAACCCGGAATTCCTGCGGTCGAAAGGTTTGCCGGAGCCGGACTGGGCGTAAGCCCATCGTCTCCTCCCCACTTGTGGGGAGGGGGACCGCAAAGCGGTGGAGGGGCTCTTGAAGTCCCACAAGCGGCCTGTGATGCGGCTAAGAACCCCTCCGTCTCTCCGCTTCGCTCCGAGCCACCTCCCCACGAAGCGGGGAAGAGACGACGCTTCTGCTACTTCGCCTTCTGCTCCGCGATCCAGGCGTCCATCCGCTGGTCCAGCAGCGCCAGCGGCAGCGGGCCCTCGACCAGCAGGGCGTCGTGGAAGGTGCGGACGTTGAACTTCGACCCCAGCTCCCGCTCGGCCCGCGCGCGGATTTCGCGCAGGCGGATTTCGCCGATCTTGTAGGCCGTGGCCTGGCCGGGCCAGCCGATGTAGCGCTGAAGCTCGGTCTCGATGTTGTGGGGCGCAAGGGCCGAGTTGTCGCGGAAACAGGCGCGGGCCTGTTCCTCGGTCCAGCCCATCCAGTGCAGGCCGGTGTCCGCGACAAGTCGGCAGGCGCGCCACATCTCATAGGACAGGCGGCCGAACCGTTCGTAAGGCGTGCGGTAGAAGCCCATCTCCTCGCCCAGATATTCGGCATACAGGCCCCAGCCCTCGGTATAGGCGCTGACATTGGCCTGACGGCGGAAATAGGGTTGGCCGGGCGCCTCCTGTTGCAAGGCGATCTGGAGGTGATGGCCCGGAACGGCCTCATGCAGGGTCAGGGCGGGCAACTCGTACAGCGGACGCTGATCCAGCTTGGACGTGTTGACGATGTAATGGGCCGAAACGCCGTTCTGCATCGAACCGCCGTTGTAGCGGCCGGTGGTGTAGTTTTCCTCGATCTGCGGCGGCACGGGCTGCACGTCGTAGGTCAGGCGGGGCAGGGTGGCGAACAGAGGCGGCAGGCCGCCGTCCGCGCGCTTGGCCATCTCCGACGCCTGCTGCAACAGGGCCTCGCGGCTGGTCGCATAGAACTGAGGATCGGAGCGCAGGAAGTTCAGGAAGCCGGCGAAGTCGCCGGCCCAGCCCGACGCTTTCATTTCCACATCCATGCGGGCGCGGATGCGGGCGACCTCGTCCAGACCGATCTGGTGGATCTGGTCCGGCGTCAGGTCAGTCGTGGTGTGGCCGCGCACCAGATAGGCATAGAGGTCCTTGCCGCCGGGCCGATTGCCGATGCCCGGCTGTACCGGAGCCTTGGGCAGATAGTCGCTCTCGAGGAAGGTTCGCCAAGCTTGGCGTGCGGGAAGGATCGTTTCCGAAACCGCCGCGGTCGCCGCTGCGGTAAGACGAGCCTTATCCGCTTGAGACACGGTGGACGGCAGGGTGGCCAAGGGCTTCAGCAGCGGCTCGGCGTCCGGCTTGATCGCCACATCGTTTCGCGCCAGCGTCAGGGCGCTTTCGGTTACGGACCGAGCCTGGACCAGGCCGGTGTCCAGGCCGCGCCGGGCATTGGCGGTCGTCTGGGCGTAGATTTGGCCGAAGCCCCGGATACGCTTGATGTAGGCCTCGGCCTCCGCGACCGAGTTCAGGCGCGTGCTGCCGCCGACATAGAGCGCCCAGGTTCCAGGGCCGCCTTCGGAGTCGAACGCCAGGCGGCTGGTGTCGTAATCCAGCCCTTCGAGACTGCGGTTGAGCGTATAGAGCAGGAAGGCGTGGTTGATGCCGCCGCCGTGGGAAAGACTTGCCGGGTCGATGGCCGCCAACCGCCGCACGAACCCTTGCAGCGGCGCGCGCTGGGCCAGTTCGAACTCCCGCGACAGGTCAGGCACCCGCCCCATCGCCTCGACATCGCCCTCTCCGCCTGCCGAGATCGGATCGACCGACTTCAGATAGGTCTCGTAGTCAGCGATGACGGCGTTCAGCGCGGCGTCTGCCGGGGCGGTTGCGACGGCAGCGGGCGGCGTCTGCGCGACGGCCGCAACCGGCGAGCCAGCCGCAAGCATGGCTGCAACAGCCAGATAAGAAATCTTCATGACGCCCCTCCTGTCAGGAGGGGCACGCAAGCCGAGCAGCGCCGATGCGTCAACCGCAGACGGTGAAGAACCGCTCGATTTGCACCTTTGCGGCGGGATGGGCGGCGTAGACGTGACGTTCGTCGTCAGCCCAGGCGGCGATCCAGCCCAGACGTCGGAAGCGCTGGAAGACCGGATCCTTGGTCTTGGCCTGCGCCGTTAGCAGTTCGCCGTCATGCACAACGGCTGGTTCAGATGCGGCGCGATAGCGCTCGGTGTCGCCGCCGGATTCCAAATAGATTTCGCGGCCCGGCTTGTCGCTCGAGGCCGTCAGTTCCAGCGCGCTCGACCCCACCTGACAGGCGAGCCGAAGTTTGACTTCGTCGCTATTGGCGACGCCGTAGGCCAGCATGGCCTCCTGCCCATCGGTGTTCAGGAACCAGTCGTAACCGGGCGTGGGCGCGGGCGCTGATGCGGTCGCTGCCGAGCCGGCTGCGGGCATCGGGGCCTGGGTCGCGCAAGCGGCGAGCGCCGACACGGCGATCAAGGCTGATATCAAGCGAAGACGCATGCGTGAGTTCCTCAGCCGGCGCAGCGATCGGCGAAGCGACGCAGCTTGGCCATGTGCGGACGTTCGACGGTGATCGTGTTGGCGTCGTCGCCGACGGCGATTGTCATCCGGCCGTTCGCGACGAAGGCGGAAAAGGCGGGGTGATCGACGGGGATCGCCGTCTCCAGCTTGCCGCCACGCCCGATGCGCGCCTCGCTGGTCGCCGTCGACCCGCCTGAGGTGATACGCGCAAATCCGGCGGACGCATCCTCGCCATAGACCGCGACCGAAACCGCGCCCGAACCCGGTAGGCATTGCAACGTGGCGCGCAGGCTGGCGGTGTCGGGGATGTCGTTGGCCAGCACCATCGGTCCCTCGCCCTCGTACAGGCTCCAGGTCCAGCCTGCGCCGGGCGCAGTCTGTATCGCGGCCGCCATCAGGGCGGAGAGTATCAGCATCATGTGTCAGCCCCCGCCGACGACGCGCAGCGCCGCGTCGTCTTCAATGTCGTCAGACGCGGCTGGAACCGCAAGAGATCAGACGACCACATTCACTCTGAACGCGGTTATCCGTCCGCAGTTCAACCAGCAGGGTTAGCCCGCGTCAGAACGGGCTGAAGCGTTCAGCCAGCGCCTGACCCACGGGCGGGGCCTGGACGCGGCTGACGTCGCCGCGACCGCCGTAGGAGATGCGCGCCTCGGCGATCTGGGTGTGGTTGATGGCGTTGGCCGATGAGATGTCTTCGGGGCGGACGATGCCAGCGACGGTCAGTTCGCGGACCTCGCGGTTGGTGCGCACTTCCTGCCGACCCTGGATCACCAGATTGCCGTTGGCCAGGACGTCGGTGACGACGGCGGCGATGGTCAGCGACACCTTCTCGGCGCGGGTGACCGAACCATTGCCCGACGATTTAAGATCGCCTTCCATGCCGACCATCTTCGACGGATCGAAGCCGCCGGGGAAAGCCCGGCCCAGGCTGCTTTCCAGGCCGAACAGATTGCTGACGCCGGCATTGATCTCGTTGGAGCGCGAGCGCTGGGTCGAGTTCTGCGTCTGGGCGCGATCGTCGATGTCGATCTTGACCGTCAGGATGTCGCCGATGTGGCGCGCGCGCTGGTCGCCGAAGAAGGTGCGGGCGCCCGTGCGCCACAGGCTGTTGGCGCTGGCCGGCGCAGTCTCGCGCGCGGGCAGATAGGCCTGCTGCGCCGGGATCAGAGCGGCGGGATAGCCGATGGGGGCCAGTTCCGGACCGCGCACCGTTTCGGCGACGGTCGAGCAGGCGGCGAGCGGGGCGAAGGCGGCGAGGATCAGGACGGCTTTACGCATGACTTGGATTCCCTAGCGGGCGGCGAACTGTTGGGGATTGGCGCGGGCCATGTCGGCGCCGGGGCCGGCGATGGCTTGGCCGGGACCGGAGGCGACCGCATCGATGACGCGGTTGGAGGTGGTGTTCATGATGGCCACTGGTTCGCCCAGACCGGCGCTGCGCATGGCCTTGCCCATGACGGCCAGGTTCACGCCGCCGACCTGATAGGTGACGCGCACCATATCGTTGCGGGCGATGACCTGCGGCGCGGCGCCGGGACGATAGGCGGCGCGGGCGATAGGTTGGGCAGCCTGGATGGCGTCCGTCGGCGCGGCTTCGGCCACGGTCTGAACCGGTCCGGCCGAACGGCGCACGGCGACGCGGCGCAGGCCGTTGGGATTGCTCCAGTCAAGGCCCGCCTGACGCGCCTGGGCCTGAAGCTGACCGGCGTCCAGCACGACCGAGGGACCGACGCGTTCGGCGACGGCGACATTGGCCGCAGCGCCCGCGCCCTCGAAGATATCGCCCAGGGTGACGCGACCGTCGTCATCCACGGGGTTTGCGCGCAGCACGACCGGATTTGCGAGGGCGGCGCTGGCGAAGGCGCTGACGGCGGCGGCGAGCAGCAGGGAACGGATCATGGTCATGGCCCTAGCCCTTCACTTGCGAGGCGACGGACAGCATCTGGTCGGCGGTGCTGATGACCTTGGAGTTCATCTCATAGGCGCGCTGCGCCACGATCAGGGCGCTGATTTCAGCGACCGCATCGACGTTCGACGCCTCGGTGTAGGACTGCATGATCTGGCCGTAGCCCGCGTCGCCGGGCGTCCCGACGATCGCCGGCCCGGATGCGGCGGTTTCCAGCAACAGGTTGTCGCCGATGGCTTCCAGTCCGGCTTCATTGAAGAAGCTGGCCAGTTCGATCTGCCCGACCGTGGTTGGGGCGGGCTGTCCGGCCTGGGTCACCTGAACCAGACCGGTCTTGGAGATCGATACCTTGGTCGCGTCCTGCGGGATGGTGATCGCCGGCTCCAGCAGATAGCCGTCGTCGGTCACCATCTGGCCTTCTGGATTGACCTGCAGATTGCCGGCGCGGGTGTAGGCCTTTTCGCCAGAAGGCAGGCTGATCTGGAAATAGCCTTTGCCGTCGATAGCCATGTCGTACGGGTTGCCGGTCGCCTGGGGTGTGCCCTGTTCGGTGATCCGATAGACGGCCCCGGCCTTGACGCCTGCGCCGATCTGGATGCCGGTCGGAACGACGGTGCCTGAGGCCGAGGACTGGGCCCCCATGCGTTCGACGTTCTGGTACAGCAGGTCCTGGAACTCGGCGCGCTGCTTCTTGAAGCCCACCGTGTTCATGTTGGCGATGTTGTTGGAGATGACCTCCACGTTCAGCTGCTGGGCGGCCATGCCCGAGGCTGCGGTTCTCAGAGCGCGCATGTTCCGGCTCTCCCTTAAGCGGCCTTGCCGAGGCGCTCGACGGCGCGACGGCTCAGGTCTGTGGTGTTTTCGATCAGCTTGGAAATGCTCTCGTAGGCGCGGCTGATCTCGATGAGATTGGTGATTTCTATCAACGGATTGACGTTGGAGGACTCCAGCGAGCCCTGATGAACCTGGGCATCGGCGGCCTCGATCGGCTGGGCGTTGGACTTGTTTCGGTAGAGGCTGTCGCCGCCCTTTTCGAGCACGCCCAGCGTATCGAAACGCACGACCGACAGCCGGCCGGTGACCTGTCCGTTCTGGGTGATGGTGCCGTCGGCGCCGACGCTGGGCGCGCCAAGCGCGGGGTCCAGCACGATCTCCGCGCCGCCGCCAAGGACGGCCTGACCCTGTTTGATGGTCAGACGCCCTTCCGGGTCCAGGGTGAAGGCGCCGTCGCGGGTGTAGGCCTCGCCGTTGGCGCCATCACGCACGGTGAAGAAGGCGCCCTCGCCGGAAATGGCGAAGTCCAGCGAGCGGCCGGTCTGCTGCATCGAGCCTTGGCCGAAGTCGCGGCCGACCCCATTGTCCAGCACGAAGCTGGCCGACGGGCGGATCGAGTCGTTGCGCGCCCGCTGCCCGATCTCGGTTCCGAGCATCAGCTGCTCGACCTTGAAGCCGGTGGTGTTGGCGTTGGCGACGTTGTTGGCCACGATGTCCAGTTCGCGACGCAGCGTCATCTGGCGTGACAGTCCGATATAGGCGGCGTTTTCCACGAGAGGCGTGCTCCTTCGCCTCAGCCTCTCGCAACGGCCATGCCAACAGGGTTAATTCAGGCGGAATGCGGGTTTGAGCGGATCAGGTCGCTTCCGACCCGGCAAATCCTGCCCATTGTAAACGTCGCGTTAACCAAACCGGACGATCCTCGCCATGAGAGAGTCTCCGGGGCGCGCGCATGTTCAAGTTCGGCAAGAAGAAGGGTGCGCCTGCGGCCGACGCCGACGCCAACCTGCCGGCGGTGACCGAAGGCGAGGTCCCCGAGGGTGACGCCGCCGCGCCTAAGAAAAAGAAAATCCCGCTGCTGTTCATCATCGCGCCGGTCGCCTTGCTGGTGCTGGGCGGCGGAGGTGCGGCCGCTTTCTTCATGCTGAAGCCCAAGCCTGCCGAAGCGCACGGCGCCGAAGCCGAAGCCGGCCACGGAGAAGAGAAGGCCGACAAGAAGGCCGAGGGCAAGGAAGAGAAGAAGGAAGGCGGCGGTCACGGCGGAGGCGGCAAGGAAGGCGAGGCCGATCCTGCGCTGGGCGTCATCGCCGAGGGGCCGGATGGTGTCACCTTCTACACCCTGCCCGACATGGTGATGAACATCCAGTCGCCCGACGGCCGTCCGACCTTCCTGAAGCTGAAGCTGACGCTGGAGATGCAGGACGCTGAGGTGGCGACCCATCTGCAGGGAGAGATGCCGCGTCTGCAAGACATGTTCACCGGCTTCGTGCGCGAACTGCGCCCTGAGGACCTCAGCGGCTCGGCCGGCACCTATCAGCTGCGCGCGGAGATCCTGCGCCGCGTCAATCTGATCGCCGCTCCGGGCAAGGTCGACGCCGTGCTGATCGAAGAAATGCTGGTGCAATAGGCATGACCGACGCGGCGCAACTCGATCCGTTCGGCGGTCTGGGCGATCCTGGCGACGCCCTGTCCGAACGGGTCCTGAACCAGGATGAGATCGACAGCCTGCTGGGCTTCGATCTGGGCGACGACGACGGCTCTGAACGCTCGGGCATCCGGGCCATCATCAACTCCGCGCTCGTCAGCTACGAGCGTCTGCCGATGCTGGAGATCGTGTTCGACCGCTTGGTGCGGTTGATGACGACCAGCCTTCGCAACTTCACCTCCGACAACGTCGAAGTCAGCCTGGACAATATTTCGTCTATCCGGTTCGGCGACTATCTGAACTCAATCCCGCTGCCGGCCATCCTGGCGGTGTTTCGCGCCGAGGAGCTGGACAACTACGGCCTGCTGACGGTCGATTCCAACCTGATCTATTCGATCGTAGATGTGCTTCTGGGCGGTCGTCGCGGCACGGCGGCGCTGCGCATCGAAGGTCGGCCCTACACGACCATCGAGCGGGTGCTGGTGCAGCGGATGGTCGAGGTCGTGCTGAACGACGCCCGCCAGGCGTTCGAGCCCCTGACCCCGGTCCACTTCAACCTGGACCGGCTGGAGACCAACCCGCGCTTCGCCGCCATCGCGCGTCCCGCCAACGCCGCCATCCTGATCAAGCTGCGGATCGACATGGAGGACCGTGGCGGCCGCATCGAACTGCTGCTGCCCTATGCGACG
Organism: Brevundimonas sp. MEB006b; assembly: GCF_030209705.1. NCBI lineage: Bacteria > Pseudomonadati > Pseudomonadota > Alphaproteobacteria > Caulobacterales > Caulobacteraceae > Brevundimonas > Brevundimonas sp. MEB006b. The sequence goes on from NZ_JARVRL010000006.1 coordinate 148,191, forward strand.
CTGGAGCCGATCCGCAAGATGCTGCTGCAGCAGTTCATGGGTGAGAAGTTCGGCCGCGACAACATCTGGGAAGGCCACTTGGCCACCGAGATCTGGACGACCGAAACCGAAGTCCGCGCGGTCCTGGACGAACAGCAAATGCCTCTGTCCAGCGTGCTGAACCTCAAGGTCGGCGACACGATGATGCTGAACGCCACGCCGGATTCCGAGGTTTCGATCCGCGCCGGCTCCATTCCGCTGACCACCGGCCGCATGGGTCGCAAGGGACAGCACATCGCCATACGCGTCGAAGGGCCGGTCAATCCGGAAGTCGCCGCCCGCCTGGGAGTGAACATCTGATGGCCGGAATGATTATGGACGGCGTGCTGATGGTGCTGCTGATCGCGGCGGTCGGTTACGGCATCAAGCTGGAACGCAAGCTGGCCGCCCTGCGCGCCGGACAGCTGGCCTTCGCTCAGGCCGTCACCGAACTGAACGCCGCCGCCGGCCGCGCCGAAAATGCGCTCGCCACCCTTCGGGCCTCTGGTCAGGAAACGGATCTGCTGCACGACCGGATTATCAAGGCGCGTGAGGTCAAGGCCCAGCTGGAGACCCTGATCGCCCGCGCGCCGGCCATGGCGCCGGCGCGGATCGTCGAGGAAGAACCCGCCCGTCGCGCACCCCCGGCCGCCCTGGCTCCGGCGCCGGCCGCAACCGAAGACGAGGAGCGGGCTGAGCGCATGGCCGCTCTGGCGCAACGCATCCAGGGACTGGCCAGTCCCTCTTCGAACCGTCGCAATGAAGCGGCTGCGCCCGCCGGGCGCGACAATGTCGCCGCCATCGTTCAGGCCCTGACGGCCGGACGCTCCGCTAACCATTCCGCCAAACAAAGCCTCAACGCCGCGCGTCGTAATCTCGACGACGACCTGTTCGCCGCCTGAGTTCGGAACCCCATTTCATGGCCCGCCTTCCCCGCATCCTGCCCCTGATCGCCATCGCCATCGGCGGGGTCGTCGCCGTGCGCGCCGTCGGCGTCGCGCCGGGCCTGTTCGACGGGGCCAGGGCCTGGGCCGAGGAGGCGGTTCCCGCTTCGGCCGGCGCGCCGCCCAAGCCGGCTCTGCCCGGAACCTGTTCCGCCTTGTCTCCCGAACAGCTGGCCCAGCAGGCCGGGATTTCGCCGGCCGAGCTGAAGATCATTCAGTCGTTGTCGCAGCGCCGCGCAGCGCTGGATGCACGGGATCAGGACTTCGCCACCACCCTGCCGCTGATGGTCGCCGCCGAGCAGAAGCTGGACGCCAAGGTCAAGGCGCTGGAAGCCTTGAAGGCCGAGATGAAACAGATGCTCGGCCAGGTCGACGAGCGCGAGAAGGCCGAGATCGATCGTCTGGTTCAGGTCTATTCCGCCATGCGTCCCAAGGAGGCCGCCCCGGTCATGGCCGCGCTGGAGGACCGGGTGCGCCTGCCGGTCGCCGCCGCCATGCGTCCGCGCACCCTGGCCGCCATCATGGCCCAGATGAGCGCGCCGCAAGCCAAGGAACTGACCGAAAAGCTCGCCGCCCGGTTCCAGGCCCAGCAGATGGCCGCTCGCGCCGCCGCCGCCGAAGCCACGCCCCCTCCGGCTGCTACGCCTACCGCTGCTGCGCCAGCCGCCACGACCCCGCCCGCGACACCGACGGCTCAGCCCGCCGCCGCCCCGACGACCCGTCCGACGCCGCGCCCGGCCGCCAACCGTCCCGCTGCGCGACCGGCGGCTCGCCCGGCCGCGACTCCGGCGCGCCGTCCCGCCGCCACGCCTGCGGCGGCTCCCGCCGCGACAGGCCCGCAGGCCTATCAGCCGTCAGCGGCCCCCAACGCCCAGCCCCGGCAAACTGTGCAGTAACCTTAAGTGTAATCTCGACGCTGACGTTTCGTCTCGACAGCGGGCGCTGTCCGACCAATGATCTTCGAACGCTCCGTCAGAGAGCGATGACATCGAGGATCCGCGCCATGATCGGCGAACTGCTTTACGTGGCGCACCGCATGCGCCGGGCCATCATACTCGCCGTTCCGGCGGTCGGAACCGTGATGATGGCCGCCGTCGCCCAGCACTATCACCTGCTGCCGTAAGGTCTTCGAGCCCGCTTTCCGCCCGGTTTCGGATTGGCAGGGCGCGCCAGCGCGTCTATCACCGCGCCTTCCCGAGATCTGAGCCCGACCAACGCCATGTCCGACACGCCCCCCGATCGCCTTTCGGTCGACCCGTCCAGCCCGCATCACGACGCCGAGGTCCTGCAACGCGGCGTCGGCATTCGCTTCAAGGGCGAAGAGAAGACCAATGTCGAGGAATACTGCGTGTCCGAAGGCTGGGTGCGTCTGGCGCTCGGCAACCGCGTGGATCGCAAGGGCAAGGCCCTGACCGTGAAACTGCAGGGTCCGGTCGAACCCTATTTCCAGAACGACTGAACCTACCTAGGGTCCGGCTCTCATCTGAGTCCGGAGCCTGCTTATGTCCATCCGTCTGCTGACCGCCAGCGCCGTCGCCCTGGGTCTTGTCGCGTTTACCCCCGCGGCCCATGCTCAGGATGCGGCGACGGTGCAGCAGGCGATCGTGGTGCGCGACGCCGCGATGCGCTCGAACGTCGCCATGGACTATGTCACCCAGCTGACGACGCGGTTCGGCGCGCGCCCGGCGGGTTCGCGCTCCGAGCAGCAGGCCGCCGCTTGGGCAGCCGACTATCTGCGCGCCAACGGCTTCCAGAACGTCCGCATCGAAGAATTCCCACTGGTCGGCTGGGAGCGGGGCGAAAGCTCGGCCGCCATCGTCGGCGACAACGCCCAGGCCCTGGTCGCTGCGGCTCTGGGCCACTCGCCGGCCACGCCGAGGGGCGGCGTCGAGGCGGAGATCGTGCGCTTCTCGACCTTCGAAGACCTGCAGGCCGCGCCCGAGGCCGCCGTCCGCGGCAAGATCGTCTATGTCGATCTGGGCCAGATGCACCCGATGCAGGACGGCTCGGGCTATGGTCCCCAGACCCGCGTGCGCGGCGCCGGCCCCGGCGTGGCGGCGGCCAAGGGCGCGGCGGCCTTCGTCATGCGCTCGGTCGGCTCTGACGAGGACCGGATGCCGCACACCGGCACCACCCGCTATGTCGACGGCAAGCCGACCATTCCCGCCTTCGCCCTGGCCGCGCCCGACGCCGATCAGGTCAGCCGCCTGGTTGCCCTGGGCCAGCCGGTGCGCATGCGCCTGACCTCGACCGCCCGTACCTATCGCACCACCAGTCAGAATGTGATCGGCGATCTGCCGGGCGCCACGCGCCCCGACGAGATCATCGTGCTGGGCTCCCACATGGATAGCTGGGACCTGGGCACCGGCGCCATCGACGACGGGGCAGGGGGCGCCATCACCGTCGCCGCCGCCAAGGCCATCGCGGACAGCGGCCGCCGCCCGGCCCGCACCCTGCGCGTCATCTTCTACGGTTCGGAAGAAGTGGCCCAGCCGACCGCCCAGACCGGCAACGGCGGCGGCGTCTACGCGCGTGGCCAGGGCGTGGCGCTGGACAAGCACATCATCGCCGGCGAGAGCGATTTCGGCGCCGATCGCGTCTATGCCCTGCGCCTGCCCGCCGGCGCGCAAGGCTCGGACTTCCAGAAGGCCGCGACGCGAGTGCTGTATCCCATCGGCGTCCTGGCGTCGGATCGTGTCGAGACCGAAGGCGGCGTCGACGTCGGACCGATGGGCCCCCTGGGCGTGCCCTTCTTCGGCCTGGCCCAGGACGGAACCCGCTATTTCGATCTGCACCACACCGCCAACGACACGCTCGACAAGATCGACCCGGCGCAGCTGAACCAGAACGTCGCCGCCTGGGCGGGCCTGCTGTGGCTGATCGCCGATTCGGACGTGGACTTTCGGGCAATGAAGCCCGCGACCATGCCGGCGACCCCGACACGCTGACGACTTGGAGACCCGGCCCGGTTCCGTCTATAGGAGCCGAACCGGGCCAGACCGGGCTGCGGGCGTGGCGAAACTGGTAGACGCAGCAGACTTAAAATCTGCCGGACGAAAGTCCTTGCCGGTTCAAGCCCGGCCGCCCGCACCACTACGACTGCCACTCGATCAGAACGGGAAGAAGATCGGGATGGCGACCATGGCGGCGATCCAGGTGATCAGGTTCAAAGGCAGGCCGACGCGGACGAAGTCCATGTAGCTATAGCCGCCCATGTTGAAGACCAGCACATTGGTCTGATAGCCGAATGGGGTGGCGAAGGCGGCCGAGGCCGCCATCATGACGCACACCAAAAAGGGGCGGGGGTCCACGCCGAGACTTTCGGCCAGGGCCACGGCGATGGGGGTAATCAAAACCGCGACAGTGGCGTTGGACAGCAGTTCGGTGGCGAACAGCGTCACGCCGTAAAGTACGATTAAGGCGCCCAGCGGCCCCAGGGGCCGGATCACGCCGATCAGACGATCTGCGCCGGCGGACGCCAGCCCCGTGACCTCAATGGCCGTGCCGACCACGACCATGCCGGCGATCAGCAAAAGGATTTCAGGGCGCAGTCCGGCATAGGCCTCTTCGGGCGTAATGACGCGCAACAGGATCAAGCCGACGGCTCCGGCGAAGGCCGAGGCGGCGATCGGCGCCCACCCCAGCGCCGCCGACAAGATCACCAGGACAAACACGCCAAGCGAGATCGCAGCCGGCCTCAGCCGCAGCGGACGATCGGCGGCGCCATACAGTTCAACGTCGCCAAGATGCGCATCGCCCGATCCATCGACCTGGTTTCGTGATCCGCCCAGGCGCGGCAGGCCGAACGGCAGCAGGCGCTTGCGACGATTGATGGCCTCGGCCTCTGCGCGGCGACGCGCCTCTTCCATTTCCGCCAGGCGCGCGGTTTCCGCCTCATCCCTGGCGACCGATCGACCCAGCTGGCGCGCACCCACGAAATAGAGCCACAGGCCGCCGACGACCGCGATGGCCAGACCCACGGGGGTGATCTCGAACAGGCCGAAGACCGGCTGGCCGGCGTTGCGGGCCATGTCGTTGACGAGCAGGTTGGTCGAGGTGCCGATCAGCGTCAGCAGACCGCCCATGACCGTGACGTGGCTGAGCGGCATCAGAAAGCGTTTGGGCGACAGGCGCAGCGACTGGGCGACGTCGCGGATCACCGGCGCGGCCAAAACCACCACAGGGGTGTTGTTCAGAAAGCCGCCGACCGAACCGCACAGGCCGATGACGATCCAGATGCCCCGGGCGCCGATCCGGGCGGAAAGCTGCGTCGCCTGTCGGATCAACCAGCCCAAGAGGCCGGACAGTTCAATGGCGTAGGCGATGACGAACAGGCCTGCCAAAGCGATGACGGCGGGACTGGCGAAGGCGCCCTGCACCTCGACCGGCCGCACGACGCCCAACAGCAGAAGGACGGCGGCGCCGGTCAAGGCGACGACGTCGGCCCGCATCTTGCCATGGATCAGGACGCCCACGACGGCGACGAGCACGGCGAGGGCGGCGATCTGGTCGAAAGTCATGATGCTGTGCAGACCGTCCCCCATCGTTCGCGTCAACCTTTTCGGGTCAGCGCATCCCCCTCAGCGGTTCGCGTGTTAGAGTGGTTCCATGCTCGAAACGATTGCGTCGCCTCGGTCTTCGATAGTCGCGCTTGCGGCGTCCCTGCTGGCGCTCGCCGGCTGCCAGCGTGAGCCGCAGCCTGCGCCCGCTCCGGACAAAAAATCCGAAACGCCGCCGGTCGTGACGGTCGCGCCAGCGCCGGTCCTGGACCGCGCCGGCCTGCTTGAGGCCATGGACATCGCCGCCTCGGCCTTCGCCGCAGGGCGCGAGGTCGGGGGCGCGTCTCTGGCCGGGCGACGCTTTGTCGTCCGCCAGGCCTTTGGCTGCGGGGCGCCCAACGACGCCGCCGAAGCTGCGGCCGATGGGCAGGCGACAGTCTACTGGGCGAAGGATGGTCAGAGCCTGAAGTTCAGCCTGGCGCCGGCGGATTGGCTACGGTCCGGCCTGATCGGAAACGACGACAGCAGCCTGGAGGCGGCCGAAGGCTTCTGGTTGGCCCGGCCGTGGCTGCGCACCGAGGCCTGCCCGGCGATTGCGCCCGGCGCCTCGCCTTCAAGCCAGGCCTCGCCTCAAACTTCGGGGCTGGCCGCCGTATTCAAGCCGAACGGCGCGCGGACCGGCCGTCGAAACGGCCGTGCCTATGAGTTCACCCTGCGCGGCGAGGATGGCCAGCCGCCTGCGCCATCAGCACAGGGCTATCGTCTCGTGCTGGAAGGCCGGATGACCACCTTCGCCGACGGCCGCGCCATCCACTGTCGTACGGCAGCCCCTGATCAACGGCCGGTCTGCATCGGCGCGGCGCAATTCGATCGCGTCGCCTTCCAAGACGCCGACGGCCAGACGCTCAGCGAATGGCGCGACGGTTAGGGCTAGAACAGGCTGATCGGAAAGCCGATCAACCCTGATGACTGCAGGTGCTCGATGCCTTCCATCACGGGGAGGGCGGCGAGGAAGACCAGGCCGTCGCGCAGGGTGCGGACGAAGAAGGCGGGACGGATGGTCAGTTCCTCGGCGTCGCGCCAGCGGGCGGGATTGGGCAGGAAGCGCGGCGTGCGGGCGCAGTAGGCGGCATAGGGCGCGCCGAAATGTTCGGCCAGCCAGGCCTCTTCGCGACCGACCGTGCGCAGGAAGACCAGAAAGGTCGCCACGGCGAAGATGGCGCCGATCGTCACGCTGCCGGTCTGGGTGCCGACGCCGAAGGCGCCGGTGAAGCTGAAGACATACAACGGGTTGCGCGTGATGGAATAGGGGCCACGATCGACGATCTCGGCCTTCTTGCGTCCGCCGATATAGAGCGAGCACCAGGCGCGGCCGACGATGGCGACGATGATGGCGGCCAGGCCCAAGCCTTCGACGCCCTCATGCCATTCGCCGTCGAGGACGGCGACCGATCGGACGCTGGCGGTCAGGACGATGAGGGCCAACAGCACAAGACCGGCGAACCATTTGCGACGGCGTTGAACGACGTCGAGCGACAGGGCGGGGGGAACAGGGCTCATGATGGATCTGTTCAGTGATGCTGCTGGGCGCGGACGAGCAGGGCGCGGGCCTCGGCCTTGCGACCGCGGTCGGCGACGGCGCGACCGGGACGGGCGGGGGCGTCGATGGCCTTCTGTAGATAGCGGGCGGCGCCGTTCCAATCGTGTTCACGCACCAGCAGATCGCCCATGAAGAAGTTGGCGTCGACGTCGTTGGGCGCCATGGCCAGACCGCGCTGGAGGTAGTCGCGGGCGCGCTGACGGTTGCCGAAGCCGATCGGGGCGCCCGGCACCTGGGCGTAAAGCGAACCGAGGCTGACATAGACCGAGCCGTTCAGCGCGCGCGGATTGATCCGCTCGGCCTGTTCCAGTTCGGTGCGCGCCTCACGCACGAGGCCCAGGGCGCCGATGCCGCCCTTCAATCCCGCTTCCGAAGCGGTGATGATGGCGTCCCAGACCAGAGGTTCGGCGCGGTTGGGGCATTGGGCCACGACGGCGTCGGCCTGGGTGTTCAGTCGCGCCATTTCCGCCATTCGAACGCCTTGCGGGACCTCGAAATTCACATGGTCCCACGACTGCTGGAGACCGCGCGCGCGGTCGTCGCAGGCGTCGGCATCGGCGACGGAGGCGACCGTCAGGGGGGCGGCCATCAGGGCCAGGGCGAACAGGGCGGTCTTCATGGCGTGTCTCTCCTTTTGTTCTGTGGTTCAGCCGGCGAACAGGGCGCGGGCCTTCAGGTCGTTGGACTTCAGGGCCCCGTCGATCAGGCCGGGCGCCAGGGCGTTGAGGCGGACGAACAGGCTTTCGGGGAAGCCGAGATAGACGTCGCGGCGATCTGAGCGGATGGCGGCGACGATGCGGTCGGCGATCGGGTCCGGATCGTCCACGGCCATGCCGGTCAGACGCGCATATTCGTCGACCTTGGCGGAGTTGAACGGCGTAGCCACTGCGCGGGGCGCGACATAGGTGACGCCGACGCCCGTGCCGGCCAGTTCGCGACGCAACGATTGGCTGAGCGCCCGCATCCCGGCCTTGGCGCTGGAATAGCTGGCGAAGTGGGCGAAGTTGATCGAGCCGAAGATCGATCCGACGTTGGCGATCTGGCCGTGCTTGCGAGCCTTCATGCCGGGCAGGACGGCCTGGGCCAGACGCGCCGGCGCGACCAGATTGACCATATAGGTCGCCAGCAGATGCTCGGGCGTCTGCTGCTCCAGCGGGCCGAAATGCTGGATGCCGGCGATATTGATCAGAATGTCCCAGGCGCGGCCGCTGGCCTGTTCGGCGACGCTGTCGAGGCCCTGCGGAGTGGACAGGTCGCCCACCAGGGTGAGATGGCCCGCCACCGGCGCGCGGGCGACGATCGTGACCCGACCGCCCTCGCGCTCGATCCGCTCGACCACGCGACGTCCCAAGGCGCCGGAGCCGCCGGTGATCAGGATGTTGCGATCCTCAAACTGCATCGACCGTCTCCCGCGATGCGATGTGGGGGATGGAGGCGAAGACCCCGCCGAACAGGCCGAACATCACCTTGGCCATGTGGACGATGGCGGCGCGGTCGTCGGCGTCCGACACTCCGTCCAGCAGTTGCTTGAGGAACAGGATGTGATCCTGATCCAGAGCCCCGTGGGAAATCAGATAGGTGAAGGCGGCGGGCGGGAGGCCGAGGCTCTGTTGCACGGCCTCGGCGCCGACGCTGGCCAGCTGAATGCTGGTGCCCTCCAGCACATAGACCATGCCGAAAAAGGCCATCGGATTGATGCGCTGGATGGTGTCATAGGCATAGGCCACCATCAGTTCGGTCGCGACGTTCGGGCCGTGCTGCACGGTCTGATCGGGGTCGCCGCCGGCGGCGCGGATGTCGTTCAGGATCCACTGCTCGTGGCCGGTTTCCTCGGCGATGTAGTCGTCGAGCGCGGCCTTGAAGACGGCGTGGTCATCGTTCAGCCGCGCCCGGGCGGCCTGCATCAGCGGCACGGTGTGGCGGACGTGGTGATAGGCCTGGGCCAAATAGGCGACGTAGGTGTCGCGGCTGATGCGGCCGGCCAGACCATCCGTGATCTGAGGGATGGCGGCGAAGGCGGCCCGCTCGGTTGCGGTCGCGGCGACCAGGGATTCAAAAAACGACATGCGAACTCTCAGGCGGCTTGCGAGGGGGAGGGGGCGTAGGTGCGCAGCAGGGCCTCGCGACGCGGACGACCGTTGGCGGTGACCTGACCGGCGGCGGGATCGAAGGGCGGCACCAGACGCCAGTCGCCGATGCGGGCGTAGTCGGGCAGGCGGGCGTTGGCGCGCGCGACGGCGGCTTCGACCTGAGCCGGTTCGGCGTTGGGCGTCGCCACGATCAGGGCCGATAACGACGCCTGCGCCTCGCCCATCGCCATCGCCTGAAGGATGTGGGGCTCGGCCAGAAGCTCGCTCTCGACCCATTCAGGCGCGACGTTGCGGCCGAAGGCGGTGATCAGGGTGTTGGCCTTGCGGCCTTCGATGCTGAGCCGTCCATCGGCGTCGAAGCGGCCGATGTCGCCTGTGTGCAGACGCTCCGGCGCAGGCGCTTGGCCGACGTAGCCGAGGAAGGGATGGGGCGAGACCAGGATTTCGCCGTCGTCGGCCAGATGGACAGCAAGGTGAGGCAGCGGTCGGCCGACCGTGCCGGGGCGGGCGTCGTCCGGACTGTTGAGCGCCACGACCGAGGCGCATTCGCTGAGGCCATAGCCTTCGACCACGGGCAGGCCGGCCTTGGCGGCGGCCTCCAGCAGGGCCGGGGACACCCGGGCGCCGCCGACCGCGATCATCTCCAGCCGATGATCCAGCCGCATCGCGCCTTGGGCGGCGATCAGGCCGCGCAGCAGTTCCGGAACGAGGATCAAGGTCGTGGCGCCGGTCTGGACGACGGTGGTCAGCAGGCGCACAAAGTCGGGGCGGAAGGCTTCGCCCATCCCGACCTCGGCCAGGCTGGCGGCGTGATAGCGGCCGCCGGCCAGAAGCGTCGCATAGAGGCCGGCGACATTCTCCAGCAGCACCGCCAAGGGCAGCACTGGCAGATGCAGCCCGGCGCGATCCCGGCCCAGGACCTGAACCAGAGAGGCGGCGACCGCCTCCATCTGATCCTGAGACAGGCAGACGCCTTTGGGCGCGCCGGTCGAGCCGGAGGTGTAGGTGATCTTGGCCGTGCCGGGATGCAGATCGCGCACCGGCGGCTCTGTCGGCGTCAGCCGGATCGGCGCGCCGCCCGCCGTCAGTTCGCCCGGAGCGCCCGGCGTGATCAGCAGCCCCGCGCCGGCATCGGCCAGGGCGTGATCGCGTTGAGCAACCGTGAAGAAGGGCGGGATCGGCACGCTCGGCCGCCGGGCGAGGATCAACGCCAGATCCACGACGACCCAAGCCGGCCCATTATCGAGCAGGACGCCGACCGGAGACCGGTCGTCGGCCAGGGCGGTCGCCAGCTGACCGACCTGCGCCAGCAGTTCGGCCGCCGTCAGCGAACCCTCGGCCCACTGGATCACCACATCATCAGGCGTGGAGCTGGCGCGACGCGACAGGGCGTCCAGAACGGCGCTCATGAGCGATCCTCGTAGTGCAGGCGGGTGCGGACGGCCCGTCCGACCGGCGCCGTTTCGGAGAAGTGATCCAGCGGCGCGGTCGCCGCGTCGATCGAGCCGGCCAGCACCACCGGATCGGTCTGATAGTAGGCGCCCCAGCTGCCGCCGCCGTCGTCGAGGCGGCGCGGATCGGCGCGCGCAAGTTGAAGCGCGCCCAGACCGGCCTTGTGGAAGATGCGGCGCAGTTCGTCGGTCGCTGTGGCGACGGCGAACCTCAGACCTTCGGACTGCAGATGATGGGCCATGGCGGCGAACAGGAAGATGGTCGCGCCCTGTCCGCTGGAGGCCAGGCTGCCGATCTCGACCACCTGCGTGCGGTCGATGACGGCGCCGATGGCCCGGCTCAGCACCGTTTCCACGGATCCGTCCAGATATTGCTCCAGATACAGAGGCGCCTCGGCGGCGTGCCGAAAGCCGACGGCGGCGTAGATGACGCCCGCCTCGTCCTGAACGCTCATCAGGGTCGGGAAATGGGCCTGGATCTGGCCGCCATAGGCCTCGGCATAGGCCGCCTCGATGAACTGCTCCACGCGGCGACGTTCGCCTCGGCAGGGGTCGTCGAACCGGATGATGCGCGACGACAGCGTGCGGCGCGCGCGCGGCCGAATCGGATCGGCGTCTTCGGACAGGCGGAGTGGAAACATACGGGCCTCGGGCCAGGGGGACTTCGGGCCAGAGACGACGCGGTGCGGCGCCCCCCACAAAAAAATCTTTCGCCGTCGCAATCGCGGTTGCCGCAGAGGGCGCGGCAACCCACGATGGGGTGGTGAACGCCTCTTCCGGTCCCCCTCAGCACGACCCGAGCCGACCGGCGCGGCAAGCCTTGGCGGACGCGTGGCTGGACAGCCGCCCGGCCCTGGTGCGCTTTCTGACAGCGCGCACGGGATCGTCGGCTGCGGCCGAAGATCTGGCGCAGGATGTCTGGATGCGGCTGCAATCGATGACCGAGGAGGCCGCCGCCGAGGTCCGCCACCCGCAGGCCTTCCTCTATCGGATCGCCGCCAATCTGGCCCTGGACGCGTCCAAGGCGCAGCGTCGTGCCGGCGCGCGCGATCTGGAATGGCGACGCGCTTCCGCTATCGATGATGCGGCCGAAGCCCAGGATGCGCCGTCGGCCGAGGACGCTGTCTGGGCGCGGCTCAAGCTCGAAAAAGTGGTCGCCGCGATTGATCGGATGCCGCCCAAGGCCGCAGAGGCCTTCCGTCTGCACAAGATGGCCGGGCTCAGCCAGGCCGAGGTCGCCGAACGGATGGGCGTCTCGCGCAGCGCGGTCGAAAAATACGTTTCCGCCTCGCTGAAGGAACTGCTGCTGCGAGTCGGTTGGCCATGACGACCGGATTTCGCCATTTTTCATTGAGGATGCGGCGCGACCGCGTCGTCTCTCCCCCAAAGCCCGCTCGGGCCCGGACCGGATCATGACCCAGGACGACGTCATCAAGGACGAGGAGATCGCTGCCCAGGCCGCCGCCTGGGTCGTGCGTCTGCGCGCCGATGACGTGACGATTGCGGACATCGACGCGGCGACGGTATGGCTCGATCAAGACCCGGCCCATCGGCGCGCCTTTGACGAGGCCGAGGGGCTGTGGGCGGCGTCGGGCCACCTGTCCGACCTTCAGCCGGCGCCAGTCATCGACCTGTCGGCGCACCGCGAGCGGCCTAAGGAACTGGGGCGGCGATGGATGGTGGTGGTCCCGGCGATGGCTGCGGCCCTCGCTGCGGCGATCTTCCTGGGTCCGATGCTGCAAACCGCGCCGACCGTGATCTACAGCACCGCGCCCGGCGAAACGCGGTCGGTGACGCTGGACGACGGATCGCGGCTTCAGATCAACGGCGGCTCGACCCTGTCGGTGAAGATGGAGCGGGGACGGCGCCTGGTGCACATGGATCAGGCCGAGGCGACCTTCGACGTCGCGCATGACGCCAGCCGACCCTTCCTGATCGATGTCGGCGAAAGCCAGGTGCGCGTGGTCGGCACGGCCTTCAACATCCGCAGATCCGCCGCTGACACCCAGGTGGCGGTGCTGCGGGGCGTCGTCGAGGTCAGCGACCTAAAACAGCCCGCGCGGCGGGTGCGTCTGACGGTCGGTCAGTCGGTCCAGCGCGACGATGCCGACGACCGGATGACCGTGGCCCCCGTCGATGTCCGCACCGCCGCCGCCTGGACCCAGGGCCGACGGGCCTATGACGATCGGCCGCTGCGAGAGATCGCCGCCGACCTCAGCCGCGCCTTCGCCACGCCGGTGACCGTGGCGCCGAACGCGGCGAACCTGCGCTTCTCCGGCACGCTGGTGCTTGATGACGAAGCGGCTGTGATCGGCCGGCTGGAACGGTTCCTGCCGATCAAGGCCACTCGCGGGCCGCAAGGGGTTCGTCTAGAACGGCGCTGAACCTGCTTCGGACGTCGCCTTTTGGTACGAGCCTTCCTCTGCGCCCTGGTCTTCGTTTGCGGTGTGACCACGCCGTCGATCGGCATGGCCCAAGGGCGTTCCGCGCTTCAGGTGTCGGTTTCGCCGCAGCCGTTGCGGAGCGCCGTTCTCGATTTCGGTCTGCAGGCGGGCGTCAGCATCGACGCCGCCGGAACCGAGCGATGCGGCCCCACGCGCGGCGTGAGGGGCCGATTTTCAGTCGATGCCGCCCTGTCGAGGCTGATGCTGGGCACACACTGCGTTGCGACCCGCGTCGGCGACGGCGCCTACAGGATCGTGCGGGTCGCCGCCTCGCCGCCTGTCGTCGCGCGAACGATCGCAGCGCCGCCCGCGCCCGTCACCCCGACGACGCTAGATGAAGTCGTGGTGACGGCGTCACGCACGGACAATCTGCTGCTGTCGCGCGCCCCCTACGGCCTGTCGTCGCTGGACGGGGTGACGCTGGAACGGGCCGGGGTCAGCGACCTCGACGGCGTCGCTGCCCGCGTCTCCGGCCTGACGGTCACAAACCTGGGGCCGGGACGCGACAAGCTCTTCATTCGCGGCCTGGCGGACGGACCCGTTGCGGGACAGGCGCAAAGCCTGATCGGGCTCTATCTCGACGACGTGCGCCTGACCTATGACGCGCCTGACCCGGCGCTGCGTCTGGCCGACATCGAACGGGTCGAGGTTCTGCGCGGGCCGCAGGGGGCGCTGTACGGCGCCGGCTCGATGGGCGGCGTCGTTCAGATGGTCAGCCGCGCGCCGGACCTGGACGGCGTCTATGGGCGCGTGACGGCGGAGGGGGCTCTGACGGCCGGCGGCGCGCCGGGCGACGCCGTCGAGCTGATGATCAACGCCCCGATCCTTCGCGATCGCTTGGCGGTCCGGATCGTCGGCTATGACGAGACGGTCGGGGGCTACGTCGATGACGAGGCCCTTAGCCTGAGCAATACCGGCGGCATGCATCGGCAGGGGCTGAGGGCGGCGGCGCTGCTGCGTCTGAACCCCGGCTGGACTTTGAAGGCGGGCTTCCTGGCCCAGACCATCGACGTCGACGACAGCCAGTACGCCAACCTGGGCGCCGACGACCCCTATGCGCGTCGTCGCAGCCTGCTGGAGCCCAGCCGCAACGATTTCGACGGCGTCTGGGCCTCGGTGGACGGGGATCTGGGCTGGGCGCGGCTGCGGGCCTCATCCAGCGTTCAGTCGCACGGCCTCGATGCGCGCTACGATGCGACGCCTGCGGCCGGACTGTTCGGGCTTACGGGAACATCGGCGCTGGATCAGACCGACGACCTGTCGGCAGCGGTGCATGAGGTGCGGTTGAACGGCGACTTCGGCGGGCGGCTGAGATGGAGCGCCGGGCTGTTCTTTTCGGAATACACTCACACTCGCACCGTCGCGATCTCGGACGGGCAGGGCGGGCCGGAGGTCTATCGACAGCACAGGCGCGACCATGTGGACGAGGCGGCTCTGTTCGGCGACGCCGCCTATGCGCTCACCGACCGCCTGAAGATCACGGCCGGCGCTCGGCTGTTCCGCATCGGGGTCGAGCATCGCAGCGAAACCGACGGCGATCCGACGGAGGTGTCTGGAGACGACGCTCTGATCGATATCACCCCACGTCTGGTGATCGAATACGATCGCGGTCCCTTCGTCTTCTACGCCTTGGCGACCGAGGGTTATCGCGGGCCGGGCTTCAACGCCGGCGCCGTGCCGGCTGGCGATCAGCAACCCGCGCGGCGTGTGAAGCCGGACGAGATCGTCGCCGGCGAGGCGGGCGCGCGCTTCACCCTGTTCGAAGGGCGCCTGCGCGGGCGAAGCGCGGTCTTCGTCGCCGATTGGCGCAACATCCAGTCGGACCGGTTCGACGCCCGGGGTCTGCCTTTCACCGCCAATCTGGGCGACGGGCGCAATCGCGGCATCGAGGGCGAGGTCGAATGGCGCGAAGGCCCATGGACGCTGGATGCGCACGCCGTCGTCAATGATCCAGAGTTGACCCGACCCGATCCCGGTTTCGCGCTGGGCACCGACACACGCCTGCCGGCGGTCGCCGATTTCAGCGTGCAGGGCGGCGTCGTGCATGAGGCGCATCTGGCGCATGCGACGGTGCGTTCGGAGCTTCGCCTGGGCTATGTCGGCCCGACCGATATCGCCCTGTCGCCGACCTCCGCCGGCGCCTCG
The DNA here is from genome assembly GCF_030209705.1 of Brevundimonas sp. MEB006b. Lineage (NCBI taxonomy): Bacteria > Pseudomonadati > Pseudomonadota > Alphaproteobacteria > Caulobacterales > Caulobacteraceae > Brevundimonas > Brevundimonas sp. MEB006b. The sequence goes on from NZ_JARVRL010000006.1 coordinate 163,382, forward strand.
GCCGGCTATCTGACCAGTTCGCTGGGCGTCGGCGTGGAGATCGATCGCTGGGCGATCAGGGCGTCGGTGGACAATCTGTTCAACCGCAGCGACGACACCTTCACCTTCGGCAATCCCTTCTACGCCTCGGGCGACATCAGCACCCCGCAACGACCGGTCACCGCCCGCCTGGCCCTGACGGCGCGGTTCTGATCAGGCGGCGATGTGGAACAGGCGGCCCACGCCTGCGGTGATGGCCATGGCGAGCGCGCCCCAGAAGACGACGCGCAGGACCGATCGTCCGATCGGCGCGCCGCCCGCGCGTGCGCCCAGGGCGCCCAGCACAGCCAGGCCCAACAGGGCGGAAGCCGCGACCCAGATCGCCAGCGTGTCCAACGGCGCAACGGCGGCGACGACCAAAGGGAGGGCGGCCCCGGCCGAGAAGGTGATCGCCGAGGTCAGCGCCGCCTGGATCGGCCGCGCGGTGGTGATCTCCGAAATACCCAGCTCGTCGCGCGCATGGGCGCCCAGCGCGTCATGCGCCATCATCTGACGCGCCACCTCGGTCGCCAGATCCGGCGCGACGCCTCGCCCGACATAGATGCCGGCCAGTTCGCGCGTCTCGGCCTCGTGATCGCCGGCCAGTTCGACGGCCTCGCGCGCCAGATCGGCCTTTTCGGTGTCGGACTGCGAACTGACCGAGACATACTCGCCCGCCGCCATCGACATCGCGCCCGCCGCCAATCCGGCGACGCCCGCGATCAGAATGCCGCCATGACCGGTCGCCGCCGCTGCGACGCCAACGACCAGACTGGCCGTCGACACCAGCCCGTCATTAGCCCCCAAAACCGCCGCCCTGAGCCAGCCGATCCGATCGACCCGATGGGTTTCATTGTGGGGCACGCGCCTTCTCCATAGTCGTCGCACCGAGCATGGACCGGGCGTTGGCTTGAAGCTAGGCGCGGCGTTTATATCCCGACAATCCGGGCAACTTCGCGCGCCCCGCGACAGCCGCTATGATGCCGCGATGAGTCGGGCCGCGTCATGATCAAATATATCGGCTCCAAGCGCGCCCTGCTGGGGCATGTGACGGGTGCGGTGGCGGGGGTGCTGCCGCAGGGCGGGCGGGTGTGCGATCTGTTTTCGGGCACGGCGCGGGTCGGGCACGCCCTGAAGAAGCAGGGGTTTCAGGTGTGGTCGAACGACCTGAACGCCTATGCCCATGCTCTGGCGACGACCTATGTCCAGGCGGATCGAGAGCGGTGGGTCGAGCGGGCCGAGGTCGTGCTGGCCGAGCTGCGGACAGTGAAGCCCGAGGCGGGCTGGTTCACCCAGGCCTTCTGTCAGGATGCGCGGTATTTCCACCCGGACAACGGCGCGCGGATCGACGCCATGCGCGACCGGATCGAGGCCATGGGACTGGAACCGGAACTCAAGGCCATCGCCCTGGTCAGCCTGATGGAGGCGGCGGATCGGGTGGATTCCACCGCCGGGGTTCAGATGGCCTATATGAAGCAGTGGGCGCCGAGGGCGCTGAAGACGCTGGAGCTGCGCACGCCGGACCTCGTCCCGGCGGTGGACGGGCCGTGCCGCGCGACGCAGGGCGATGCGGTCGAGATCGCCGAACAGGTCGAGGCGGATCTGGTTTATCTGGATCCGCCCTACAACCAGCATTCCTATCTTGGGAACTACCATTGCTGGGAGAGCCTGGTGCTGTGGGACCGGCCCGAGACCTATGGGGTCGCCAACAAGCGGGTGGACGTGAGGACGCGCAAGAGCGCCTTCAACAGCCGGCCCGGCATCGGCCCGGCGCTGCGGACCGTGATCGAGCGGGTCAAGGCGCCGAACCTGATCGTCAGCTTCAACGACGAGGGGTATCTGAGCCGCGCCGAACTGGTCGAGATGCTTTCGGCGCGGGGTCATGTGCAGGTCCTTGAGGTGGCGCATCCGCGATACGTCGGCGCCCGGATCGGGATCCATAATCCCAAGGGAGAGAAGGTCGGGCAGGTCGGGCGGCTCAAGAATGTCGAGCACCTGTTCGTGGTGACAGAGCGGCCGGTCTCCTTGCCCGTGGCCGCATAGACACCAATAAAAACAACGGAGGGTAGGGCGGAACGCGAATCGCTGCGTGCCGTTGTGGGACTATGCAACCGCACCAGTATACCGCCCCCAAGACTGATCGCCCCGACGACTACCGTGTGCGTGCGGCGGCCGAGCCGCGCTCGTGGGCGCCGCGGACGGCGGATGCGACCTTCACCCACAACGCCGCGCGCTACACGCGGCCGGTCGAAGCTGCTCAACCCATCGAACAGATCGATGTCGAGCCCGAGGTGGCGCCGCCGCCGCGCTGGATGATGGCGATCGCCGGGGCGGCTGTTGCGGCCCTGATGGGCGCGCTGCTGGGCGGCTTCCTGCACATCTGAGACGGCGTCAGGCCTCCTGCAACAGCGCCTTGATCGGGGACCAACTGCGCCGATGGGCGGGGCAGGGGCCCAGGGTTTTCAAGGCGTTCTGGTGGATCGGGGCGTTGTAGCCCTTGTGGCTGGCGAAGCCGTAGCCGGGATATTGGGCATCCAGATCGATCATCAACCGGTCTCGCGCGGTTTTGGCCAGGATCGAGGCCGCCGCGATGGATAGCGACAGTCCATCGCCGCCGACGACCGTCTGGATTTCGCAGGGAAGCTTGAAGCGATAGTTGCCGTCGACCAGGGCGGCGACCGGCCGGACCTGCAAGGCCTCGATGGCGCGGCACATGGCCAGACCAGTGGCGTGCAGGATGTTCAGTTCCTCGATCTCGTCCACCGAGGCGAAGCCGACGCCCCAGGCGACGGCGCGGGCCTTGATCTCGGGCTCCAGGGCGGCGCGGCGCTTTTCGGTCAGGGCCTTGGAATCGTCGATGCCGGGCGGCAGGTCGTCGGGGTTCAGGATCACGGCCGCCGCCGAGACCGGCCCGGCCCAGGGACCACGCCCGGCCTCGTCCACGCCGCACACGTGACCGTTGACGCGCTGGATCAGAACCGTCTCGAGAGCGAGAGTGGGGAAGGCTTTCGAATTTGCGGGGGCTTTAGCCATGGCTCGCCATCGCACGAACCTGGGCGTGACGGAAGCAGGTCGTCTGGTGATCGTTGACCATGCCGACAGCCTGCATGAAGGCATAGACGATGACCGGGCCGCAGAAGTTGAATCCGCGCTTCTTCAGCGCCTTGGCCATGGCGATGGACTGTTCGGTCTGGGTCGGGGCCTGGCGATAGTCGGCGTGGGTCGTCTGGATCGGTTCGCCGCCGACGAAGGACCAGAGCCATTCTGAGAAGTCCTCGCCGTCATCGCGCATCTGAAGCCAGATCTGGGCGCCCTGGATGGCGGCGTTGATCTTGGCGCGCGAGCGAATGATGCGCGCGTCGCCCAGCAGGCGCTGGATGTCGTCCTCGCCATAGCGGGCGACGATCTGGGGGTCGAAGCCGTCGAAGGCGTCGCGGATGCCCTCGCGTTTTCTGAGGATGGTGATCCAGGCGAGGCCGGCCTGAAAGCCGTCGAGGACCAGCTTCTCCCACAGGGCGCGGGGATCGCGCTCGGGCACGCCCCATTCGGCGTCGTGATAGGCGACATAGAGCGGGTCGGTCCCGCACCAGCCGCATCGGCCTTCGGCATGTGAGTCGGTCATGGGGTGATGGTGGCCGGGCGGTCGATTTTGGGGGAAGGCGGGATTTGAGACGCAGGCGGCGGAAAAACACCGTCTAAAGTGTCTAATTGTCTGATCTTGGGGGAGCGGCGAAATTGCACTGCACCCTCCGAAACGCGTGCAAAGTGCAAGAAAGTGCAATTTGGCGGGGCGGCGTTGGACAGTGAAAAACAGTCCAGCGAGTCCAACGAGTCCAAGTTTTCGTCTCCTCCGGTCCTAAACCTGCGCATTATATGGGCGTTTGGAGGAGGGGTCGGTCGATTGACGCTGGTGGCGAGTAAGGCCCTGAAAACTGAAGAAATGTACTGAGCAAATAGGATGGAGACCGTCTCCTCCCCATGAAATGGGGAGGGGGACCGCGAAGCGGTGGAGGGGCTCTTAAAGTCCCACGGGCGCTTGTGATGTGGTGAAGAACCCCTCCGTCACGGCGCTAAGGAGCGCCGCGCCACCTCCCCACGAAGTGGGGAGGAGACGGTCGTCATTTCAGTCCCGCACCAATCCGCCGTCAACGACCAGGTTCTGACCCGTCACGGCGCGGCTCCAGGGGGAGGCGAAGAAGAGGACGGCGTCGGCGAATTCTTGCGGGGTCGTGACGCTGCGCAGCGGGGTCATGCCGGCGATCAGGTCGAAGACGGCCTCGGGCGTGGCGGCGCTGGCGTCGGTGGTGCGCAGGAGACCGCCCGAGACCATGTTGACGGTGATGCCGTCAGGGCCGAGGTCGCCGGCGGCGGTGCGGGTCAGGCTGAGCAGGGCGGCCTTCGCGGCGGTGTAGTCGTGGTAGGGGACGACCGGGTTCTGGAACAGGTTGGTTCCGATGTTGACGACGCGGCCGAACCGGGCCGCGGCCATGCCGGGCGCGGTCGCCTGGATCAGGTTCAGGGCGCCGCGCACGACGGTCGAGAACTGACGATCCATCTCGTCCCAGCCGATGGCGGTCATCTGGGACCGGGCGTCGCCATTGAAGCTGTAGTCTAGGGCGTTGTTGACGACGGTGGTGACGGGAGCGCCGAAGTGGCCTTGCGCGGCCGCGACCATGGCGTCCACCGCGGCGCGGTCGGTCACGTCGGCCTGGAGGGCGAGGGCGCGCTCGCCGATCTCGGCGGCCAGGGCGTTCGCGGCCTCGCCGCTGTTCCTCCAGTTGATGACGACGCGAGCGCCTTCATGGGCGAAGGCGCGGACGCAGGCGGCGCCGACGCCGCGCGCTCCGCCGGTGACAAGGACGATCTGATCGGCGATCTTCATGGGGGACTCACGCGTTGGAGGAGGGGAGAACGTCCTCGCCCATCCAGGCGGGATGACGCAAGCGCACGGGGCGGCCGTCCACGGTCAGGTCGCCGTCGATCCGGTCCACGCGCAGCAGGGCCATGACCGATCCGTCGCGACCGGACAGCACCTCGCCCGCGCGCAGTTCGCCCTTCAGCACCTCGGCGCCAAAGGCGGGGGTAGGGCCGTCGAAGTCCAGCGGCAGCATCCGGTTCTTGATCGTGCCCCGGCGCTTCATGCGCGAGGTCGTCTCCTGGCCGACGAAACAGCCCTTCTGGAAATCGATGCCGTTCAGCAGGTCGAAGTCGGCCTCGATCGGATAGGTCTTGTCTTGGGGCGCGTCGGCGGTGGGGTCGGGCAGGCCGATGGACAGGCGGTGAGCGTGGTAGTCGGCCTCGCTGGCGTCCGGCGTCGCCTCGCCATAGAGCCGGCCGCCGATCAGGGGGGTGCGGGGGTCGGAGATGAAGCCCTCGGCGGCTTGTGGCCAACTGGCGAAGACCGGGCGGTCGTCGGCGGCGACCTGAACCTTGGCGCGGAGTTTGTACATCGACAGGCGCTGGATCAGGGCGTCGCGACGCTCAGTCGCCACATCCAGCAGAACGCCGTCAGCCTGTCCCCAAAGGAACAGGTCGAACAGCAGCCGACCGGGCGGCGACAACAGGGCGCCAAACCGCAGTTCCCCGTCGACCAGCGTCTCCACATCCTGGGTCAGCAGATTGTGCAGGAAGGGTTTCGCCTCCTCGCCCGTTACCGAGATCAGAGCGCGACTGTCGAGACGGGCGATGGGCATGGGGCGAAGATAGGGCTGACGGCGTGGCTTCAGAAGACGCCGCGCCGAATTTAGGCGACAGCGGCCGCCGCGTCTTCAAGGCGGGGATCAAAGGTGCGCCAGTCGCTGGCGCCCCAGGCGGTGACGCGCATGACCAGATCGACGATGTTCATCGGCTTGGCGATGCAGTCGTCCATGCCGGCCTGTTCGTACTGGGTCAGCTGTTCCGGCAGGGTGTTGGCGGTCAGGGCCAGAATGGGGGTGCGGCCTGTCACGCCGGGCAGGGCGCGGATGGCGCGGGTCGCCTCGACGCCGTCCATTACGGGCATCTGGATATCCATCAGGATCACGTCCCAGTCGCCGGTGCGGGCGGCCTCGACGCCCTGTTCTCCGTCGTTGGCGGTGGCGCAGGCGATGCCCTGGGCCGTCAACACCGCCATGACCAGGGCGCGGTTACTGTCGTGATCGTCGACATAGAGGACGCGCAGGGCAGGGGCGTCCTCATTGGCTGGCGGGGCGGGCTCGGCCGGGGTGTCTGAGGGCGATAGGGGAACAACGTTGTCGGCCGACAGGTCGATCATATCGTTGACGACGGACAACAGGCGCTGGCCCGCGCCGTTGATGCGGGCGACCTGATCGGCCTGTTCGTCGGGCAGGCCGGCCTTGGACAACAGATCGGAGAAGCCGATGACCGCGTTCAGCGGCGTGCGCAGTTCGTGCGACATGTCCGTCAGGAACTTCTGCCGGGCCTCGGCCATCGATGTCTTCTGCTCGGCGGCGACGCGGGCCTGTTCGGCCTCGACGCGGTCGGTCACATCGATCTCGTTCAGCAAGACGCCGAGATGGCCCGTGACGGGGTCCGTCACGAGACGAACGTCGAGATGGTGCCAGCGCACGCCTTCTCGCGTGATGATCTCGCAGACGTCGGAAATCGCTGACCCCGACAGGGCGGTCGCCAGCATGGGCTGGGCGCGCTCGGGTTCGGCGAACCGGGCCTCGAAGGGGTGCGCGGTCGATCCGTAGGCGGCGAAGGCCGACGGATTGGAGAAGATCGGGCGGGCCTCGCTGTCGAACAGGGTGATCAGCGTCGAGGTGTGGCGCAACGCCTCCACCGCGCGACGCTCCTCGTTTTCGACCGCAATGGGCGCGGCCTCAAACAGCAGGACCGGCGTGCCGTCCGTCAAGCGATAGGTCGAGATCACCGCCGACACCGTCAGCGGTCGACCGTGGGGATAGAAGGTCCAGTCTTCGGTCAGGATCTCGCCATTGGCCGTCTCGCGCGCCAGACGCTCGGTCCGGGCCAGGACGGCGGGGGAGACATTGGTGAAGTCGCGCGCCAGAAGGGCGTCGAGATTGTCGGAGCCCCAGAGGTCGAGCGCGGCCGCATTGGCGTAGACGCCGCGCAGGGCGACCGGATCGAACATCCAGATCGGTCGTTTCAGCGCGTCCCAGGCCTGCATCGACGGCGTGCCCTTTCCAGCGACGGCGTTACGGATTCTATCGTAGCGCCAAGGGCTTAAGCTTCGGCTAAGCTTTCGGACGATCCTGGGTTGTCACTGCATATCGTGCGACGACGCCGTCCGGCTGGAAATCGTGTTCGGCCAAGGTGTCGAGGGACATCAGGACACGGGTCGTGAAGGCGTCAGTGTCGCCATCCTCGATGGCCGGACGCAGCCAATCGGTGACGACCGCGCGGGCCGGATAGGTTCCGACCGGGCCGGGGATGCTGAGCGCGACCTCAATCCCTTCCGCGACCCAGCCGGCGACGGTCACGAAGAAGTCGGGCGAGGCCAGGAAGTCGGAGCGGCGCAGGACATACAGGGTGATGACCCCATCCTCGACGCCGTCGGGGCGGACGATGACGCCGCTGCGATCCGGTCGCCAGTCGTCCGACAGCTCGACCACGCGCCACAGGCAGAACCAGATGCGGCAGGTGTTCGGCCGGATCTCATGGACCGAACAGCCGGCGCCGTCGACGCAATAGGCGCACAGTTCGCCCGTCGGCTTGGCCAGTTCCGGCAGATCCAGCGGAATGACCCGGCAGCATTCGACGCAACCGCCGCAGGTCCGGCCGGGGAGAAGGGGCAGGCTCACCCGGCTGAACGCTCCAGCCGGGCGATGCGGCGGTCCATGTCGGCGACGACCGCTTCCAGGCGGGCCTTTTCGGAGGCCATGTCGATCGGCGTGCCGTCCTCGTAGGAAATCGTCGCACCCTTGGCGATCAGGTCCAGTCGGTAGATGGCCGTTACGCGCTGGGCCTTGAAGCGTTCAAGGGCGGCGGCGGCTTCTGAATCCGCGGCGGCGTCGGGCGTCTGGCTCATGCGCGTCGCTGTAGCGCATGGGGGCTTCCTGTGGAAACACGCGTTTGGCGCTGAACCGCAGATAGAATCCCTGTATCCGTCGACGGATGATCGGGCGGTTTCCCATCCTGTACATCGCCGAGGCGGACGCCGAGGACGCCGTGCTGTCCTCAGGCGTGCTGGCGCATCTGGTCGAAAGCCTGCCGCACGCGACGTTCACCATCGTCGGATCGGCCGCCAGCGCGCCGCTGTTCGCCGATACGCCGCGCCTGACGAAATTGATCGTGCTGGAGCGCGAAGGCCATTTCGAATGGATCGCCCTGTGGAACCAGGTGCGGGCGACCAAATGGGGTCTGGTCGTGGACATGCGCGGCTCGGACCTGTCGGGCAAGCTGAGGCGGCACAAGCGCGCAGTGCGGGGCAAGGATCAGCCGGGCCTGCATGCGGTCGAGGCGGCGGCGGCGGTGCTGAAGCTGGAGCCGGACGAGATACCGGCGCCGAAACTGTACGTGTCAGACGAGACGCAGGGCCAGGTCGAGGCGCTGATCCCGGCGACGGGCGGAGAGGGGCCGATCCTGGCGGTCGGGCCGGGCGTGGAATGGATGGGCAAGCGCTGGCCGGCCGAACGCTACGCCAAGGTCGCGGCCAAGCTGCTGGCCGACGACGGGCCTCTGGCGGGCGGGCGGCTGATGATCGTGGGCGAGGAGATCGACCGCGAGGCGGCGCACACGATCCGCTACGCCGTGCCGCGCGCGCGGGTGATCGAGCTTCAAGGCAAGCTGACGCGGCTGCAGACGGTGGCGGCCTTGTCGACGTCGGTGCTGTACATCGGGGCGGACTCGATCTGGACCCAGCTGGCCGTGGCCTCGGGCACGCCGGTCGTCGCCGCCTTCGGGCCGTCGGACGAGACCGTGCGCGGACCCTGGAAGGGGGAGACCGTGCGCGGGCCGCGGACCTATGAAGAGTTCAAGAAGCTGGATCCGCGCCTGAACCAGGCGATCCAGCATATGATGGACCTGCCGTGGGAGCGGGTGCTGAAGGCGGCGCAGCGGATGTTGAAGGCGCGGGGTTAGCACCCCTTGCATCCGCTCATCCCCGCGAAAGCGGGGACCCAGATGTTTCGTTCGCAATATTGCCGCGAGAAGCCTTCGGCCATCGACAGCGCGCCCAAAGCGCTGGGTCCCCGCTTTCGCGGGGATGAGCGGAGATATAGTAAGAGCGCATCGCTCATCCCCCAGGAACCGCCCCATGACCCAGACCTATGACCTGATCGTCCGTGGCGGCGAGGTCGCGAACCATGCGGGACGGGGCATGGCGGATGTCGGGGTGATCGACGGCAAGATCGCCTTCATCGGCGACCTGAGCCAGGCCTCGGCGGGCGAGGTCTTCGATGCGACGGGCCTGACCGTCCTGCCCGGCGTGATCGACACCCAGGTCCATTTCCGCGAGCCGGGGCTGGAGTGGAAGGAAGATCTGGAGACCGGGTCGCGCGCGGCGGCCCTGGGCGGGGTCGTCGCCGTGTTCGAAATGCCGAACACCAATCCCAACACCACCGATCCCGACACCATGGCCGACAAGCTGGCGCGGGCGAAGGATCGGATGTGGACGGACCACGCCTTCTACGTCGGCGGCACGCATGAGAACGCGGACTATCTGGGCGAACTGGAGCGTCTGCCCGGCTGCTGCGGGGTCAAGGTCTTCATGGGCGCCTCGACCGGCGACCTGCTGATCGCCGACGACGAGGGGGTGCGCAAGGTCCTGTCGAACGTGCGCCGACGCGCCACCTTCCACTCCGAGGACGAATACCGCCTGGTCGAGCGGCGCGGCCTGGCCCGCACCGGCGATTGGACCAGCCACCCCGAGGTCCGCGACGCCGAAAGCGCCATCCGCTCGACCCGGCGCCTGGTCGGCCTGGCCAAGGAGACGGGCGCGCGCATCCATGTGCTGCACGTCACGACCAGGGACGAGATGGAATATCTGCGCTTCCACAAGGATGTCGCCACCGTCGAGATCACGCCCCAGCATCTGACCCTGGTCGGACCGGAAGCCTATGAGCGGCTGGGCAGCTATGCCCAGATGAACCCGCCGATCCGGTCGCAGGAGCATGTGGACGCGCTGTGGCTGTGGGGCATGCAGCAGGGCGTCGCCGACGTGCTGGGCTCCGACCATGCGCCGCACACCAAGGAAGAAAAGGCCAAACCCTATCCGGCCTCGCCGTCCGGCATGCCGGGGGTGCAGACGCTGGTGCCGCTGATGCTGACCCATGTCGCCAATGGGCGACTGTCGCTGGAGCGGTTCATCGACCTGACCTCGGCGGGCGCGCAGCGGGTGTTCGGTACGGCCAACAAGGGGCGGATGGCCGTCAGCTATGACGCCGACCTGACCATCGTCGATCTGAAGTCTAAGCGGACGATCACCCATGAACAGCAGGCGACGCGCTGCGGCTGGACTCCGTTCGATGGGGTGGAGGCGACAGGCTGGCCGATGGCGACGATCGTGCGCGGTCGGGTGGTGATGCAGGACGGCGAACTGATCGGATCGGCGCACGGGCGGCCGGTGCGGTTCATGGAGACGCTGTGAGGGAAGAGCTCGGCCTGATCGGCTTCGGCGCCTTCGGGCGGCTGACGGCGCGTCATCTGTCTGTCTGGTTCGATATCCTGGCGCATGATCCGGCGGCGAGCGATGGCGAAGGCCTCGCGTCCCTGACCGATCTGGCGACCGCCGCCGCCTGTCCGACGGTGGTGCTGGCCGTGCCGGTCGAGGCGTTGGAGACGACGCTGATCGCCATCGGCCCGCATCTGGCGCCCGACGCCCTGGTCGTCGACGTGGGCTCGGTGAAGGTGAAGCCGGCGCGGGCGATGGATGAACTCCTGCCGCCCGGCTTGCGGATCGTGGGAACCCACCCCCTGTTCGGTCCTCAGAGCGGCAAGGACGGTATCGCGGGCCTGCGCATCGCCGTAAGCGAGGTAAGGGGTGCAAAAGACGCCCGCCGCGTCGCCGCCTTCTGCCGCCGGGCGCTGAGGCTGAAGGTGTTTCAGGTCAGCCCCGAGGACCATGACCGCGAGGCCGCGACGGTCCAGGGTCTGACCCATCTGATCGCCCGCGTCCTGATGGCGATGGAGCCCCTGCCGACGCGCATGACCACCGCCAGTTTCGACCGGCTGATGCAGGCCGTCGACATGGTCCGCCACGACAGCCCCGCCGTCTTCCGCGCCATCGAACGCGACAACCCGTTCGCGGCCGAGGTTCGGGAGCGGTTCTTCGCCCTGGCGGATGCAGCGCGGGGTGGCTCAGAGCATCATCTCCGGCCGTCCGATCAATCACAGAACTAAAGCTGGTTGTGTTCGCCGTTCTCTGTTTGGAAGAATGGGATGATCGACATGAGGTGGCGAACATAGACATATGGCGTCCGGAGGATGCCGATGTCTTTAATCATAGCGCTCATGTTGCAGGCCTCCGTGGCGGCCCCGTCGACTGCGAACTGCACAGGGGCGAGACACGGTGAGGTGTGTACCGAAGAAGGGCGCGCCGCACTGAGGGCCGCATTGGACGTGAAGCCATTGCAGGCTGAGACAGCCGACGGCGTCGAGGTCTATCGCGCCTTCTACCTCGAGGGCGGGGGAGGCTTACCCGCCGTCGCCTTTGTCAGACGTCCCGGTCACAGCCCATCGGTGGAAGTGTCGTCTGGAGCCAACCGCAAGATGACTGCCGATGTACCGCAGGAGGCTTGGCGGCAAATCCAGCAGGCTGGCGACGAGTTGCTCGTTCCCGTGGAGGTCAGAACGCCTGCGCCCATCGATGTCTGTATGGATGGTGGAGCCATCTTCGCCGAGATCGGGCTGCCCTCTCCTGACAATCGATCGCGGGCGAGGATCAAGCAACTGTCGTCAAGCAGCTGTGAGAGCAATGCGATCGTTTCTTTCGCACGACTTGCAGCCAAGCTTGCTGAGCCGCTTTTCCCGGCTTGCGCTGCGATTTCAGGAGAGGTCGCGCCCGACGGCGTGTTCCGACTATCGAATTGTTTTCGATTTAGCGGCGACGAGATGGCGGCGGCTGAGGTCTTCAGTCGCGCGAGGCAGAATTTGCGAATCTTGGACGATGACTCGATTACTCGCAAACGACTGGAGTGGCGGCGAGTTACGGGGGTTGATCCTTGGACCCGTCTTCAGTGGGCAGGGCGCGACATTCCAAGAAACCGCGTCGGCCATGATGAAGGCGGTGCAACCGACTTCTTGATCGCCCGGGAAGGCGAATGTACTGGATTAAGTTTCGAGCCTGGCAGGGTCCATGGGGTCTCGTCGACGGTCGTCGAAGTCGATGGCTTTGCCTCCTGTCGACCTGCTGATCGCCAGGGGCAGAGCGTCTACGCCACCTATCGTCAGGTCTGGCGACGCGCGCCTCACAGCGACTGGCGTGTGATGGAATGGGTGGTCGGACCGTTCGCTCCTGTCACATGACGGTCGGCCAAATCATCGCGTTGAAGGCTTAGACCTAACGAGGGCTGTCTGTTTCTCGAATGAACATCGCCACATCCTGCGCCACGCCCGGCGCTAGCGGCAGCGTCGGATCGGCGTAGGTGGCCAGATTGGCGGTGCGGTCGGCGGGGGCGGTCTTGAGGAGGTGGTTGACGCCGTCCCAGAGTTTCAGCGTGGCCTTGGGGTCGGCGGCGGCGAGGGCCTGGGCGTCCGTGACGCCGATCTGAAGGTCGGTGGTCCCTTGGCCGATGAAGACCGGGCCGTCGTAGGCGGCGAGCAGGGCGGCGGGGTCCAGCGCGAACCAGGAAATCAGATAGGGCTGGACCGACGGGCGGAACAGGGCCGACAGAGCGGGCGGCGTGTCGGCGACGGTGCGGCCGGCCTCCAACTCGCTCAGGACGGCGAAGGCCTGGGGCTTCATCGGCTCGGGCAGACCGGCTTCCAGTTGTTCTCGAATGCTCGCGCCGGCCGGGCGACCCGCACCGGCCAGCAGGATCAGGCCGCAAATCTTGTCGTCTCCGCCCTCGACCGCCTTCAGAGCGACCAAAGCGCCTTCGCTGTGGCCGATCAGCCAGGCGCAATGCTTTCCGGCGCGCGAGGCGGCCTCGGCGGCCCAGGCGCGGGCGTCGGCGGCGTAGTCGTCGAAGCGCAGCTTGGTTTCGTCGAAGCCGGCGGCGGCGCTGGCCGCGACGCCGCGCTTGTCGATGCGGACGGTGGCGATGCCTTGCGCCGCCAGGTTTTCGGCCAGCAGGCGATAGGTCGAGGCCGAGACGCCCATCGGGCTGTTCCCATCCCGATCCGTCGGGCCGGAGCCGGGCAGGATGACGGCGACGGCCGTGGGCGCTTCGGGCGTCAACAGCTTGCCATGCAAGGGCGCAGGCTGGGCGGGCAGGGCGATGTCGGTCGAGACCGGGCCGGCGAGCAGGCTGGCGGCGAGAAGGGCGTGGGTCAGCGTCAGCATTGCAGTCTCCTTCAGAAGGGTTGGCGGTCGGGATCGGCGCGCCAGACGCGCCAGCTTTCGAAGATCGAAAGGCCTGCGACGATGATGACGGCGGCGGTCAGGCCCGTGACGCCGTAGGGCGGGGGCGCAATCGGCGCGGCGATCAGGCCGGCCAGACCGACCAGGCAGAACAGCCGGCCGGCCAGACGGTTCGAGCGGTCCCAGGCCAGGCGGCTTTTGTAGCTCCAGGGGGTGCGGACGCCGATCAGGGGATTGGGCGCGACCCGGCCGAGGAAGGCGCCGACGACCAGCAGGATCAGCGACAGGGCGCCGGTCATGACGGCGGGGCCGCTGTCCACGCTGGCGTGACCCAGGCTGGCCCAGGCGATCATCAGGCCAATGGCGGCGACGATGAACACGGTCAGCCCCTGACCGATCCGCATCGAGCGACGCCGTGAGGCGTCGCCTTGGGCCTCGGCGCGCAGGGCGGCCAGACCCAGGCCGGCGGCGGCGATGAAGCCGATCATGGCCATGCCGCCGGTGAAGGTCGCGAACTCGGCCCGGTCGCCCCAGCGATCGACCTGCCAGTCCGCGTTCCAATGCATCGGCATGGGCGTCGTCGGGCCGTTGACGCCGATGTAGAGGGCGAACGCCGCCTGAACGCCGAAGACGGCGACGGTCAGATAGTCCAGCAGGGACAGACGATCCTTCATCGGCGTGTTTCCTTTGAGGGCTGGGGCAGGGGGGCGGTCGCTTCGCCGGTCCCGACGATGTCCATCAGAAAGGCCATGGCCTCCTCGACCGCCGAGATTTCCAACCGATAGCGGATGGTCTGGCCCTCGCGCTCCGGGCTGACCAGGCCGGCCTCCTTCAGGGCGTTGAGGTGGCCAGTGATGGTGGGCCAACTCATGTCAAAGGCGGCGGCGATATCGCCGGAGGCCAGCGGACCGGCGCGCAGCATGGCGATGATGCGACGACGCACCGGATGCGACAGGGCCTTGAACAGGGTGTTCATAGCGACCTTCCTAATTAGGAAATCAGCTAAATGCAATATGTCGCGGGCGCAGCGGATTGCATTGCGCCCACCGATCGGGCTAGGGACGCGCAACTTGATTTTGAGAATGCGTATCAAAATGCCTTGCCTCCGCCGTGCCTCCATTCTTTTGACCGCAAGCGTCGTTGCGCTGACGCTCGCCTCGCCGGCCCTGGCGCAGCAGGCGACGGCTCCGGCGGAGCTGGGGGAGATCGTCGTGACGGGATCGCAGGTGCGGCTGACGGACCCGGCGGCGGGCGGTCAGGTGGCGCGCGGGGGACGCATCGGTCTGCTGGGCAATCTGGGCGTGATGGACACGCCCTTCTCGACCTCCAACTACACCGAAAAGCTGGTGCGTGATCAGCAGGCGCGCGGCATCGGCGACGTGCTGCAGAACGACCCGACAGTGCGTGTGTCCAAGGGGTTCGGCAACTTCCAGGAGCTGTATGTCGTTCGCGGCTTTCCGGTCTATTCGGACGACATGAGCTACAACGGCCTCTATGGCGTCTTGCCGCGCCAGTTCGTGGCGGCCGAACTGGTCGAGCGGGTCGAGGTGTTTCGCGGCGCCAGCACCTTCCTGAACGGCGCCGCGCCGGGCGGAACGGGGGTCGGCGGCGCCTTCAACCTGACGCCGAAGCGGGCGGGCGACGCCCCCCTGACGCGCCTGACCGGGGGCGTGTCGGGCCGTGACGAGATCTATGCCGCAGCCGACCTGGCTCGCCGTTTCGGCGCCGAAGGCGAATGGGGCGCGCGCTTGAACATCGCCAGCCGTGCGGGCGAAAGCGCCGTCGAGGACGAGACCGGCCAACTGCGGGTCGTCGGCCTTGGACTGGACCGCCGAGGCGATCGCGCCCGGTTTTCGGCCGATCTGGGCTGGCAGGATCACCGTATCGATGCGCCCCGTCCCAGCGTGACGCCGGGAACCGCCATCCCTGACGCGCCCTCGGCCGACAAGAACTTCGCCCAGCGCTGGACCTACACCGACGAGGAGCAGCTGTTCGGCGCCGTGCGCGGCGAGCTCGACCTGACCGACAGCATCAGCGCCTGGGCCGCTTTCGGCGGGCGTCAGGGCGAGGAAGACAACAGCCTGGCCAATCCGCGCGCCGACGCGGCGGGCGCGATCCGCGTCTATCGCTTCGACAATATCCGCGAGGACACGGTCTGGTCGGGCGACATCGGCGTACGCGCCGACCTGACGATCGGCCCGATTGAACATCGTCTAGTCGCCTCGGCCTCGCAGATTCAGTCCAAGTCCAAGAACGCCTGGGCGGCGTCGAGCTTCGCCGGCTATGCGATGGGGACGCTGACCAATCCGCTGCTGTCGCCGGCCCCGGCCATCGGCAGCGTCTCGGGCGATCTGGATGATCCCAACGTCACCGAGCGGGTCAAGAACACCAGTTTCGCCGTCGCCGATGTGCTGTCCTTCCTGGATGGACGGCTGCTGGCGACCGTCGGCGTCCGCTATCAGGAGATCGAAACCCGATCCTATGCCTATGCCGACGGCGCATTCACGTCGGGCTATTCCAGCGACGCGACGACGCCGGCCTTCGCCGTGGTCTACAAGCCCAGCAACACGATTTCACTGTACGCCAACTATGCCGAAGCCCTGGTTCCGGGCACGACCGCGCCCGTCTTGGCCAATGCTGTGGTGGAGGGCTGGGGGAACGCCGCAGTGCCGGTCAACGTCACTAATGGTGGCGATGTGCTCGAGCCCTTCCGCGCTAAGCAGGCCGAGATAGGGGCGAAGTATGACGCAGGATCGTTCGGCGGAACGCTCAGCGTCTTTCGCACAACCCTGCCCAGCGCGCTCGTTTCCATCACGTCCAACGGAAACCCTGCGTCGAATGTTCTGCCGGAAGGCGTCTACACAGACGGCGGCGAGCAGGAAAACAAGGGTGTCGAGCTGACCGTCTATGGCGAACCGGTCGCAGGCTTGCGTCTGATCGGCGGCGCGACATGGCTGGACGCCAAGATCAGTCGTTCGCTGACCGCCGCCAATGCGGGCAAGTCGGCGATCGGCGTGCCGGACTTTCAGGCCAATCTGAACGTCGAATGGGACGTGCCGATGGTCAGCGGCCTGACGGTCGAGGGCCGGGCGGTCCATACCGGCGCCCAGCCGGCCAATGCGACCAATACGCTGGAGCTGGAAAGCTGGACCCGGTTCGACGCCGGGGTGCGCTACGCCTTTGTGGCGGGCGACAAGCCGGTGACGCTGCGGGCGCGGGTCGAGAATGTCGCGGACGAGGATCAGTGGGTCGCGGTCGGCGGCTATCCGGGATCGAACTATCTGACGCTGGGCGCCCCGCGGACCTTGCGTCTGTCGGTCTCGACCGAGTTCTGATCCGCGTCGGCCGATGCACGCCCGGACGATCCGCGCCTGGACCTGGACACACAAGTGGTCGAGCCTGATCTCGACCCTGTTTCTGCTGATGCTGTGCGTCACGGGGCTGCCGCTGGTGTTCAGCCACGAGCTGAACGAGGCGCTGCTGCATGAGCCGTGGGCGCCGAAGAATCCGGACGGCCGACTGCTGACGCTCGACGAGGTGCTGGCCGCCGGTCTGGCCAAACATCCGGGCGAGGTTCCGGCCTTCATGAGCTTCGACGAGGATCGGCCGGTGGTGAACGTCACCAGCCGCGCCCCCGACGCCCCGGCCGGCAAATACAGTTTCGAGCCCATCGACCAGACCAGCGGCGAGGGCGCGCCGCTGGTCGCCGGTCATCCAGTGATGGAGTTCCTGCTTCAACTTCATACCGATATGTTCTTGGGTCTGCCGGGAATGCTGTTTCTAGGCGCGATGGGGCTGTTGCTGGTCGTGGCCGTGGTGTCGGGCGTGGTGCTGTATGCGCCCTTCATGCGTCGGCTGCCGTTCGGGACGGTGCGGGTCAAGAAGGCGGCGCGGACGCGGTGGCTGGACTATCACAATCTGCTGGGCGTGGTGACAGCGGCCTGGGTGCTGGTGGTAGGGCTGACGGGGGTGGTCAACACCCTGGCCACGCCCATCCTGGCCTATTGGAAAGAGACGGCGCTGAAGGAGTTGACGGTCGCCTATGATGCGCCGGCCCCCGCCCAGGGCCGGGCCTCGCTGGATGCGGCGGTGGAGCGGGCCAAGGCGGCGCTGCCGGGCATGAAGCTGCAGTTCGTGGCGTTTCCGGGAACCGACTATTCGACCGACCACCACTATGCCGTCTTCTTCCACGGCGACACGCCGCTGACGACGCATATGACGACGCCAGCCCTGATCGACGCGCGGACGGGCGAACTGGCGGCGGTGGCGCCGATGCCCTGGTATGTGAAAACCCTGTCGCTGTCGCAGCCGCTGCATTTCGGCGACTATGGCGGGCTGGCGCTGAAGATCCTGTGGGCGCTGTTGGACATCGCCACCATAGTGATTTTGGGGTCCGGTCTTTATCTGTGGCTGGGCAAGGGGAGACGGACGGCGTGAGCCGTCGCCGTCATAACCCGAGGGATCTGACCCTGTGGGCCATCTTCCGCGCGCCCATCCTCCTGTTCGCGCTCAGCCTGATTGGGCTGGTGGGCGCGCTGTTGCAGGATGGGGTGTGGGACTGGGCCTTTGCGGCCTTGCTGGCCACGCCGATCCTGGCGACCGGATGGGCCGTCGTCAGATCGAGAAGCTGACGCCGCAGCCGCAGCTAGAGGCGGCGTTCGGGTTCCTGACCACGAACTGGGCGCCGGCCAGTTCATCGACGTAGGCGATCTCGGAGTTCTTAAGGAAGGGAACCGAGACGGGGTCGATCAAGGCGGTCTGGCCGTCGGCCTGGATGCGCAGATCGTCGTCCTCGGCCGTCTCGACCAGTTCGAACCGATACTGGAAGCCCGAGCAGCCGCCGCCGTCCACCGCAACCCGCAGCATCAGCGTCTTGCCCTCGGCCGCCCCCAGCTTGGCCAGGCGCTTGGCGGCGCTGGCGGCCAGGACGATGCCTTCCGGCGCGCGAGTGGCGACGGTGAAGGTGGGTGTGGACGGTTCTGTGGATTGGACGGTGCTCACGGCTGTCTATATGAGGCGGGCACGGCCGTTCGCAAAGGCCCCCCCCCGCATCAAAGCAGCCTCAAAGTTGATGACTTGAGCCACACAGACCTCGCTTCCTACGCCGAGCGCGCCGACCTGACCCAGGGGCGCCGCGTTTTCGAGCCCGCCAGCCGCACGCGCACCGCCTTTGCGCGGGACCGTGACCGCATCATCCATGCGACGGCGTTCCGGCGGCTGAAGGAGAAGACCCAGGTCTTCGTGGCGCATGAGGGCGATCACTACCGCACCCGCCTGACCCATTCGCTGGAGGTGGCGCAGATCGCGCGGTCGCTGGCCCATGCGCTGAGGCTGGACGACGACCTGGCGGAAACCATCGCCCTGGCCCACGACCTGGGCCATCCGCCGTTCGCCCACGCCGGCGAGGACGAGCTGGTGGTGCAGATGCGCGACTATGGCGGGTTCGATCACAACGTCCAGAGCTTCCGCGTCGTGACCGAGCTGGAGAACCGCTATCCGCAGTTCGACGGGCTGAACCTGAGCTGGGAGACGGTCGAGGGCGTCATCAAGCACAACGGCCCGGTGTCGCACCGCCTGGACGAGCCGGCCTGGTCGGTCGTGCGCCCCTATGCGGCGGGCGGCGAGGCGGGGTGGGACCTGCGGCTGGGGACGTTCGCCTCGCTGGAGGCCCAGTGCGCGGCCATCGCCGACGACATCGCCTATAACAATCACGACGTGGACGACGGGGTGCAGGCGGGTCTGATCACCCTGCGCGATCTGGATCAGGTGCCGCTGATCGGGCCGATGTTGGCCGAGGTGCGCCGCGACTGGCCCACGATCGACGACCGGATGCTGCGGATCGAGGCCGTGCGGCGGATGATCGGCGTCATGGTCGAGGACGTGCTGGCCGAGACGGCGCGGCGGTTGGAGGAAGACCGGATCGTCACGACCGAGGACGTGCGGATGGCCAGGCGCACGATGGTGGATTTCTCGCACGCCATGCACGTCGATCTGGCGGTGCTGAGGAAGTTCCTCTTCGAGCGGATGTATCGCCACTACCGGGTCAACCGCACCCGCAGTCAGGCGCGGCGCGTGCTGTCGCAACTGTTCGAGCTGTTCATGGCCGAGCCCGAGGTGATGCCGCCGGAATGGGGAGAGCCGGCGATGACCCCGGACAAGACGCAGCGGGCCCGGGCCGTGTGCGACTACATCGCCGGCATGACCGACCGTTACGCCATAGAAGTGCACCAGAAGCTGTTCAGCCTCGACCTCGCCCTCGATCTGTGATTCGAAAGATGCACGCGGGGGCGTAGAGTGATCGTTCGGCGCGCCGATTCGCGCCGACAGACGGCGGAGCGCGACCATGTCCTTTGAAGACGACAACAAACCCGGCCGGGGCGCCTATACGCCGCCGACCGACGACGACCTGCCGTTCCGCCGCAACAGCTATGACCCGCGCAGCGGCCGCAATGTCGGCTCGGGCGGGGGCAAGGCGCCGCCGGTGACGCTGATCATCAGCGTCGTCGTTTTGATCTTGATTGCAGTCGCCGTTGCCTGGCTTTACGGGCGGTCAGGGCTTCGCGCCTCGACCGACGCGCCGCCGGCCGTGGGTCAGCCGGTCGGCGAGATGAAGACCGCCGCGCCTATCGACGCCCAGCCGATCGACCCGGCCGAGGGCGTGCGCGTCTATCGCGACGAGACCGAAACGACCGATGCGCCGGTGACCTTCACCCCGCCGCCCGAGGCGCCCCAGCCGCGTCCGGCCGCGCCGCCGACCGCCGCACCGACCGGACAGGGCCTGCCGCCCGCCAATACGGCGACGCCGGCCGCGCCTGCGCCGCGTCCGACGACCCCCGCGCCCGCGCCCGTCGCTGCGCCGGCGACCAAGGCTCCGGCCGCGACCGGCGGATCGGCCTCGGTCCAGATCGGCGCCTTCTCCTCGACCGAGATCGCGGACCGTGAATACGCCGCCGTCGCCGGCCGCTTCGGCGCGTACGCCTCGGGCGCTGAAAAGCGGGTGACCGAAGTGACCTCGTCCAGCGGATCGACCCTGTACCGCACGGCCTTCTCGGGCCTGTCGCGCGAACGGGCGGTGGCCTTCTGCAATGCGCTGAAGGCGGCGGGCCGGGACTGCATCGTCCGGTGACGTCCGCCGCCATCTATGGCTGCCTGGGACATCGGCTGACGGAGGCCGAAAAGGCCTTCTTCGCCGAAGTTCGACCCTGGGGCTTCATCCTGTTCCGGCGCAATATCGACACGCCGGAACAGGTGCGGGCCCTGACCGACGAACTGCGGGCTGCCATCGGCGATCCCGAGGCGCCGATCCTGATCGACCAGGAAGGCGGTCGGGTTCAGCGGATGGGGCCGCCGCACTGGCCCAAATATCCGCCGGGCGCCGCCTATCTGAAGGCGACGAACGAGCTGGTTCAGGCGCGTGAGCTGACGCGGCTCGGGGCACGTCTGATGGCGCACGATCTACGCGAGGTCGGCGTGACCGTCGATCTGTTGCCGGTGCTGGACGTGCCGGCGCCCGGCGCCCACGACATCATCGGCGACAGGGCCTATGGCGTCGATCCGGAAACGGTCGCGGTGCTGGGGCGGGCCGCAGCGGAAGGGCTGCTGGCGGGCGGGGTTCTGCCCTGCATCAAACATATTCCGGGGCATGGTCGAGCCTTCGCCGATAGCCACAAAGACCTGCCGACGGTCCATGCCGATTTTGAGACCCTGGACAGCTGGGACTTCGCGCCGTTCAAGGCGATGTCGGACATGCCATTGGCGATGACGGCGCACATCGTTTTCACTGCTTTGGACAAGAAGCGGCCGGCGACCCAGTCGAAGAAGGCCGTAAAAACGATGCGTGAACATCTTGGCTTCTCCGGCCTGATCATGACCGACGACCTGTCGATGCAGGCGCTGAGCGGATCTCTGAGCGAGCGGGCGCATCAGTCGCTGAAGGCTGGGTGCGACGTGGTCCTCCACTGCAATGGCGACATGGCCGAAATGAAGGACGTGGCCGAGGCGACCGGCAAGCTGAAGGGCGGGGCGCGCCGCCGGGCGGAAGCCGCGCTGGCCCGGATTGTGCGGACGCCCGAGCCGCTGGATCCCGTCGCGGGCCACGATCGCTTCTTCAAGGCCATGGGCGGTCGGATGGACGTCGCCAAGGGGCCGGACGTGGGTGAGGCGCAGGCCTAAAGACCTATGACGGAGTCTTTCCAGCCCAATCTGGATTTCAACGCCGAGGAGGTCGAGGAGCGCGAGGCCTTCGTCGTCGATCTGGAGGGCTATGAGGGACCGCTGCACGTCCTGCTGGCCCTGGCGCGAAACCAGAAGGTCGATCTGCTGAAACTGTCGATCACCCAGCTGGCGGAACAGTATCTGGCCTTCGTGCACGAGGCGCGCAGGCGCAACTTCGCCCTGGCGGCGGACTATCTGGTGATGGCGTCGTGGCTGGCTTATCTGAAGTCGCGCCTGCTGCTGCCGCGCACCGACAAGGGCAAGGCCGAAGAGCCGCCGGCTGAGGAAATGGCCGCCGCCCTGGCGTTCCGGCTGCAGAAGCTGGAGGCGATGCGGAAGGCCGTTGAACAGCTGATGGCCCGGCCCCAGCTGAAGCGCGACGTCTTCACACGTGGCGATCCCGAGGCGACGGTAATCGTGCCGTCGGATCGTATCGACGCCAGCCTGTACGAACTGATGAGCGCCTATGTGGTGCAGCGCCGGCGTGAGGAGGCCCGGCGCTACGCCCCCGGCCAGCGGGTCGAGGCCTTTCCATTGGAAGCCGCCCGCGACTGGCTGCGCGAGATCATGCCGAAGCTGGCCGACTGGACGCCGCTGGAACAGGTGGCGCCCCATCGTGAGGACGAGGAGGGGCCCAGCCAGGCCAGCTTTACGGCCTCGACCCTGTCGGCCAGTCTGGAACTGGTGAAGGAGGGGGCAATGGACATCCGGCAGAGCGAGGCGTTCGCGGACCTGTATCTGAAACGGCGTGGACCCGCCCAGCCGCTGGAGCTGGCGCCGTGAGCGACCTGTCGTTCCAGCCCGACGAGGCGGAGATCGAACGGCGGGTCGAAGCCGTGCTGTTCGCCGCCGCCGGGCCGCTGACGGCGGCCGAGATCGCCGCGCGCCTGCCCGAGAACTGCAATGTCGCCCGCGCCATATCGGGTCTGCGCGCCCGCTATGAGGGGCGGGGGGTCGAGCTGGAGTGTGTCGCCGACCGCTGGCGCTTCCGCACCGCGCCGGACCTGGCCTTCATGATGACGCAGGAGCGCGAGGAGCCGCGCCGTCTGTCCAAGGCCGCGCTGGAGACCCTGGCCATCATTGCCTATCACCAGCCCGTCACCCGCGCCGAGATCGAGAGCGTGCGCGGCGTCAGCATCTCCAAGGGCACGCTGGACCTGTTGCTGGAGATGGGGTTCGTGCGGTTGCGCGGACGCAGGCGCACTCCGGGACGGCCCGTCACCTATGCTACCACCGACCGCTTCCTAGAGCATTTCGGCCTGGCAACCCTGTACGATCTGCCGGGCGTGCAGGAGATGAAGGCGGCGGGCCTGTTGGATCTGTCGCTGCCGGTCGGATTCGAGGTGCCGGATCCCAGCCGCGCCTCCGAGGCGGACGACGAGGACGGCACTCTGCCGTTGGACGACGAGGCGCCCGAGTTTGCCCAAGATTTCGTCGGCGAACGCGGCTGAGCTGGATGATGTTCACGACGTCTTAGTCTGCGCACCCTAAGCCAGACCGTATGAGTGGCGTGACATCGAAGACGGGTTGGCGGGCGTGGAGCACGTTCAGGATCGCGTTGATCCTGATGCTGTCGTCCATCATCGGCATGGCTGGGGTTCTGGCGATCGTCAGTCGCGGCATTGACGCCCACCAGGCGCGCAAAGAAGAAGGTCTGGTGCGGCTGCGTCTGACGCGCGCGCTGGAAACCATCGGCGAAAACTTGACCACCGCCTCGGTCTGGGACGAGGCCGTCGATCGGATGACGGCGGGCGATGTAGCCTGGTACGACCGGAACTTCGGCGCCTTCTACGCCGCGCAGCATAAGCATCAGTTTACACTGGGTTATGACGGGACCGGGCGGCTGTTTCGCATCAGCACGCTGGGCCGACCGGCCGAGACGCAGGTCGGCGAGCCATTCGGCCAGGCGGCCCGGCCGCTGATCGACGCGCTCCGGGCCGAGGCCGCCGGCCGCGACCGATCGGTCACGGCGGATGCCGGGGTGCGGCTGAAGGCGGCGTTCGTTCGCGTCGGCGACGACGTCTATGTGCTGGGGGCGTCCACCGTCGTGCGGCATACGGCGGGCGGATCGACGCCGGCGTCCGATCCGGTCGTCGCGTCGTTCAAACCGTTCGCCGGCGAGCTCAATCTCTTGCGAACGCGCTTGGCGCTGGACCGGATCCACTTCCAGCCCGGCGATGCAGAGCCGCCCAAGGGCATGATCGGCGTCGATGTGCGCGATGTCGGCGGCGCCCTGTTGGGTCGTGTCGTCTGGGCGCCGGAGCAGCCCGGCTATCAGATCCTGACCAAGGCCGGGCCGCTGCTGCTGCTGCTCTTCATCGTGCTGCTGATCGGCACGGGGTCGCTGCTGTGGAACACGACGGCCGACGTGCGGCGCCTCAAAGCCTCGGAGGTCGCCCTGTCCGCGGCGCTGGAGCGGGCCGAGGCTGCGAACCGGGCCAAGACGCGGTTCCTGTCCAACGTCAGTCACGAACTGCGCACGCCCCTGAACGGGGTTCTGGGCATGGCCGAGATCATCGGGGCCGATCTGGTGACGCCGCAGCAGCGCGAGCGACTGGAAATCCTGAAGGCGTCGGGACGTCAGCAACTGAGGCTGGTCGAGGAGCTGCTAGACGTGGTGCGGCTGCGCGACGGGGCCGTAGCGCTGGAAACCCGACCGTTCCGGCCCGACAACCTGCTGCAGCGGGTCGCCAACGACTTCCGGGGCGCCGCCGAGGCCAAGGGGCTGAAGATTTCGGTCGAGGCCGCCGAAGGCGAGTGGCTGGGCGACCCGGTCCACGTCGAAAAGCTGATGGCGGCGCTGACGGACAATGCGGTGCGGTTTACACGCACCGGCGGCGTGATGCTGCGCGCCGTTGCGGGCGCGGGCCTGGCCTTGGAGGTCGAGGACACCGGGCCGGGCATGGAGCCGGCGGAAGCGGCGCGCCTGTTCGAGGCTTTCACCCAGGGCGATGAAAGCGCGACGCGCACCGCCGAAGGGCTGGGACTGGGATTGACGGCGGCGCACGGTCTGGCGGCTCTAATGGGCGGCAAGATCGAAATCGTCACAGCGCCCGGCGCCGGCAGCACCTTCCGCGTCGTCTTGCCGTTGAAGGCGGTCGCCTAGGCTGTCAGCAGGCGCGGCAGTTTGAAGGTGACGGTTTCGCGCGCGCCGTCGTCTTCGGTCACCGTGGCGTCGAAGCGCGCCCGGATGGCGTCGACCAGTGCCTCGATCAGCGGCTCGGGGGCCGAGGCGCCGGCGGTGACGCCGACGGTGTTCACGCCGTCGAACCAGGACCAGTCCACCTGGGACGCATCGTCCACCAGATAGGCGGCCGGAGCGCCGGCGCGCATCGCGACCTCGACCAGGCGCACCGAATTGGATGAGTTCTTGGACCCCACGACCAGTACGAGGTCGCAGCCCTCGCCCAGCGCCTTGACGGCGTCCTGGCGATTGGTCGTGGCGTAGCAGATGTCTTCCTTGTGCGGATCGGGCAGTTCGGGAAAGCGGCGCTTCAGCACCTTCAGGATGCCCGCCGTGTCGTCCACCGACAGGGTGGTCTGGGTGGCGTAGGCGAGGGGCGCGTCGCCGGGGCGTTCGAACGATTCGGCGTCGGCCTCGGTCTCGACCAGGGTGATGGCGCCGGGCGGCAACTGGCCCAGGGTGCCGACGACCTCGGGGTGGCCTGCGTGGCCGATCAAGATGATGTGGCGGCCGGCCGCATGATGACGCTCGGCTTCGACGTGGACCTTGGACACCAGGGGGCAGGTCGCGTCCAGAAAGACCAGTTCGCGCGCCCGCGCCGTCGCCGGCACGGACTTCGGCACCCCGTGGGCCGAGAAGACGACCGGCCGGTCGTCGGGGCATTCGTCCAGTTCCTTGACGAAGACGGCACCCATGGCCTTCAGCCGCTCGACCACATGTTTGTTGTGGACGATCTCGTGGCGCACATAGACGGGGGCGCCGAACTTTTCGATCGCGCGCTCGACGATCTGGATCGCGCGATCGACCCCGGCGCAAAAGCCCCTCGGAGTGGCCAACCGCACCGAAAGCGGGCGAAGCGGAGCATTGGGGACGGGAACATGCGCATTCATGGCGGCGAACCTAGTCGTTTGCGGCGCTGACCGCCATCGGAGCCGAAGGGCGGATGCGACGGATTCTGTCGCCCGCAGCAGCGGCGCATCGTCACGGCGGGCGGGCGCGAATGGAAAGCCGATATTCTACAATGCCTTAGGCTATAATCACGACGCCTTGACCTGTAGGCCGCTCACGATTAGTTTCCGCGCCGAATTCAGACCCGTCCGGACGCACCGTCTGGACGCCGAACGCACAGGTCCTATCCCCCATGTCGGAATCGCGCGAAGAGGCGATCAAACGCCTCCAAGACAGCGCATCCGCATTGGAGGCGCGGACCACGGCGGAGAAATCCGCCGAACTGACCGGCCATCAGGTGTCGGGTCAGGCCTACAAGATCATCGCCGAGCTTCTCGGCGGCGTCTTCGTGGGGCTGGCGTTCGGAGCGATCGCAGACTGGGCCCTCGGGACCCGTCCGTGGGGTTTGATCGGCGGGGTCCTTCTGGGCTTCGCCTTGTCGATTTACATGGCGCGTCGCACAGCCAACCGGCTGATGGCGCAGGCCAAGGCGCAAGGGACGACGGCTCCGGCCGAGCCCTACGTCGAGGCCGACGAAGACGGGGAACGATAGGGCTTCATGGCCGATCCGATTCATCAGTTTGCGATTCAGAAGGTCGTCGACCTTGGCGACGTCACCCTGCCTGTGCTGGGGACGGTCGATCTGGCGATCACCAACTCGCACATCGCCATGACGGTCGCCTTCGTGCTGATCGTCGGCTTCCTGGCCGCCGTGACCGCGAACGCCCAGGTCGTGCCCGGCCGGCTGCAAGCCGCCGGCGAGGGCCTGTTCGGCCTGATCGACAATCTGGCCGATTCCATCATCGGTCACGAAGGCCGCAAATATTTCCCGTTCATCTTCACCCTGTTCATCCTGATCCTGGGCATGAACATCCTGGGTCTGTTCCTGACCTTCACGGCGACCTCGCAGCTGGCGATCACCGCCACCTTCGCCCTGATCACCTTCGGTCTGGTGCTGGTCGTCGGCTTCGCAAAGAACGGTCTGGGCTTCTTCAAGCTGTTCTGGCCTATGGGCGCGCCGCTGGCGCTTCGCCCGGTGGTCGGCCTGATCGAGTTCGTGTCCTTCCTGCTTCGCCCGGTCACCCTGGCGCTGCGTCTGTTCGGCAACATGCTGGGCGGCCACGTCGCGCTGAAGATCTTCGCCGGCTTCGTCGTGTCGCTGGGTCTTCTGGGCCTGGGCGGCGGCATCGGTCTGCTGGCCTTCCCGGTCGCGGCCCTGTCGCTGGGCATGGTCGTCGCCCTGACCGCTCTGGAGTTCCTGGTGGCCTTCCTCCAGGCCTTCGTCTTCGCCGTTCTGGCCTGCATCTATCTGAACGATGTGGTCAACCTGGACCACGCCCACTAAAGGGCCGGACCAGTCTCTTCACCCCAACCACCAACGACTTTAATCTAGGAATACAATCATGGACGCTGAAGCCGCGAAGTACATCGGCGCTGGTCTCGCCACCCTGGGCATGATCGGTTCGGCCCTGGGCGTGGGCAACATCTTCGGCAACTTCCTTGCCGGCGCCCTGCGCAACCCGTCGGCCGCCGCCGGCCAAGTCGGCAACCTGTTTGTCGGCGCCGCTCTGGCCGAAGCCCTGGGCATCCTGGCCTTCGTGCTCGGCATTCTGATGATCTTCGGCTGATTTCAGTCGATCACGGCGCGCGGGGTTCGCCCGCGCGCCGCTTCATCTGATCCTGCAGTAGACGGTTCATGGCCAGCACCCACACCATCGACGCGGTCCCGCCTTCGGTCGAAGCGGACCTGCACGCCGAGACGGCGACCCCCGCCGAGCACGGCTCGGGCGGCCTGCCGCAATTCCAGTTCGAGCACTGGGCGGGCCAGATCGGCTATCTGCTGATCCTGTTCGTCATCCTGTATGTTCTGGTTTCCAAGGTCTTCGCGCCACGCCTTCGCAAGGTGATGGACGAACGGGCCGACACCATTTCCACCGCCGTTGCGACCGCGCGTCAGGTTCAGGCCGAAGCCGCCGACCAGGCCGCCCAAGCTCAGGCGGAAGTCGCCAAGGCTCGCGCTGACGCCCGCGCCACGGCCGCCGCCGCTAAGGCGCGCGTGACCGAAGAAGCGAACGCCCGTCAGGCCGCGGAAGAAGCCGTGGTCAACGCGCGCATCGCCGAGGCGGAAGCCTCGATCGGCAAGACGCGCGACGCCGCCATGGCCAATGTCTCCACCATCGCCTCCGACACGACCGCCGCCATGGTCGAACGTCTGACCGGCAAGGCCGCGACCGCCGCCGAGCTGGCCGCCGTCAAGGGAGCCGCCTGATGAACCTGATCTTCGAACACGGCATCTGGAGCTTCGCCAATGCGGAGATCTGGGTCGGCATCGGCCTGATCATCTTCTTCGGCATCCTGGTCGCCGCCGGCGTGCCCAAGATGGCCGGCAAGGCGCTGGACGCCAAGGCCGTCAAGATCCAGGCCGACCTGGACGAGGCCGCGCGCCTGCGCGCCGAGGCCGAAGCCCTGCTGGCCCAGATCCGCAAGGAGAAGGCCGAGGCTGAAGCCCAAGCCGCCGAGATGATGGCTCAGGCCGAAGCCGACGCCCGTCGCCTGGAAGTCGAGACTAAGGCCAAGTTGGAAGAGACCCTGGCCCGTCGCCAGAAGATGGCTGAAACCCGCATCGCCCAAGCCGAAGCCCAGGCCTCGGCCGAGGTGAAGGCCGCCGCCGCCGATCTGGCCGCCAAGTCGGCGGAACAGGTTCTGGCCGCGCGCCTCGCCAGCGGCGCCAAGGATCCGCTGCTGGACAGCGCCATCGCCCAGATCGGCGATCGCCTGAATTGATCAGGGCTGATCCTGAATGAAATAAGGCCTCCGACGTCGCCGTCGGGGGCCTTTTTCTTGAGCGATCAAGCCGTGATCAGTGAGCGTGGGCGCCGCCGATGATGGTCGCGCCCATCCGCTTGTCGCGCGCCACCAGCCGGGCATAGACGTTGCCCAGCACAATGCCGAAGACCGCGTGGGTGATCAGCAGCCAGGCGAAGGTCCCGAACCCCGCGCCGGCCGTGAATGTCCGATAGTTCCCGAACATCACGATGGCCGCCATCATGAGGATCCAGGCGCCGACGGCGAAGACGATGCCCTTGGTCTCGGGCGTGTCCGTCGGCAGGCGGGGACACAGGATGGCGAACAGCGGCCCCAGGATAAAGACGCCGCTGATGACATGGACGACCCAGCCGACGGCCAGATTGCCGGGCATGCCCATCATGCTGGCGATGACCCCCTGGAAGGGATCGAACCAGTTCAGGAACAGATTGGGTATTTCGAGCAGTGAGACGGCCACGGTCGCCGCAACGCCGGCGATCAGACCTTTTTGTACGCGTGACATCATGACCTTAGCGCCTCCCAACGCCTAAGTGGTTCTCTGATAACGCGCAGACAGAATACGCCTGACTTGGGAGAGCGGTGTTCACGATCCTGTGGTTAGCGGTTGCAGCAACGCAACCGCGAAATCAGGCGCAAACTAGCGGAACAGTTTGCGGAAATAGCGCCGAACGCTCTTTCGGCCGCGCGAGAGGCGACGGCTGGACCGCTTGGTCACGATCTTTTCGGCCCGCAGCGCCTGTTGCCAGAAGACCGGTGCGAACTCGGGCTTCTTCCGCATCAGGCGACGGAAGGGATAGACCCATTTCGGCCGCGCATATTGGGCGCGAATGAACTGGCGCTTGGCCCAGAACGAGCTTTTCAGAATCAGCATCAGGCCGACGGCGATGACGGGAATGCCGCCCGGGCCGGGCAGGGGGGCGATCAGAATGCCCAGCAGCACGACGAACAGACCGCCGATCATCAGCGCCCAGCGCTTGACGACCCGCAGCGTCGAGGCTCGCGGCTTGTCTGGGCGGACGAAGGGAACGGGGAGTGAGGTCACGAATACGCCGGATGGGGAGGAGGATCATCATGACAACGGTCGCCACGGACGCGCGATCCCTCGTCGGGAAAGGAAAAGGCGACCGTGACGACCTTGCCACAAGACCCCTTAACGCCCTGCGTCCATGGCGGATGGATGTCCGGCGGGTGAAGCTTTGGTCATGAAGAGACGATCTCTCCGCGCCGTGTCGCGACGGACACGCTCCGCGCCGTCAGCCGTAGGTCACGCCCGTCAGACGCTCTGATTCCGCCCAGAGACCCCTGGCCACATCAGCGTCCTTGGCCTGGCGCTTGATCGCCGCAACGCCGGGCGGGCCTTTCATCTCCTGAAAGCCGGTGGGGCCGTAATAGCCGCCGGGCGTCGGGTCCGGCAGGGTCGCGGCCATCAGGATCGGCAGGGCGCCGTCCGCGGCCGAATGGCTGAGCACCGCCTCCAGCAGCCGGGCGCCGCGCGCGAACAGGCCGGGCTTGCCGGCATGGCCGTTGGCGATCAGGTCGGTGCGGGCGAAGCCGGGGTGGGCCGCCACGCTGATCAGGCCCCAGCCGTTGGCGTCGCTGCGGCGCTGAAGCTCCTGGGCGAACATCAGCATGGCCAGCTTGGACTGCTGATAGACCGGCCAGGGACGGTAGTGGGTCTGATAGTTCAGGTCGTCCAGGCGGATATGGCCGCTGCGGTGGGCGACGCTGGACAGCTGGATCACGCGGGCCCCTCCTCTGTTGGAATGGGCAGCCGTCAGCAGGGGCAGCAGACGGCCGACCAGGGCGAAGTGGGAGAGGTAGTTGGTCCCGAACTGCATCTCGAACCCATCGACGGTCGTCTGGCGCGTCGGCAGGGCCATGACGCCCGCATTGTCGATCAGGATGTCGATGGGGCGTCCCGTCGCCAGATGGCGCTCGGCGAAGGCCCGGACGGAGGCCAGGCTGGCCAGGTCCAGCAGTTCGAACCGAACGGCCGCATCCGGATGACGAGACCGGATCAGCCGTTCGGCCTCGGCCCCCTTGGCGGGATTGCGGGCCGCCAGCACGACCTCGGCGCCTTTGCCGGCCAGCACCAGGGCGGTTTCCAGCCCCAGCCCGCCGGTCGCTCCGGTGATGATGGCCAGTCGGCCGGAAAGGTCGGGGATGTCGTTCGTCGTCCAGGTCATGGCCATGACCTAGCGATGGATCAGCCCCGCGTCAGCCCCTTCCCGCAGGAAGGGGCGACTAAGGGGTCAGGCCGCCTTGTTGGAGCCTTCCGGCGCGGTCCAGCGCAGAACCGGCGAGCGGGCCGCGCGGGTCTCGTCCAGGCGTTTCAGCGGTGCGTGGAAGGGCGCACCCTTGAACCGATCGACGTCGCCGGCCTTGGCCGCTCCGGCCAGGGCGCGCATCGCCTCGATGAAGCGGTCCAGTTCGGCCTTGGACTCGGTCTCCGTCGGCTCGATCAGCATGGCGCCGTGGACGACCAGCGGGAAATACATGGTCATCGGGTGGAAGCCCTCGTCGATCATCGCCTTGGCGAAGTCGAGCGTGGTGATGTCTGTGCCCTTCAGCCATTCGTCGTCAAACAGGGCCTCGTGCATGCAGGGGCCGTCGGGGAAGGCCGCGCTCATCAGGTCCGACAGGCGGGCCTTGATGTAGTTGGCGTTCAGCACCGCATCCTCGGCGACCTGACGCAGGCCGTCGGCGCCGTGCGACATCATGTAGGACAGGGCGCGGGTGTACATGCCCATCTGGCCCTGGAAGGCGCACAGACGGCCGAAGGCTTGCTCGGCCTCGTCCTCCTCGCGCTCGATCAGGCGATAGCCGCCGTCGTCATGCACGACCCAGGGGGCGGGGGCGAAGGGAGCCAGGGCTTCGGACAGGACCACCGGACCCGCGCCCGGCCCGCCGCCGCCGTGGGGCGTCGAGAATGTCTTGTGCAGGTTGATGTGCATCGCATCCACGCCCAGGTCGCCGGGACGAACGCGACCGACGATGGCGTTGAAGTTGGCGCCGTCGCAGTAGAAATAGGCGCCGGCCTCGTGCGTCAGGCGGCTGATCTCCAGGATGTCGCGCTCGAACAGGCCGCAGGTGTTGGGGTTGGTCACCATGATGGCGGCGACGTCGTCACCCAGCTTGGACGCCAGATCGGCGACGTCCACGCGGCCGTCTTCGGTCTGGGCGACTTCGACAACCGAATAGCCGACGAAGGCGGCTGTGGCGGGGTTGGTGCCGTGGGCGCTGGTGGGAACCAGAACCTTACGCCGCTTCTCATGTTGGCCCGAGGCCTCGTGGGCGGCGCGGATGGCCATCAGGCCGCACAGTTCGCCGTGGGCGCCGGCCTTGGGCGACAGAGCGACGGCGGGCATGCCGGTCAGGGTCTTCAGCCAATGGGCCAGGGTGTCCATCAGTTCCAGCGCGCCCTGAACCGTCGATATCGGCTGAAGCGGGTGGATGTCGGAGAAGCCGGGCAGGCGCGCCATCTTCTCGTTCAGGCGCGGGTTGTGCTTCATCGTGCACGATCCCAGCGGATAGATGGCCAGGTCGATGGCGTGGTTCTTCTGGCTCAGGCGCACATAGTGGCGCATGGTTTCCGGCTCGGACAGGCCGGGCAGGCCGATCGGATCCTTGCGGACCAGGTCGCCCAGGTCGGAGCCGTCCGTCTTGGGTTCCGGCAGATCGACGCCGGTCTTGCCCCAGCCGTCGCCCTCGAAGATCAGGGCTTCGTTCTGCAACAGGCCGCGGCCGCCGGTCAGGGTGGCGGGCTTGGTCTGGACCTGGTTCGGGGCGGTCGGACGGCCGACGGTGTTCATGGTGCTCATGGTCAGTATCCCTTACGCGCCGAGGACTTTGGAGAGCGACTTGGCGAGGATCTGGATGTCGGCATCCAGGGTCGTCTCGGTCGCGGCGACCAGCAGGACGTCGTCCATGCCGGCGCCGGGGGCCAGGCGGCTGTAGGGCACGCCGGCCAGGACGTGATGGGCGGCCAACTGATCCACGACCTCGGCCGCGTTCTTGGGCAGGCGCACCGCGAACTCGTTGAAGAAGCGGTCGGTCAGGATTTCGACGCCCGGAATGGCGGCCAGGGCGTCGCGCGTGGCGACGGCCTTTTCGTGGTTCAGCAGGGCCAGCTTGCGCAGACCCGTCTCGCCCAGCAGGCTCATGTGGATGGTGAAGGCCAGGGTGCACAGGCCCGAGTTGGTGCAGATGTTCGACGTCGCCTTGTCGCGGCGGATGTGCTGCTCGCGGGTCGACAGGGTCAGGACGAAGCCGCGCTCGCCGTCGGCGTCCACGGTCTCGCCGGTCAGGCGGCCGGGCATCTGGCGGATCAGCTTCTCGCGCGTGGCGAACAGGCCGACGTAGGGGCCGCCGAAGTTCAGGGCGTTGCCGATCGACTGGCCTTCGGCCGCGACGATGTCGGCGCCCATCTCGCCGGGCGACTTCAGCAGGCCCATCGATACGGCCTCGGTGACCACGACGATCAGCAGGGCGCCGGCGGCGTGGGCGGCCTCGGCGATCTTGCTCACGTCGGTGGCCGTGCCGAAGACGTTGGGGGTCTGGACGACGACGCAGGCGGTGTCGGGACCGATCTGGTCGATCACGGCGTCCTCGGCGTCCACGGCGGCGGGCAGGGCCAGGGTCTCGACGCCGACGGCGTGAACCACAGTCTCGGTCGCCTTGATGTAGTGCGGGTGCACGCCGCCCGAGATCACCGCCTTGTTGCGGCGGGTCACGCGGGTCGCCATCAGCACGCCCTCGGCCATGGCGGTCGAACCGTCGTACAGGCTGGCGTTGGCGACCGGCATCCCGGTCAGGTTCGCGACCTGGGTCTGGAACTCGTACAGATACTGCAGCGTGCCCTGCGCGATTTCCGGCTGGTAGGGGGTGTAGCTGGTCAGGAACTCCGAGCGCTGGATCACGTGATCCACCGTCGCCGGGACGTGGTGCTTGTAGGCCCCTGCGCCGCAGAAGAAGGGCACGGCGCCGGCCGTGGCGTTCTTGGCCGCCATGGCGGACAGGGCGCGCTCGACCTCCAGTTCGCCTGCGACGCGCGGCAGATCGACGGGGCCGTCGAGACGGGCGGCCTGAGGCACGTCCACGAACAGATCATCGATGGATTTCGCGCCGATGGCGGCGAGCATCGCGGTGCGGTCGTCGGGCGTCAGGGGGAGGTAACGCATGGTCGTGTCCTGGGCCATGAAAGGCCGAAGACCCTCTGACTTTTAATCAGAGGGCCCGATGGGGCTTAGAGGGTGGCGAGGAAGGCGTCGTAGGCGGCCTGGTCCATCAGGGCGTCCAGTTGCGAGGCGTCTGAGACCTTGATCTTGGCGAACCATCCGTCGGCCTCGGCGCCCGAGTTGACGGTTTCCGGGGCGGTCGACAGGGCGTCATTCGCCTCGACCACTTCGCCCGAGACGGGGGCGTAGACGTCCGACGCCGCCTTGACGCTCTCGACCACGGCGAAGCTGTCGCCCTTGGAGACGGTCTTGCCGACTTCAGGCACTTCGACGAACACCACGTCGCCCAGGGCGTCGGCGGCGTGTTTGGAGATGCCGACGGTGGCGATGTCGCCGTCCAGGCTGACCCACTCGTGATCCTTGGTGAACTTCATGGTCTGATCTCTCAGGCTTTGGGTTTGCGATAGTAGCGTTGAGCCACGAAGGGCATGGCGACGACTTCGGCGGCGGCGGTCTTGCCGCGCACGATGACCTTCAGCTCCGTGCCCAGGGCGGCATGGGCCGGCGGGACGTAGCCCATGGCGATGTTCTTGCCCAAGGTGGGGGAGGGGCCGCCCGAGGTGACCTTGCCGATCACGGCGCCGTCGGCGTCGGCGATCTCGGCGCCTTCACGGGCCGGCGCGCCTTCCTTGACGATCAGACCAACGCGAACGCGCGAGGGGCCGTCGGCCAGTTCCTGCAGGACCCGGTCGGCGCCGGCGAAGTCCCCGCGTTCCTTGCGTGACTTGGACAGGGCGAAGGTCAGGGCGCCTTCGACCGGCGAGGTGGTCGGGTCGATGTCGTGGCCGTGCAGCGGCAGGCCGGCTTCCAGACGCAAGCTGTCGCGGGCGCCCAAGCCGA
The DNA here is from genome assembly GCF_030209705.1 of Brevundimonas sp. MEB006b. Taxonomy (NCBI): domain Bacteria; kingdom Pseudomonadati; phylum Pseudomonadota; class Alphaproteobacteria; order Caulobacterales; family Caulobacteraceae; genus Brevundimonas; species Brevundimonas sp. MEB006b. The sequence goes on from NZ_JARVRL010000006.1 coordinate 198,075, forward strand.
TCGGCTTGACGCGGGCGTCTTCCAGAATGGTGTTCCAGATGCGCTCGGCCTGGTCTGCCGGGACCGAAATCTCATAGCCGTCCTCGCCGGTGTAGCCCGAGCGAGACACATAGCAATCAGCGCCGAACAGCATCAGGCGGGCGCATTCCATGAAGCCCATTTCGGCCAGGATCGGCTCGTGCGCGGCCATGACCTCGGCGGCTTCCGGCCCCTGGATGGCGATCAGCGCCCGGTCCAGCACCGTCAGCTTGGCGTCGTCTTCTAGATTGGCTTCCCAGAAGGCGAAGTCCTCGTCCTTGTTGCCGGCGTTGACGACGACGAACAGGCCGTCGTGATCCGGCCGTCCGGCCATCAGGTCGTCGATGATCCCGCCGTCCTTGTTGAGCAGCAGCGAATATTTCTGTTTGCCGGCCTTCAGGATCGCATAGTCGCCGGGCACGAAACGCTCGAACTGAGCGGTCGCGTCCTCGCCGGTGATCTTGCACTGGCCCATGTGGGAGACGTCGAACAGACCGGCGTGTTCCCGCGTCCAGCGATGCTCGGCCAGAACGCCTTCATACTGGACCGGCATGTCATAGCCGCCGAAGCCCACCATACGGGCCCCCAGCGCGCGGTGCGCGGCGTTCAGGGGCGTGGTCTTCAGGGTCTGATCGGTCATGGTTCAGGCTTTCACGGTCGCGTGTTGTGGCGGAGCTCCGCCGTCCTCGCGCCCCCGCTGTCCTGAAGCCTGAGAGATTCCGGCGGTCAGACCACCTTGCTCCGTCGGCGCGCCATAAGGCGACTTTCCAGCGTCCGTATGCTGTCGCGGTCCGTTTGCCTGAGCGTTTCCGGGGCGGTTGCGCCTTCGGCGTCGCGGCCTGTCTCCAGACCCCGATCTCTCCCGCGAGAGCGCCCGACCTAAGCCATCGACTCTGACCGCAAGTCAAGCGGCGGCGGAACAAGCCTGCGTGGGGCGGGTTGTCGTCCCGAGCCCCCATTCGAAACCCAGGAAGACGAAAATGTCGATTATAGACAAGCTGTTCGGCGACAACGACAAGCGGCGCGACACGCCTGCCAAGGCCGATGGTCCGATGCAGAAGGTGCTGGACGAACTGGCGACCCTCGGCGGCAAGCCGATCGAGACCCTGTCGCCCGAGGAGGCTCGCCAGCAACCGACCCCGACCGACGCGGTGAAATCGCTGTTGCGCAAGGACGGCAAGGACCCCAGCGACGACATGGGCGTCAAGACCAGCGACATCACCATCCCCGGCGCCGCCGGCCCGATCCAGGCGCGCATCTACAAGCCGCACGACCATTCCGAAGACAAGCTGCATCCGGTCGTCGTCTATTTCCACGGCGGCGGCTTCGTGATCGCGGATCTGGACGTCTATGACGGCGGCCCGCGCGGCGTGTCCAAGATGGCCGATGTGATCGTGGTCTCGGTCCATTATCGCCAAGCCCCGGAACATCATTTCCCCGCCGCCCACGACGACGCCCTGGCCGCTTATCGCTGGGTGCTGGAGAATGCGCAGACCTTCCGCGGAGACCCGCAGAAGGTGGCGGTGATGGGCGAAAGCGCAGGCGGCAACCTGGCCATAGGCGTGTCGATGATGGCGCGCGACGCCGGCCTGGCCGCGCCCAAACATCAGGTGCTGGTCTATCCGGTCGCCGGCGTGGACATGGACAATGAGTCCTACGTCGAGAACGCCGACGCCAAGCCGCTGAACAAGCCGATGATGAAGTGGTTCGTGAAACACATCTTCGCCAACGAGGCCGATGCTCAGGACCCGCGCATCAATATGGTCGAGAAGGCGAACCTGTCGGGCCTGCCCTCGACGACGGTGATCTGCGCCGAGATCGATCCGCTGCGCACCGAGGGCGAGCTGCTGGCCGAGAAGCTGGAGCAGGCGGGCGTCGATGTGCGTCACAAGACCTTCCACGGCTCGACGCACGAGTTCTTCGGCATGGCGGCGGTCGTGCCGGATGCGGCGGCGGCCCAGACCTTCGCCGCCCACGAACTGAAGCGGGCGTTCGGTACGGCGATCCTGCCGATCTGATCGACAACACTGATGGATAAGGAAGCGCCCCGGTTTCGCCGGGGCGTTTTCGTTGTCGCCTCGCCCTGCCGCCTTGCCCTGGGGCCTGTCCCCCGCCAAAACGGCGCAACGCCCAGAACCGGACTGCTCGCATGACCTGCACACGCCTTGACCCCCATATCGCCGCCCTGGATGCGCCCGAGGGGCTGAAGACGGTTCTGACCGTGGTCGCCGCCACCTGCGCGGACATCAGCAAGGTCGTCGCGGGCGGCGCCCTGGCCGGGGCGCTGGGCGCATCGGGACAGATCAATGTGCAGGACGAGGAGCAGAAGAAGCTCGACGTCATGACCAACGACATGCTGACCGAGGCCCTGCTGGCCAGTCCCGCCGTCGCCGGCGTCGCGTCGGAAGAGATGGACGAGGTCCAGCCGGCCTCCAATCCGGCCGGCGACTATCTGGTGCTGTTCGACCCGTTGGACGGCTCGTCCAACATCGACATCAATGCGCCCGTCGGCACCATCGTCTCGGTGCTGAAGTCCGCGACGGCGAAGCCGACCGAGGCCGACTTCCTGCAGCCCGGCCGCAATCAGGTCGCCGCCCTCTATGCCGTTTATGGGCCGCAGACCATGCTGGTGCTGACGACGGGCGCAGGCGTGAAAGGGTTCACCCTGTCGAACGACGGCGACTGGATCCTGACGCACGACGACATCGCCATTTCGCCGGACACCAAGGAGTTCGCCATCAACATGTCGAACCTGCGCCATTGGGCCGAGCCGGTGCAGACCTATGTCGGCGATCTGCTGAAGGGCGAAGAGGGGCCTCGGGCCAAGAACTTCAACATGCGCTGGGTCGCGGCCATGGTCGCGGATGTTCACCGTATCCTGATGCGCGGCGGGGTCTTCCTCTATCCCTGGGACCGGCGCGAGCCGAACAAGCCGGGCAAGCTGCGCCTGATGTACGAAGGCAATCCGATGGCCTTCCTGGTCGAACAAGCCGGCGGCAAGGCGACGACGGACGGACGCCAAGCCATTCTGGACGTGCAGCCCGAGCATCTGCACCAGCGCATCCCCGTCGCGCTCGGTTCGGCCAACGAGATCGACGCCTACGCAGGCGTCTGATGAGCGACGCCCTTCTGGTCATCGATCCGCAGAACGACTTCTGTGAAGGCGGCCGTCTGGCGGTGGCCGGCGGCGCGGGGATCATGCCGCTGATCAACCGGCTGTCGGCCCGGTTCGACCGCGTGATCGTGACCCAGGACTGGCATACGCCGGACCAGGTCTCTTTCGCCTCCAACCACCCCGGCGCCGCGCCCTTCACCGAGATCGAGGTCGCCTACGGTCGCCAGATGCTGTGGCCGGATCATTGTCTTCAGGGCACGCCCGGCGCCGACTTTCATCCCGATGCAGCGCCGACGGTCGACAAGGCCATGGCCGTGATCCGCAAGGGCTATAATCCGGCGGTCGACAGCTATTCCGGGTTTTTCGAGAACGATCACCGCACCCCGACGGGGCTGGCCGGCCTGTTGCGTGAACTGGGCGTGACGCGCGTTTTTCTGTGCGGTCTGGCCTTCGACTACTGCGTCCGTTTCACGGCCCAGGACGCGGTTCGCGAGGGGTTCGAAGCAATGGTGATCGCCGACGCCAGCCGGGCCATCGCGCCGCAAACCGAGGCGGCGGCCCAAGACAGTTTCCGGGCCTTGGGCGTGGCTGAGATCGCGGCCGCGTCCCTGCTGAGCTAGGTGTGCCTCACTCCCAGAAATCCTCGGCCTCGGGGATGCGGGTGAAGGCGATCTTGGCGCCGATATAGTCGGGCAGGCCGGCCTTGGGGCCGATGCTGACGGTATCCTTGCCGTAGCGGCGGTTCAGCGCATCCAGCGCCTGGGAAAGGCGAAGAGACGGAGCCTCGCCATCCTGATCCGGGCCGGCGGCGAACAGGTCGGTCTCGAACGCGTCGCGGGCTTTCAGGCCGTGCACCCCGACCCCGACATAGCTCAGCCGTCCCGCCTCCAGTTCGGGCTCGACCTTGCGCCACAGACTGTCGAGCGCGGCCAGAAGGGCGAAGGTGTCCTGCGTCGGCGCGATGGGACAACTCATCGCCGCCGTTTCCCAGCCGCGTCGACCGCTTCGGGGCGTCGCCTTCGGCCCCATGTCCAGATGCAGGGTCAAGCTGGCGCCGGTCAGGCCCATGCGCCGCAGGCGGGCTCCGCACTTGACCACCAGCCGCCGCGCCACGGCCCGCGCCTTGTCCGGTGTCCGCATGGCTTGGGCCAGGACGTGGCTGTGGCTGATGGAGGCGGGCGGTTTTTCCGGCGTCGGCTCGCTGTCCAGACCATGCAGGCCCCGCCAGATGCGTTCGCCCTCGATGCTGTTCCAGAGCGCGCGGGCCTGTTTTGCGCTCATGTTCCAAAGGCCGGCCGTGTCGGTGACCCCCGCCGCCTGCAACCGGATTTGCATGCGCGAGCCGATGCCCGGATATTTCGACAGCGGCAGGTCCAGCAGGGGGCCGGGCAGCTCGTTGGCGCGCAGCACCGTCAGCCCGGCAGGCTTCTGCATGCCGCAGGCCGTCTTGGCCAGGAACCGCGACGGCGCCAGCCCGACGGACGACCGCAGGCAGTCGCCGACGTTTTGCAGGATGCCCGCCTGAATCCGTCGGGCCAGGGCGACGGCGTTCGCCTCCAGCCGTTCCGGACCCAGCAGTTCACACGAACATTCGTCGATGGAGCCGACCTTCCACACCGGCACATGGCGGTCGATCTCGGCCATGATCTGCTGATGGATTTTGACGTAGAGGTCGGGGCGCGCCTCGGCGACGATCAGGTCAGGGCACAGTTTGCGCGCCTCGGACACCCGCATCCCGGTGTGAACGCCCCAGGCCTTGCTCTCATAGCTGGCGGCGATGGCGCCGGTGTATTCGCTCTCCGCCGGCCGAACGATGACCGGCTTGCCCCGCCAGTCCGGATTCATCTGCTGTTCGACGCTGGCGAAAAAAGCGTTCAGATCGACGAACAGCCAGCGGAGGTTCGCGCTGTCTTCAGCCTGTGCGTCCGCCTGGTCCATGCGCGGAACATAACAGGAACATTTGGCGGCTGGAAGCGATGACCGCTCCCTTTCGTCATTCCGGGCGAAGCGTAGCGAAGACCCGGAACCCAGGGCCGCATTTCCTCTGCACGATGCAGCGCAGGCCGGATGTAAGCCTTCTGGGTTCCGGGTTCGTCCTTCGGACGCCCCGCAATGACGAGAGGAGAGGGATCATCCCTGCGCGTAGGCCTCGACCTCCGCCAAGAACGCCGCCTTCTCCGCCTCGCCCAGGAACGACCCCTCGAAGCTGTTCTTCGCCAATTGCGTCACCTGATCGCGTGTCAGGCCGACGGCCGCCGCCAGTTGGCGATAGTTCTCGTTCACATATCCCCCGAAATAGGATGGGTCGTCCGAGTTCAGGGTGACGTGCAGGCCCCGGCGCAGCATCTCAGGCACGGGATGGTCCTTCAGGTCATCGACCACGCACAGCTTCAGGTTCGACAGAGGGCAGACGGTCAGGGTCATCTGCTCGGCGGCCAGCCGCTGCACCAGCGCCTCGTCCTCCATGGAACGATTGCCGTGGTCCATCCGGTCGATGTTCAGCAGGTCCAGCGCCTCATGGACATAGGCGGGCGGGCCTTCCTCACCCGCGTGGGCGCACAGTTTCAGGCCCAACTCACGCGCCGCAGCGAAGACGCGCTGGAACTTGGACGGCGGATGGCCGACCTCCGACGAATCCAGACCCACGCCGATGAAGTGATGCAGATAGGGTTTGGCCATCTCCAAGGTAGCAAACGCCTCTTCTTCGGTCAGGTGACGCAGGAAGCTGAGGATCAGGCCGCTGCTCACGCCCAGCTCCGCCTTGGCCCGGTCCATGCCCGCGATCAGCCCCTCGACCACCACGCCGAACGGCACGCCCCGGTCGGTGTGGGTCTGGGGATCGAAGAAGATTTCGGCGTGGCGCACATTGTCCGCCGCCGCGCGCTGGAAATAGGCGAAGGCCAGATCCTCGAAATCCTGCCGCGTCAGCAGGACGGCGGCACCCGCATAATAGATGTCCAGGAAGTCCTGCAGGTTCGAGAAATCATAGGCCGCCCTGACCGCCTCGACGCTGTCGTAGGGAATGGACACGCCATTGCGCTGCGCCAGTTCGAACATCAGCTCGGGCTCCAGCGAGCCCTCGATGTGCAGGTGCAGTTCGGCCTTGGGCAGGCCGGCGATATAGGCGTCGAGCGACATGGGCGATCTCCGGGAGGATGTCGCCCCGTCTATACCCTACATCCGCTCAGGCGTGTCGATCCCCAGCAGATTCAACGCGATTTCCAGCTGGCGCAGCGCCGCAGCCGACAGGGCCAGACGCGAGCGTTTGGTCGCTTCGTCCGGCGCGATCAGCACGGGGCAGGCGGCGTAGAATTTCGAGAAGGACTGGGCCACCCGATAGGCGTGTTCGGCGACCAGATGCGGCATCCGCTTGTCGTAGGCGTCCGACACGGCGGTCGAGAAGGCGTCCAGCGTCAGGGCCAGATCGCGCTCCGCCGGTTCGGCGATGACGATGGCGCCGGGCGTCAGTCCCTGTTCGGCGCCCTTGCGCAGCAGGGATTTGATGCGCACCGACTGATACAGAAGATACGGACCGGTCTTGCCCTCGAAGCTCATGAAGCGATCGAGATCAAAGACGTAGCTGGTCGTGCGCGCGTTCGACAGGTCGGCGAACTTCAGTGCCGCGATGGCGACCTTGTGCGCGATGGCCTCGAACTCTTCCGGCGACAGGTCGTCGCCCAGCTTAGCCTCGTGCAGGCGCTCGCGCGCCTTTTCGGTCGCCTGATCGATCAGGTCGCGCAGTTTCAGAACCCCGCCCGCGCGGGTTTTGAAAGGCTTGCCGTCCTGTCCGTTCATCGTGCCGAAGCCGAGATGCTCCAGCGCGCCCTCCTTGGCGTAACCGGCCAGATAGGCGGCGCGGAAGACCTGTTCGAAATGCTCGGCCTGACGTTCGTCGACGACGTAGAGGGCCAGGTCGGGCGACAGGGCCTTCTTGCGGTCCAGGATCGTGGCCAGGTCGGTCGTGCCGTACATGGCCGAACCTTCCGAGCTGATGACCAGCAGGGGCGGGGGCGACGGGGCCTCGATCACCGAGCCGTCGGCCAGCTTTTTCTTGCGCGTCTCGCCGGGCTTGGCGACGTGAACCACCTGGGCGCCGTCGTCCTCGACCAGCAGGCCGGTCTCTTTCAGGTGCGCCAGCATTTCCGGCATCTGCGGATCGGCGTCGCTTTCGCCGTTCCACAGGTCGAAATCGACCGACAGGTCGCCGTATTCGCGCTTCAGCGCCTCGCGGCTGACCGCCACGAAATGCTGCCACAGCGCGCGATAGCCGGGACGTCCGTTCTGGAGTTCCGCCGTCGCCTTGCGGGCGCGGTCGCGGAAGGCCGGATCCTCCTTGGCCTTGCCTGCCGCCTGCGGATAAAGGCGGTCCAGGTCGGCCAGGCTGACGGGGCTTTCGGTCGGGAAGGGGCCGTCACCTTCGGCCATAAAGGCCTCGGCCAGACCCTCGTCGCCGCACGCGACGATCAGCAGGCCCATCTGGAAGCCCCAATCGCCGAAGTGGGCGTCGCCGGTGACGTGGTCGCCGCGGAAGCGGAACAATCGCTTCAGGCTTTCGCCGATGATGGCGCTGCGCAAATGGCCGACGTGCATCGGCTTGGCGACGTTGGGACCGCCGTAGTCGATGACCACCCGGCGCGGTGCGGCCACAGTCGCGGCACCCGCGTGGTCTGCGTCGTTCGCCACCTCAATCGCGCGTTCGGCCAGCAGCGCGTCGGAAAGCTTCAGATTGATGAAGCCAGGTCCCGCCACCTCGACCGAGGCGAAGCGGGCATCGGCGCTTAGGCGCTCGGCGATCTTGCCGGCCAGTTCGCGTGGATTGGCCTTCAGCGCCTTGGCGGCGGCGAGCGCGCCATTGGACTGGAAATCGGCCAGATCGGGGCGGTCCGACGGGGTGACGCGGGCCAGGGCCGGGTCCACGCCTTCGGCGGCGAAGGCGGCGGCGACCGCTTCGCTGAGGACGGTCTTCAGATCAGACATTATTGGCTCGGTGCGGAGGCAGGCGAGGGCGTGGCCGGCGTGGTGCCGGCGTTAACGCGGAAGCGGCTGCCGGAGCGGTTGAACTCGGCCATTTCCGGCGTCACGTCGAAACCGACCAGGATTTCGAAGTTGCTGCCGCTGGTCTCGATGCCGGCGCGCGGAATGACGATGGTGCGCTTTTCGGTGACCGAGGCGGTGCGCTGGCCCTCGAAGTTCACCGGCAGATCGAAATATTCTTTGGACAGGATGGCGTTGTTCCGCTCGGTCACCGCGATCCAGTAGCGATAGGTGCGCTGCTCGCCCGTCGCCTGCGGGCCCCGGCCCAGGTTGAACAGCACGTCCATGTCGACGCGAATCGGATCGGCCTCGCGATATTCGCAGTCCGAAGAGACGCCTTCGATCTCGCCGGTGTAGCCGACGTTGGCCACGGCGGCGCGGCCGCCTTCCAGTTCGACGTAACGGGCGGCGTCGTAGAGGATCTTCACATAGGGACAGGGGCCGGCGTTGGCGCGGCGACGCAGGGGTGCGATGCGCGGCGCGCGCGACGGCGCGGCGTCTTCACCCGAGGCCTGCTGCTGTTGCCCGCCGCGCTCGCGTTGACGCTGGGAGGTCTGGGCCTCGGCGGCGACGGGCAGGACGGAGGCCGCGATGGAGAGGGCGGCCAGGGCGGTGAACACGCGACGCATCAGCTTATTTTTCCGACAGCGAGAGAGGGCGCACGACGATCGGCGGCCGATCATCAACGCTCGCCGCTGATAGCGGCTAAAGCGAGGCGCGGCAAACGCTTGCTGCCCTCAGCGCTCCATCACCAGGCAGGTCGAGGTCGCGGTCGCATAGAGCTTGCCGTCCAGGCCGCGCAGATCGGCCTCCGAGAAGGCCGCGCGGCGACCGGCCTGAACGATCCGGCCCTCGGCACGAACCGGCGTGCCGGCCGTCAGCGCCTTGTGAAAAACCGTCTTCAGTTCCAGCGTCGTATAGGTCTGACCCGGCCGGAGCGTCGAATGGACGACGCAGCCGCAGGCCGAGTCGAGCACCGTCGCGATCCAGCCGCCATGGACCGTGCCCAGCGGATTATAGACGGCGGTGGTGGGGATGGCCTCGAACACCACCCGGCCTTCTTCCACTTCGGTCAGTTCGAAGCCGACGGTGCGGGCGATGGGCGCGATGAAGCCGCCCGTCATGCCCAGACGCAGTTGGTCGATCCCGGACAGGGCGGCGATATCGGCGGTTTCGGTCATGCAAACGGCTCCTGATCAGGTCCGTTTACAATAAGGACGGACGCTGCCGTGGCAAGCGCCCGTCGTATCGGTCCTTACAGGCCCGGCAGTTTGAAGCCGCTGCTGCGACGCGGCTGGATCGTGATGGCCTGCTGGCCGCCGGTCAGAGCCTGAAGGCGGGCGGCCTCGGTCGAGGCGTCGATGGTCTTCTGGCCTTCGGCGGTCTGGCGGACCGTCGGGGCCTGTGTCGAAGCGTCGTCCTTGCGCCAGAACATCAGGCGGTTTGCGAAGCTTTCGTCCTTGTGCGCCAGATCGCCGAACTCGTCATCGACGACATAGCGGGCCAGCGGGTCGGCCTGTTCGCCGCCGGCCTGGGCCACCAGGACCTGTTCGCCCGGCGTGCGGGTGACGGCCTGACGCTGACCCAGAAGGATCTGACGCGCGGCGCTTTCGGGAGCCAGTTCCTGCGGGCGCGGCTGGCCGGGCGCGGGCGGACGCAGGCCGTATTCCGGCGGAATGCTGAGCGGTGCGGTGGAGACGGTGACGAACTCGTCGGGCACCACCTTGGTCAGGCCGATGCCCTGTTTGATGCTTCCGCAGGCCGAGACGGCGAGCGCGGAGGAGGCGACGAGGGTCAGGACGGCGACACTGCGGATACGCATGGTTTCAGGCTCTGGTCGGCTGATGCAGGAAGCGCCGCGATGGCGCAGTCGGCATAGTGAAGACGGGGTGATTACGACTTTTCGTGGGCCGCGCCAACCTCGGAGCCTGATCGGTCGAGGGGGCGATCCCGCCAAGGCCGTGAATCAGGCTCGAAAGCGTCGAAAGCCGTCAGGCTTTCACGGGTTTGTCAGACACCAGACTGTCGATGATCAGCAGCACGACGCCGATGGTAATGGCGCTGTCGGCGACGTTGAACACCCAGGGAAAGACGCCGGTGCCCGAGAAGTCGATAAAATCGACCACATAGCCGAAGCGGATCCGGTCGATCACATTGCCCAGCGCTCCGCCCATGACGAAGCCGATCGCGGTGATCAGCAGGCGACGGTTCGACTGCGTCGCCCACCACGCCAGGCCGGCCGAGACGACGATGGAGAAGATGGCCAGCCCCCAGCGCGCTTCGCCGCCGCCGAACAGGCCGAAGCTGACGCCGGTGTTCTCGACCCAACTAAAGTTCAGGATCGGCGGGAAGACGGGGATGCGACCGACTTCCTGCAGCGACAGGCCGCTGATGATCCAGGCCTTGGTCAGCTGATCCAGGACGATGATCAGGAGGGCGAACACATAGGCGGTGACGGCGAGGCGCGTGATCTTCATGCGGCGCCGTTAGCAGGAAGCGGCGCCGGGGCGAAGCGGAAAACGCGGATCATATCCGCCGCCGTCAGAACAGGCTGCCCTGATCGGCGGCGGACGGCTTCGGCTTGACCGCCGGACGCGGCGGCGACGGGCGGGGTTCGCCGCCGTCGATCGTCGCGGGCTGAACGCCATCGCCGAATACCAGCCGGACCGCCTGACCCGCCTCCAGCGCCTTGGCCGAGGTGATCCAGGCGCCGTCTGAATCTTCCACGCGGGCGAAGCCGGGTTTGGGACGGCCGGGGTCCAGGGTCGTCAGCGCGCGCGACAGCGCCGCCAGGCGATCGTTTTCGCGCTCCAGTCGGCGCGGCATGACCCCGTCCAGCCGCGCCCCGACGGCTTCAAGCCGGGCCTGACGCTGGTCCAGCCGCCGATGCAGCGGTTCGGGCGACAGCCGCGCCGAGACCTGCAACAGCCGCCGTTCGCCGCGCGCCACGCCGGCCTGAAGCGCGGCACCCAGGCGGTCACCCGCGCCGCGCAGCCGATCCTGACCTCGCTCGATCCGCGTGCGCAGCAGGGCCGGGCTCAGCTTGCCGCCGGTCACCGCCAGATGCCGCTCGTGCAGGGCCACATTGCGTTGCAGGCCCGATCCCAGCCGGCTCGACACATGGTCCAGCCTTTGCTGCGCCAGAGCCAGCAGGTCCTCCGGCCGCGCCGGCAGGCCGCGCGCCACGGCCCGCAGGCGCGTGCGTCGATCCTCGATCAGCCGCCCGCCCGCCTGCACCATGCGCCGGTCCATGTCCGCGACGGCGTAGCGCAGGTCCGCCAGCACCGGCGTCGCCATTTCGGCGGCGCCCGTCGGGGTCGGCGCCCGGCGATCCGAGACGAAGTCGATCAGGGTGGTGTCGGTCTCGTGCCCCACGGCCGAGATGATCGGAATGCGCGCCGCCGCCACGGTTCGCGCCAGGCCTTCGTCGTTGAAGCACCACAGGTCCTCGACCGACCCGCCGCCGCGCGCGACGATCAGCAGGTCCGGGCGGGGGATCGGCCCGTCGGCGGTCATCGCATCAAAGCCGCGAATGGCGTTCGACACCTGCCCGCAGGCCGAATCGCCCTGAACGACCACAGGCCAGACCATGACGCGACAGGGCCAGCGTTCGGCAATCCGGTGCAGCACGTCGCGGATCACCGCGCCGGTCGGGCTGGTGATCACGCCAATGGTCGCGGGAAAGGCGGGCAGGGGCTTCTTGCGACCCGGCTCGAACAGCCCTTCCTCACGCAGGCGGATCTTCAGCCGCTCCAACTGGGCCAGCAAGGCGCCGGCGCCGGCCGCCTCCATGCTCTCGATCACGATCTGATAGGACGACCGCGCCGGATAGGAGGTGATCTTGCCGGTGACGATGACCTCAAGCCCGGCCTCGGGCTGGACGCCCAGGCCGCGCACCGACCCCTTCCACACCACGCCGTCGATGGCCGACTTGTCATCCTTCAGCGTCAGATAGATGTGGCCCGAGGCGTGGCGGTTGACCTTGGAGACCTCGCCGCGCAGCCGCACGTGGCCGAACCGGTCTTCCAGCGTGCGCTTCAGCGCGAACGACAGTTCCGAGATCGACAGGGGCGGATTGTTGTCGCGCGGGGCGGGGACCTCGGCCGGGCCTTCGAATACGTAGGAGTCGTCGCTCATGGGACCCACCCTAGCCTGCGTCGATCCGTCCGGGAACGCTGCGCGCGCCCTGTCGTTCGACTTTCATGGCCGCCGACCCGCCCGGAACCGATCCTTCTGACCGCGACCCACATGAGCGCGATCTGTCGCGCCGCGCCGGGGGCGGCGGGGCCATGAGCCCGTGGCTGATCATCGGCTGCATCATTCTGCTGGGGCTGGGCGTCTATGTCGTCTCGGCGCTGCTCTAATGCCCAAGGAGGCCGTATGAACCGCTTCGTCCCGCTCGCCGCCGTTCTTTGCATGACCGGCGGCGTCGTCGCCTGCTCGGATCGCGACGACGATGTGGTCCAGGCCCCTGCGCCGGGCGCGCCGCCCGTGGCCTTGCCGGACCAGCAGGCCGATGCCGCCGCCTCGAACGCCGCCCTGGCCTTCAACATGACCCGCGATCAGCTGGAGGATGCGGACCTGTATTCGCGTGACAACGTCGATCTGGGCGATGTCGAAACCCTGGTGCTGGACGCTTCGGGCGCCCTGACCCATCTGGTGATCGAGCTGAACGGGCCTGGCGACATGAAGGTGCGGGTTCCGGTCGCGGATGTGTCTCCGATCGACCGCAACGGCGACCGGGATCTGGTCACCGATCTGACGCCCGGTCAGCTTCAGGCCCTGCCGGCCTGGACCCCGCCCGTTCGCTGATTGGACGCTGAATGCGGCGTTAAGTCTGACGGGCGCTTGACCGGCCGGCGCCGGCCGGTCATTGCCCGATCTCATGAACATTCTTCTCGTCGGATCGGGCGGCCGCGAACACGCCCTGGCCTGGAAGATCGCCCAGTCTCCGCTGGTCACGCGCCTGGTCGCCGCACCGGGCAACCCTGGCATCGAGAAGCTGTGCGAGCTGCGCGTCGTCAAGGCGGACGACGCCGAAGGCCTGGCCGCCTTGGCCAGAGAGATCAAGGCCGATCTGGTCGTTGTTGGTCCAGAGGTAGCGCTGGCCGCTGGTCTCGCCGACCGTCTCGCCTCGGCCGGCATTCCCTGCTTCGGGCCGACCGCCAAGGCGGCGCAGCTGGAAACCTCGAAGGCCTTTTCGAAGGGCTTCCTTGAACGGCACGAAATCCCCACCGCCGGCTACGGCGTCTATGACACGGTCAAGGACGCCAAGGCGGCGCTGGACGTGTTCCGGCCGCCCTATGTCATCAAGGCCGATGGCCTGGCCGCCGGCAAGGGCGTGGCCATCAGCCCCGACCGCCCCGACGCCGAGGCCGAAATTGAACGGATGCTGGGCGGCCGGTTCGGCGCGGCCGGCGCCCGCGTCGTGATCGAGGAGTTCATGGACGGCGAGGAAGGCTCGCTGTTCGCCCTGTGCGACGGTCGCCGCGCCCTGCTGTTCGGCGGCGCCCAGGACCACAAGCGCGCCTTCGACGGCGACCTTGGCCCCAACACCGGCGGCATGGGCGCCTACTCGCCCGCGCCCGTCTTCACGCCCGAGCTGGTGCAGCAGGCCGACGCGCTGATCGTCCAGCCGACGATCCGTAAGATGGCCGAAGAGGGCGCGCCCTATCGCGGCGTCCTCTACGCCGGCCTGATAGCGACCGAGGACGGCCCCAAGGTGGTCGAGTTCAACGCCCGTTTCGGCGACCCGGAATGCCAGGTGCTGATGATGCGGATGGCGGGCGACATCGTGCCCTATCTGCTGGGCTGCGCGCGCGGCGACGTCTCAGGACTGGCCTCGCCCGCCTTCAAGCCTCAGACGGTGATCTGCGTGGTCATGGCGGCCAAGGGCTATCCCGACAGCCCGCTGGAAGGCTCGATCATCCGCGGCGCCGACCAGGACTTCGGCCCTCATGTCCAGGTCTTCCATGCCGGGACCAAGCGCCGCGACGACGGCTTGCTGGCCGCTTCGGGCGGGCGCGTCCTGAACGTCTGCGCCGAGGGCGACGACATCGCCCAAGCCCGCGAACGCGCCTATGCCGCCATCCGCAAGATCGACTGGCCGGGCGGTTTCAACCGCTCCGACATCGGCTGGCGGGCGCTGGACCGGGGTTGAAGCCGAAATCAGGGAGGAGGCGCTTCGTCCGCATCGCTTGTTGAACGCAATCTCTCGTGGGTGCGCTCTATTGATGCCGCGATTTCTGTCTTTCCCGCTCTACCGTTTTGGCGCGTTCTTTCGGCGTCATACAAGCCTTTTAGATAAGCCACGTCCCAATCGGTCAGGCCTTCAGCTATGTCTGGCGTGTCGAAGACATTAAGCACAGACACGTAAGGTCGCGTATTAGCGTCAGGATCAATCTGAGCAAACGAAATCATGGCTATGTAGTCAGCCAACTGCTGACCGGAGACATTCATTGTTTGATTGACATCGACTACTACAATCGTTCGGAAAATATTGTCCACGATTTGAGACGAAATGCGCGATGCGGAAAAAACGCTGATTGTAGGGGCAAAGTCTTTCACGCTTGTACAAGAGTTGCGACACTCGCCCGGAATACGTACCGCGCGCTGCCCCGTTTCAGAGTCTACGGGCATTGCCTGTTGCCACCATCGGACAGGTTTGTCAGACGACTGAAAGGCACGAAGAGCAGCGCCGCCTCGGTCCATACCGGACCCACCCATTCGAAAAGCTCTCGAGCGCCGCTGCACAAGCTCGGTCGCCAAGGCTGACGGCTGGTCAGTGGCGATCACCAATATATTCGGTTTACATCCCGGCGCGCCAGGCGAAAGACCAATGTCTTCCGCTACTGTCGACACCCTGTCGGCGATGTATTGCGCCGTCTCTCGTTCAAGATTGGCAACGCCTACGCAGACCGCATTATCCCATCGTGCGATGCCGCGACCCGAGTTCGGAGCAGCGACTTCGCCGACGAAGTCATCGATCATCGATCTTAGGCTTCTTCCGACCACGTCGATGTCTTCCAGCCGCGTGGGCTGATCGACCGCACCCGCTGATGGCTCTTGAATGAGCATCAGAGCGGCCAAAGCGGCGACGAGAGACATCGGGGTGCTCCTGTGAGGAGCAAACCCTATGCACCTTTCACGAGGCCGTCAAACCACTTGAGCGAGCGGGCGACGTTGCAGTTTAGGCCGCCGCGAACAGCAGTCGGCCTTCGCCCATGCGCTCGCGCAAGGCCGGCAGGTCGGTATGTGCGACCGAGAAACAGCCGTAGCTGCGGCCCAGCTTGCCTTCGCGCGCCAGGAAGTCGGGATCGGCGTAGTCGGCGCCGTGGATGATGATGGCCCGCTCGCGCGCCTTGTCGTTGGTGTATTCCAGCCCGTCGAGCAGCACGTTCGGCCCCTGCTGCGCGCCCCAGTTGGCGCCGGCCGTCGCATAGGCGCCGATCGAGGACATGTTGGAATCCGGCGTGTTGGAAAAGCGCTGGGCATAGCCGGTGTGGCTGGGGTCCGATCCCCGACCGTGGCAGGTGCGCAGCACCTTCACTTCACCCGCGATCAGGTCGACTTCGTACAGCCGCTCCTCGCCCGAGAACTTCTGGAAATCGACCAGATACATCCGGTCACGCAGCGGCAGGCGGTGATGATGGGTGTCCAGCGCGGTCATGGCGCGCTCCATCAGTTCCTTGCGAACGTGACCGCGGGGATCCAGCGGCGGAGGCGTCAGGGCGGAGGTTTGGACCGTGGGCAGACCGACCTGCGGCATGGCGATCGGAGTTCCGTTCTGAGCCGTCGTCAGCGGCGCCGTAGCGCTCGCGCTGGCGCATCCCGCCAGCATGGCCGATCCACCCAGAATAAGTCCTCGTCTCGATAGCCGCATGCGACGCCCTCGTTGCGGTTGGTCTTGAGGCGTGTTTGTTTCAGTTGGTTACGGGCGAGGCAACCTGAGCCTTGTGGGGCATTTTTGCGGCCGACGCGTCGCGGGGAGAGATCGATGAAGCGTTTTGGAATCGCGCTGGCGGCGCTGATGGCGTCGGCGCTAGGCGCTCACGCGCAGCAAACCCCCGTTGCCACAGGCGTTTCGACCCAACCAAACACAACGTTCGTTGAAGCCGGAAGGTTGCTTGCGGATCCGTCGAACGGCGTTGTGCAACGCGATAAAACTCTCGTGATCAGAGGGAACCAGCTCGTTGAAGTGCGCGACGGCTTCGTCGGCGATGCGTCGCAAGGCAAGGTCGTGGACCTTCGCCAAGCCTTTGTCCTGCCCGGCCTGATCGACAGCCACGTCCATTTGACGAGCCAGCAAAACCCGAACGCACGCCTTGAAGAGGTGACGCTTTCGGATGCGGATCAGGCGATGGTCGGCGTCCGCTACGCGCGTCGCACCCTGATGGCCGGCTTTACGACGGTGGCGGATCTGGGCGCCTCGAACCAAGCCATCTTCGCCCTGCGAAACGCCGTTCGGAACGGCGACGTGCCGGGACCGCGCATCATTGCGGCGGGGTCGTCGGTGTCGATCCACGGCGGGCATGGCGACATCAACGGCTATCGCGAGGACGTCATGCACCTGCTGTCGTCCGAGAGCATCTGCTCGGGACCTGAGGACTGCATGCGGGCCGTGCGCACCCAGGTTCGCGCCGGCGCCGACATCATCAAGATCACGGCCACCGGCGGCGTGCTGTCCAACACCGCCGCCGGCCTGAACCAGCAGTTCAGCGACGACGAACTGGCCGCCATCGTCGGCAGCGCCCACCGCATGGGCCGCCAGGTGACGGCGCACGCCCACGGTGTGGACGGCATCAACGCCTTCCTGCGGGCCGGAGGCGATTCCATCGAACATGGCACCTATCTGGACGATCAGTCGATCCGCCTGTTCAAGTCGAACGGCGCTTGGCTGATCCCGACCCTGCTGGCTGGGGATTTTGTGGCGCGCATCGCCTCGGGACCCGACAACTTCTTCACCCCCGCCCAGACGGCCAAGGCGCTGGAAGCCGGGCCCAAGATGCTGGACATGGCGCGCCGCGCGCACGAGGGCGGGGTCAGGATCGCCTTCGGCACCGACTCGGGCGTTTCGGCCCACGGCGACAACGCCCAGGAGTTCGCGCTTCTGGTCCGCGCCGGCATGAGCCCGCTCGAGGCCATCCAGACCGCCACCGTCGGCGCCGCCGAACACCTGCGCATCGCCAATGAGGCCGGCAAGATCGCCGTCGGCATGCCCGCCGACATCGTCGCCGTCTCGGGCGATCCGCTGACGGACGTGACCGAGTTGGAGCGGATGAAGTTCGTGATGAAGTCCGGCGTCATCTATCGCGCCGATTGAATCCTGGAGGTCAGGAAGGCGGCGAAAGCCGCCACATCCTCGAACCTGGCGACGACCGGCCAGGCCGTGACATGCGCGCGCTGGTCGGGCGTCAGCCTGACCCAGTCCTTTTCCGTGGTCACCAGCCCGGCGTCGAACACCGCCGCCCGATCCGTCAGGAACGCCATGGTCTCGGCGCTATAGGCCGCATGATCAGGGAAGGGGACGAAGTCCGCCAGGTCACAGCCCGCCGCCTTAAGCGACCGTTCGACCTTCCACGGCTTGGCGATGCCGGCGAACCCGACCTGAGGCCCCGACGGCGGCGGCCCCTCTGGCGTCAGGCGCGCGACAAAGACGGGCAGGGCGCCGAACACCGCCAGCAGTTCGGGATCGGCGTCCTCAACATCGGTCGGCAGCATGACCACCACGGCGTCGGCGCGCGCCAGCCCGGCCTTCAACGGCTCGCGCATCGGGCCTGAGGGAAAGACCGATCCGTCCCCGAACGGCCATTCGTCGCCGCGCGTCTCGCCGTCAACGACGATCAGGCTGACGGTTTTTTTCAGGGCCGGGTTCTGATGGCCGTCGTCCAGCACCAAAGCCTGCGCGCCCTCCGCGACGGCGGCCTTGGCGCCCGCGACGCGATCGCGCGCGATCCAGACCGGCGACCCCTGCGCCAGCATCAGCGGCTCGTCCCCGACATCGTCGGCCGTATGGATTTGAGGATCGACCCGAACCGGCCCTTCCAGCCGCCCCCCGTAGCCGCGCGACAAGCCTTGCGCCTCGACGCCCACCGCCCGCAGCAGCCGCAGCGTCTCGCGCGCCACAGGCGTCTTGCCCGATCCGCCCACCGTCAGATTGCCGACCGAGATCACCGCACAGCCGGGATCGAACGGCGCGGTCCGGGCGATCCGACGCGCGGTCACGGCGGCCCAGATCCAGCCCAGCGGTTTCAACGCCGTGCGCGTCATCCGGGCGTGGTTGCTGTCGCGCACATACCACCAGCGCGGCGTGTTCAGCTTCATCGCCGGCCCTGCCTCTGCGGCATCAGCGGCGACAGCAGCGCCCACAGTCGCTCCAGCCCGCCTCCAGCCTCGACCGCCGCGCGGCGTCCGCGTTCGCCCATGGCCCTGGCCGCGTTCAGGTCTTCCAGCAGGGGCTCGATCACGCCGGGTAGGTCGGAGGGCGCCTGAACCAGGGCCAGGCCTCCCGCCTCGACCAGGGCCGCCGTGACCGGCGCCCAGTTGGATGCATCTGGTCCCGTGATCGTCGGCTTGCCCAGCCGCGCCGGCTCCAGCGGATTATGCCCGCCGACCGGCGGCAGGCCGATGGCGGGCGCGAATGAGCCGCCCATGACCACCACGTCGGCGAGGCGCAGGAACAGGCCCATTTCGTTCAGGGTGTCGGCCAGATAGATGTCGGTGTCCGGCCCGATCGTCTCGCCGCGCGAACGCATGGCGAAGGCGTAGCCGTCGCGTTGCAGGGCCTGGGCGATGTGCGCCCCCCGCTCGGGATGGCGTGGCGTCAGGATCAGGCAGACACGCTCGCTCAAATGGTCCAGCGCGCGCACGATGGCGATCTCTTCGCCCTCATGGGTGCTGGCGGCGACGATCACCGGCCGGTCGCCGATGGCGGCGCTTAGACGGCTGAAGGCGGCGGGATCGTGCGGTAGGGCCTCTCCCGACAGTTTCAGGTTCACTAGCCCGTCGATCCGCGCGCCCATGCCCTCCAGCCGTTGGGCCGAAACCGCATCCTGCGGCAGGACCAGATCAAAGGCGCCGGTCAGCGCCCGCGCCGAGGCCGGAAACCGCGCCCAGCCCTCGACCGTCTTCTCGGTGATGCGCGCGCTGACCAGGGCCAGTTTCACCCCTCGCCGTTTCGCCTCAAGCAGCAGGTTCGGCCACAGTTCGCTTTCGACGAAGACCGCAAGGGCTGGCCGCCAATGGTCCAGGAACCGCTCGACCACGCCCGGCGCATCGACCGGCGCATATTGGTGGATCACGCCTGTCGGCAGCCGTTCGGCCAGAATATGCGCCGAGGTCACGGTGCTGGAGGTGACCAGAACGGTCAGGTCGGGACGCGCCTTCGTCAGCCGCTCGACCACGGGCAGCAGCGACAGGCTCTCGCCGACACTGACGCCGTGCAGCCAGACCAGATCGCCCGCGGGGCGCGCGGTGCGGGTGAAGCCCATCCGCTCGTCCACCCGCACCGGGTCTTCCTTGCCCCGCCTGGCGCGCCCATCCAGCAGGCGCGGGGCCAGCGGCTCCAGCGCGCGCGTCGCCAGCCGATAGGCGATCAGCGGCAGCGGCGTCACGGCTGCAGCCTCACGGTTTCAGGCCCGTGATCGCATCGGCTCGCGCCTCGACGGCGTTCAGCCGCGCGGCCCAGTCCTGGCGGACGTGATCCAGGTCGTCGCCGGTCGGATAATCGGCGATGTCCCAGACGATGGCGCCTTTGGCGAAGGGCAGAGGCAGGATCGCGCGGTCCCAGCTGTTCAGCCGGATGGCCGGATTGCACGACATGCCGATGAACAGCGTCGGCGCCTTTGAGATATTGGCCATCATCGGCAGACCCTCGGCCATCTGGCGCGCCGGGCCGCGCGGACCGTCCGGCGTGATGGCCAGGGCGCCGATCTTCAACTGACGCAGGCCCGCCCGCAGCGCCTGCGATCCGCCCTTGTCCCGGTCCGCCTTGTCCTTGTTGGACGACGAACCGCGAATGGCGGGAAAGCCTTGGCGAGCCACGGCCTTGGCGATGAACTGACCGTCCGCCGACAGGGAAATCAACGCCTTGGCCGGCTGCGCGCGGTTCAGCGGCCAGCACGCCGGCGACAGGCCGATACGCGAATGCCAGAAGGCGCACAGCACCCCGCCGCCCTGGGCCCAAACACCCTCGGCCACCGCCTGGTTTTCGTGGGTCCAGCGCATGGTGGCGAAGCAGAACTGCATCCAGTGCGCCAGGATGAAAGACAGGCTGGCCTGGACGGCCGGAATGCGCAGCGGCCTCACGCGACAGTCTCGACCGTGGGCGCGGCGCCGTCCAGCGACTGCTGGCGGGCCAGGCGCGAATAGAGGCCGCCTCTGGCGACCAAGGTGTCGTGCGAGCCTTCCTCGACCACCCGGCCGGCCTCGATCACATAGATGCGGTCGGCGTTTCTGACGGTGGACAGGCGGTGCGCGATCATCAGGGTGGCGCGCCCCTGCATCAGCCGCTCCAGCGCCGCCTGCACCAGGGCCTCGCTCTCGGTGTCCAGGGCGCTGGTCGCCTCGTCCAGCAACAGGATCGGCGCATCCTTGACGAAGGCGCGGGCGATGGCGATCCGCTGGCGCTGGCCGCCCGACAGCCGCAGGCCCGCCTCTCCGGCGCGGGTGTCGTAGCCCTGCGGCAAGGCTGTGATGAAGTCGTGGGCGGCGGCGGACCGCGCGGCGTCCTCGATCTGCGCCTGCGTCGCGCCCGGCCGGCCATAGGCGATGTTGGCGGCGATGGTGTCGTCGAACAGGAAGGGTTCCTGCGTCACCAGGGCGATGTGGTCGCGCAGGTCATGGATGCGAAGCGCCCGCACGTCCGCGCCGTTGATCGTCACCGCCCCGCCGGTCACGTCGTAGAAGCGCGGCAGCAGGCTCAGGATCGTGCTCTTGCCGCCGCCCGACGGCCCGACCAGCGCCACCGTCTCGCCCGGCGCGACCCGCAGGGACACCCCGTCCAGCGTCGGCGCATCGGTCCCGGCGTAGGCGAAGGACACAGTGTCCAGCACGACCTCCACCGGCCCGGCGGCCAGGGGCGCGGCGTCGGCCGCCTCGCGAATTTCAGGCTGGATGTCCAGGGCGCCGAACAGGCGGCGCGCGGCGGTGAAACCCTCGCTCATCACCGTGGCCAGGTTGGTCACCTGACGCAGGGCCTGCCCGGCGGCCAGCAGCATGCCGATGAAGGCGGCGAAACCGCCCACGGTCATGTCGCCCGACTGCGCCCGCCATCCGGCGTAGGCCATGACGGCGGCGACGACGATATAGGCGACCAGATCGCTGGACGGGCCGGCGAAGGCGCGGGCGTTGGCGCCCTTGATGACGTGGCGTTGGCGACGGGCGACCACCTCGGCGACGCGGTCCTGTTCGGCGGCCTCGCGGTTCTCGATCTTGATCAGGCGAACCCCGTCCAGATTCTCCATCAGGGCGGTGGACAGGTTCTCGGTCTCGGCCATGGCGCCGACGGCGGCCTTGCGCGTCTTGCGCCCGAACCGGCGCAGCACCAGCGCCACCAGCGGCACACCCAGCAGCACGACGATCGTCAGCTGCCAGTCGATGAACCCCATGTAGATCAGGACCGCGATCAGGGTCAGCAGGTTCTGGGTATAGTTGACCACGCCCGAGGTGAAGGCCTCGCGCACCATATTGGCGTCGAACAGCACCGACGAGACGAAGCCGCCCGAGTGCTGGCTGCGTAAGCGCGCCAGATCGGCGCGGATCATGGCCCCGAACAGGCGAATCTGGATGTCGCCGACGATGGTGTGGCCCAGCCGGTTAACCAGAGCCGCCTGACCCAGCGCCGCCAGGGTCCGCGCAATGGCGACGGTCAGGATGGCGACCGGGATCCAGACGACGGCTTTGTCCGCCGGAAAGGTCACCAGGCCGAACAGGCTGATCGGCCTGGTCCCGCCAAGGAACAGACCGTTGACGGCCGGCTCCAGCAGCTTCAGCAGCGCCGCCGTCAGCAGACCCGTCGTCGCCGCGCACAAGACCGACAGGATCAGCGATCCCTTGTGCTTGGACAGATAGTCGCGCCAAATCCGCGCCAGCAAGGCGCGCAGCGGCATGGTTTCGGAGGCGGCGACGGTCATCGGCTCTCGGTCGTCCGAGCCGCCGTTCAAGTCAAGGCTTGTCCGGCGAAGGTTCCAGCGCACGGCCCGGCTCGTCGGCGCGGATCAGGGTTTCGCCGGGCGCTTCCTGGATCCTTACGGCGGGCGGAACCGTCGGATTGGACGCGTATCGACGCCCGTCGAACGGCACGGCGACCTCATAGCCTTCGGTGATTCCGCCGCCCGCGACATAGACGCCCAGATCCCGTCGGCCATGGGTCTGTCGCTCCAGCAGCCGGATCGGCGCGCGCGCGACGCTGATCTCGCCGACCGAGCGATATGTCGCGCCGGTGCGGTCCAGCACCAGCAGCCGACATCCGCCCGAGCCGCACCAATTGGGGCCGGTCAGATACACCAGGGTCATCGCCCCGTCCGGTGTGATCGCGGCCGTATAGCGGGTGGTGTCCAGCGCCTTCTTGGCCCGGTCGCGCAGATAGGCGATCAGGGCGGGGTCTTCGGGCGGTGGTGTTTGTGCGGCGGCCGCGCCGGCCCACAGGCTGGCGGCGAAGACAACGGTTGCGGCGAGGGTTCTCATCGGGGTGTTCTCCGGTCTCGACGAACATTCCAACGCATCAGGATCGAGATCGGATGACGCGGCGGCGTCGGATCGCTATCTGGCGGGCATGGCGCGCTTCGACCTCTCGACCGCGATGGGCCGTTTTCGGGCGCATTGGCATTATTTCTGGGCCGACCACGCGTTTCTGCGCGTGGTCTTTTCCAACGCCCACTGGCTGGGCCCGGATCTGGTGCGCACCAACCAGCCGTCGCCGCGCCAGCTGGCCTATTGGAAAAAGAAGGGCGTCAAGACGGTCATCAACCTGCGCGGTGAACGCGACGAGGGCTATTACTGGCTTGAGAAGGACGCTTGCGAGCGGCTGGGCCTGACCCTGATCGACGCGCCGCTGGACTCGCGCGATCCGCCCGAGACGGTGCGGATCCACCGCGCGCGCGAGCTGTTCAGGACGATCCAGTATCCGGTGCTGATCCACTGCAAGTCCGGCGCGGATCGGGCGGGCATGATGGCGGTCTTCTATCGCCACTTCCACCTGGGCGAGCCGATCGCGGTCGCCATGAAGCAGCTCTCCAAGAAATATCTGCATTCCCGCGAAGGGCTGACCGGCGTGCTGGACTATACGCTGGAAAAATACGTCAACGAGATCGAGCCGAAGGGCGTCAGCTTTATCGACTGGGTCGACAGCCCCGACTATGACCCCAAGGCCATCCGCGCCGAGTTCAAAGCCGGCTGGTGGGGCACGCTGCTGACCGACAAGCTGCTGCGGCGGGAGTAGGGGCTTCAGCCCCAGGGGCCGGTTTTCGGCTCGTCGCCGGCCTCGCCGTTTGCGCGGGCCTCGGCGGCCAGTTCGGCGTCGCGACGGGCCTTGCGGTCGGCCTCCCACCGTTTGAACCAGCGGGCGTAGTTGATGTGGCCGCGCAGCGAAAAGCTGAACAGCGCCAGCACGGCCAGCAGGCTGACCAGTTGGAAGATCTGTTGCGGTTCCAGGTTCATCGTCGTCCTCGCCTACAGATCGAAACGTCGGATCGAGGAGCCGGTTCGGCTCCTCGATGTCGCACTCAGTCCTCGGCTCAGGCCACGTCGCCGCGCGGATCGATCAGCTTGTGGGCGTGCAGGATGAAATAGCGCATGTGGGCGTTGTCCACGGTCGCCTGGGCGCGCGCCTTCCAGGCCTTCTTGGCTTCGTCATAGCTGCCGAAGGCGCCGACGAACTCGACCTGCGACAGGTCGCGGAAAGTCGGCTCGCCCAGGTGACGAAGCTCGCCGCCGATCACGATGTGCAGAAGTTGCGGCGAGACGGCGTTCTGATCGGTCATCGGAAATCCTGAAGGCTGGGCCAGAAGGCTTTGGGGGAGGAGGTTTGCGCGCGGCATAGGCCGAGAACGCCCTCGGATCAATGTGGGCCGGGGTTTTTCCGCCCTCGCCTCAGGTCGAAAGCGGCACGTTTTTACAGCGCCGCACGATCATCGGCTGGATGATCGGCGCCGCGCAGACCAGGCTGGCCTGACGCGGATCGGGCCGGTTGAAGGCCCACGGCCGCCCGTGGTGATCGCTGACCCTCGCGCCGGCTTCGGTCGCGATCAGCCAGCCCGCAGCGACGTCCCAATCCCATTTCGGCGTCAGGGCCAGGGCGGCGTCAAAGGCGCCGGCGGCGACCAGCGCCATCCGATAGGCCAGGGCGTTGCGTTTCTCGAACCGCATCGACGGCCAGGGTTCTTCGTCGAAATAGGGCGCTTCGATCAGTCGCGCATCGCCCAGGATCGAGGCGTCCTCCAGCGTATCGACATCCGAGGCGTGGATGGGTTTGCCGTTACGTCGCGCCCCGCCGCCGCGCGTCGCCACATAGGTCTCGTCCACCTCGGGCGCATGGATGACGGCGGCGACGACCTCGCCGTCCTCGACCACGGCGATGGGCACGCACCACCACGGCGTCCGCTTCATATAGGCGACGGTGCCGTCGATGGGATCGACCACGAAGATGCGGCGTTTCGACAGACGCTCGGCCGTGTCCGCCGTCTCTTCCGACAGCCAGCCATAGTCGGGCCGCGCCGACAGCAGCCTGTCCTTCAGCATGGCGTCGACCTTCAGGTCGCCGCTGGTGACGGGCGAACCGCCGACCTTGGCCTCGATCTTCAGCCCCGCCTCACGCTCAGCGATGGCCAGCGCCCCGGCGTCGATGGCCGCCTGGCGGATCAGGTCGAGGTCGGCGTGCAAGTCGATCATTTGCCCGCGATGGCCACCGCATCGAACATCAGGCTGGGCACGTTGAACCCGCCCCGGAACTCCAGATCCGAACCGCGCTGGATGCGTAGATAGAGGTCGGTCAGCTTTCCCGCGACTGTGACCTCGCTGACCGGATAGGCGATCACGCCGTTCTCGAACCAGAAGCCCGACACCCCGGCGGACCAGTCGCCTGTATTGCCGTTCAGCGACGGGCCGAACATCGACGTCACCAACAGGCCGGTGTCGGCATCCGCCATCAGGGCCGCCAGATCCCGCTCGCCCGGCTCCATATGCAGATTGTGGGTCGAGACGCCGGATGGCCCGGCCAAACCCCGCGATGCATGGCCGGTGGTTTCCAGGCCCAGTTGTCGGGCCGATGCGCTGTTCAGCAACCAGGTGGTCAGGACGCCGTCGTTGAACAGGGCGCGCTTCTGAACCGCCACGCCTTCGTCGTCGAACGGGGTCGATCCCATGCCGCGCGGGCGGAACGGATCGTCGATCAAGGTGACGCCCTCGGCGAAGACGCGCTGCCCCATGCGGTCCTTCAGGAACGAGGTGCCGCGCGCGATCGAGGGGCCGGAAATGGCGCCGATGGCCGGCGACACGATCTGGCCCGCCATCCGGTTGTCGAAGATCACGGGCGCGGTGGTCGAGGCGATCTTGCGCGGCCCCACGCGAGCCACGGCGCGCTCGCCGGCGGTGCGGCCGATCAGGTCGGCGCCCGGCAGGTCGGACAGGTGGCGGGTCGAACGGCTCTCGCCGCCGCGCTCCATCGCCCCATCCTTTTCGGCGATGACGCCGACGCCCAGCGAGAAGGCCGAACCCTCATAGGCGCCGTCGAACCCGTGAGAGGTCACCAGTCGCCAGCGGCTGGACGACCAGCCGGCGTGTCCGCCTTCGGATCGCGCCACGCCCGGGACCGCCAGGGCCGCCGCCTCGGCCTCGGCCGAGACCTGTTCCAGAGTTTGGGCGCTGCGTTCGCTGGGATCGAACAGGTCCAGATCGACGAACGGCCGGCGCGCCAGCCGATCTTCGGGCGCGAAACCGGCGTGGGGGTCTTCCGGCGCCAACCGCGCCATGGCCACGGCCCGCTCGACCAGCCGCGCCTGGGTCGCGGGCGAAAGGTCCGAGGCCGAAACGGACGCCTGCCGTTGGCCTACGAACACGCGCAGGCCCAGGTCGCGCGATTCCTCGCGTTCGACGTCTTCCAGCTTGCCGTTACGCACCCCGACCGACAGGGATCGGCGATCAGCGCTGACCGCCTCTGCGGCGTCGGCGCCGGCCTTCAGCGCGGCCTTGACGATGTCGTTGAGAAGATCGGTGGAAACGGGCGCAGCCAGGGTTTCAGTCATGCCCCGATATGGCGGACGCCCCGCTGCACCGCAACCGCGTCAGACGACGGCGAAGGCGATCAGGCCCACAGCCGCCGTCAGCAGCGCCACCCAGGTCAGCAGCATGCCGACGACGCGACCCAGCGACGGCCCGGTCTGCAGCAAAAGGCCCACGGCATGGGCGACACGACCGACGAACAGCGTCGCGCCGACCCCATGGACCATCCAGGCCGGTGCTCCGACGGCGGCCAGCAGCAGCATCGCGATCATGCCCGGCGTCGCATATTCCACCAGATTTCCGAAGGCCCGGCTGGCGGCCATCAGATCCGCGTTTCCGCCGTCGCCGAACGACACCATGTGTTTGCGGCGCCCGCTGACCACGACGCCCGACAGCACCAGCATCATCAGGATCAGCAGGCCGCTCCACAGGGCGGCGGCCTGGACGGCGTACATCAGCGGGGTGGTCATCGATCAGTCCTCGCGCCCGACGGGATAGAGCAGATAGTGGTCGTCATAGAAGGGCGTGCGTTCGTAGAACCAGGCCAGGCGCGCCTGCGGATCGGCGGCGAACGTCGCATCGGCCGCCAGCCT
Source organism: Brevundimonas sp. MEB006b (assembly GCF_030209705.1). NCBI lineage: Bacteria > Pseudomonadati > Pseudomonadota > Alphaproteobacteria > Caulobacterales > Caulobacteraceae > Brevundimonas > Brevundimonas sp. MEB006b. Next base: position 225,051 of record NZ_JARVRL010000006.1, read on the forward strand.
GGCTTCGAACTCGGCCTTCAGCGCGGGGTCCGCCGCCATCATCTTGTCCGCTAGCGGCGCGATGGCGTAGGCCTCGATATATTCGACCCGGCTCATGACCTCTGGGAACATGCCCCAGGCGAAGAAGCTCTCGCTGGATTGCGGCTCCAGCAGCAGCACGACGATGTCGCCCAGCGGCTGATCGGTCGGCACCCGCACCGACCCGACGGGATACGTCCAGTCGCGCTTCTCCACCTCGACCGTCTTCACTGAGGCCTGGACGTGACCCTCGTTGGCCCGCGTCGCCAGCTTGGGTTCGACCAGGCGCAGCATCGACAGGTTGACGGTGCGCGCAGCCTCGACCGTCTCCATTTCGATCCCGTGCGTCTTCAGCCGCTCGATGATGTCGGTGCGATAGCCCGGCACCCAATAGGCGGTCGGTCGCGTCAGGGTCAGCGTCGGCTTGGAGCCATAGAAGGGCATCTCCCACAGATCGGGATCGGGCCGGCCCAGCCAGCGGATTTCCTTCCGACCCGAGGCGGGACTGTCATACGTCTCGTACAGCATGCCCTTGAAGGGCCGGGTGGACGACGGCGTCTCGTCGGCCTCGAAGTTGGCGGGGATCTGCGCCGGGCGCAGCGCCTTGTCCTGCTCGGTCGCGGCCCTCAGACCCGCGCCCTGATCGGCCAGCAGACGCATCGCCTCCTCGATGAAGACATAGGTGCCCAGCACCCGCTGTTCGTGCGGTTTCAGGCTGTGGTTTTCGATCAGGATGGTCGGCACATGGGCGGCCGAGCCCCAGCCGTTGGAAAACCGCTCGCCCAGACCGCCGTCCGACAGGCCCTTCTTGGGTTCATCGTCGTCGATGCCGAACACCAGTTCGCCAGGGATGTGACCCTCGCGTTCCAGCGCGGCGTTCATCGCCGGCTTGAAGATCGAATCCAGCCAGGCCGAGCCGTTCGGCGAGCGGCTGAAGGTCCCGTCCTCGCCGTTGAAGCCGTAGGTGACATCGTACTGGTAATCCATGCCGTCGGTGACGTGGACGTCCACATACAGGTCCGGCCGGTATTTCAGGATCAGGCCCCGCACCGCGCGCATCTCGGGCTGGTCCAGCTTCAGATAGTCGCGGTTCAGGTTCTGGTTGGTCGCCGTATTGCGCCAGCCCTGGATGCGCGGGCCCCGCTGGTTGGGGCGGGAATAGGGGCCGGAACGCTCATGGCCGTCCACGCTCAGGATCGGGATCAGGATCAGGTTGACCCGGTCCAGCAGGGCGTCTTTCCCATAGAAGGCGATGTCGCGCAGCAGCATCATGCCCGCGTCCTTGCCGTCGATCTCGCCGGGGTGGATGCCGGCCTGGATCATCAGGACGGGCTTGGCCGGATCGAAGGCGGCCCCATCCTTGGACGCGATCACCGCATAGATGGGTCGGCCCTCGGGCGAGACGCCGAACTGCTCAATGCGGATCAGATCGCTGGCGGCGTCCAGACGATCAAACCAGGCGCGGGTGTCGACATAGTTGGGGCTGAAGTCATGGCCCGGATCGGCCTCGAACGCCGTGACCCAGGGATCAGACGCATCGCGCAGCAGCGCCTTGGACGCACCGTCCCAGGCGGGGGCGGGCGGCAAGAAGGCCTGATCCCAAGGTGCGGTGTTGGGAAGCGTCTGGGACATGGCGGGGCTCACGCTACAGGCAAGGGCGGCGACCAGCGCCGAAACCAGAAGAGGGGACTGCATGGCCTTTCGTGAGCCGATTGCGCCGCCCTGACAAGGTTTCAACCGCCGCCGCCCAGGACGGGCGCCCAGCCGCCGGCCTTGAGCAACAGCGTCGCCGCGTTGCCCATCTGCCAGAGACTGTACAGCAGCACGACGACCAGGGCGCCGACCGCAACCCGGCGCGATGGCGCAAACGCCGCCGTCGCCGTGCCGATCACGAAGATGGCGACCCCGACCCATAAACGCACCGAGCCGGCGATCTGGGCGAAGCCGGGATTGAGCTGGGCCAGGATGATCACGATCACCGCGACGATCAGATTGGCCGCCAGGATGCAGCTGAACACCAGTCGCCGATGCGACCAGAAATGCGCGTCCAGATCGATCTTTTGGTCGCTGCCCTCGGCCGAAACGCGGGGGAAGGTCACGCTGGCGGCGACGTAGAAGGTCGCGGCGATGGCCAGCGAAATCAGCAGCACGAAGGTGTTGAACGGCGCGCCGCGGAAGATGACCCAGGCCTGGTTCCAGAAGGTGGCGATGTCGATCGTCACGAACAAGGCCAGCATCGGCGTCAGCCAGCCGAACCGGATCCGCTGCTTCTCATGCAGCACCCGCGCGAACCCGCCGACCAGCTCGGCCACCGACAGGCCCAGCAGCAGGCCGTAAAAGCTGAAGAAGAACTCGAATGCGCTCACATCGCCCCCCGGCGTGACCAAAAGCCAAGCTTATTTCCAGATCGGCGTTCCGTCACCCGGCAGGCCGAGACGATCCCACAGGTCGTTGACCCGTTCGACGACCGCCTCGTCCATGCGAATTTCCTCGCCCCATTCGCGCTTGGTCTCGGGCGGCCATTTGTCGGTGGCGTCCAGGCCGATCTTGGAGCCCAGGCCGCTCTCGGGGCTGGCGAAGTCCAGATAGTCGATGGGCGTCGACTCGATCACGGTGATGTCGCGCGCCGGGTCCATCTTGGTCGAGATGGCCCACATGACGTCCTTCCAGTCGCGGGCGTCGATGTCGTCGTCCACGACGATGACCCATTTGGTGTACATGAACTGGCGTAGATAGCTCCAGACGCCCAGCATCACCCGCTTGGCGTGGCCCGGATAGGCCTTCTTCATCGACACCACGGCGATGCGGTAACTGCACCCCTCGGGCGGCAGCCAGAAGTCCGTGATCTCGGGGAACTGCTGGCGCAGCAGGGGAATGAAGACCTCGTTCAGCGCCTCGCCCAGCACGCTCGGTTCGTCCGGCGGCCGCCCTGTGAAGGTGGTCAGATAGATGGGGTCGCGGCGCATGGTGATGGCGCTGACCTTGAAGACCGGGAACTTCTCGACCGAGTTGTAATAGCCGGTGTGGTCGCCGTACGGGCCCTCGTCCTCGAACTCGTCCAGCAGGACGTGGCCCTCCAGCACGATTTCGGCCTGGGCCGGCACCATCAGCGGCACGGTCTTGCACGGGACCAACTCGGCCTTGGCGCCCCGCATCAGGCCCGCGAACTGATATTCCGACAGGGTGTCCGGCACTGGCGTCACCGCCGCCAGGATCGTGCCAGGATCGGCGCCCAGCACCACGGCGCAGGGCAGGGGCTCCTTGGGCCGGGCCTTCTTGTGCCGGGCGTAGTGTTGCGCCCCGCCCCGGTGGGCGAGCCAACGCATGATGGCCTTGTCCTTGCCGAGCACCTGCATCCGGTAAATGCCCAGGTTGAAGTCGTCCTCGCGGTCGTCCGACGGCCCCTTGGTCACGACCAGGCCCCAGGTGATCAGGGGCGCCGGTTCGCCGGGCCAGCACGACTGGACGGGCAGGGCGGTCAGGTCGATCTGATCGCCTTTCAGCACCACCTCCTGCACCGGCGCCTTCTTCACCGTCTTGGGCCGCATCGACAGGACGGTCTGCATCAGCGGCAGCATCTCCATCGCGTCGCCCAGCCCGCGCGGCAGCGTCGGGTTTCTCAGGAAGGCCAGCAGTTCGCCGACCTCGCGCAGTTCGCCCGCCGTGGTTCGGTCCTTGCCCTCCAGCGTCACCCCCATGGCGACCCGTTTCACCGTGCCGAACAGATTGGCCAGGCAGGGGATGGGACTGATCGTGCCGTCCGGCATCACCGATTTTTCGAACAGCACCGCCGGTCCGCCGTTCCTCAGCAGCCGGGTCTGAATCTCGGTCATCTCCAGCACGGTGGAGACGGGTTCGGACACCCGCACCAGCTCGCCCTGAGCTTCCAGCTGGTCGATGAAGTCACGCAGGGATTTGTAGGCCATGCCGCGACGCTTAGGCGGGAGTGGCCCCTCTGTCACGCGTCGCGCGACCGAACAGCCGATCCAGCCCGACGAGGCCGAGCCCGACGATCAGGAAAAACACCAGCAGCACGCCGAAGATCACCACGACCCGGACCAGTCCCAGCTGATCCACATTGACGAACCCATAGGGCCACCAGCGCGTCGCCAGGCCGTGGATCAGCGTCCACCCGCCATAGATCAAGGGAAAGGCCAGCCATTTCGCCGGGTCGATCCAGCGCAAACGGCCCTTTGGCGTGAACCACACCCAGTCCAGCACGAGGGCGGCGGGCATGACGTAGTGCAGCACCAGATTGACCACCAATGACCAGCCTGTCGGGTTCCAGTAGGGATGCAGCAGGAAGTGGTACACCACCCCGACCACAACGATGTACATGGCGACGGCGGCCCTGACGCCTTCGCTGGCGGACCAGCGGGCCAGCCGGGATCCTTCACCCAGCAGCGGCCCGGTAAAGGCCAGGGCGACCAAGATGTTGGTCAGGATGGTGAAGAAGCTGAAGTAGTTGATCGTCCGTTCCAGCACGGTCCAGCCCTGGGCCGGCGCGATCATCAGCAGATACTGAAGCGCCAGCGCGGTCCAGCCCACGACGGCGAACGTCGCACGCCACAGCCTGGGCTGGTCCCGCTTGCGAAACACCGGCGCCTCCCTTGTCGGTCAGGCGGCAGTCTTGTCCCATTCGAACGCCGGGTCCAGCCAGTCGCCCAGTCGCTCGCCCCGGTCCAGCGCATCCATCCGCTGCATCTCTTCGTCCGTCAGGGCGAAGTCGAAGATGTCGAAGTTCTCGCGCGCGCGGCTCTCTTTGGTCGTGCGCGGGATGGCGATAATCCCGTGCTGGATCAGCCAGCGCAGGGTGATCTGGCCGTTGGTCTTGCCATGCGCCTTGGCCAGCTCGCTGATCGTGGCGTCGTCAGCGATTTTGCCCTGCGCCAGCGGCGACCAGGCGGTGATCGACGACCCCAGCTCGGCCGCCGTCGCCACCAGCTGATCGACGCCCAGATAGGGGTGATGTTCGACCTGATCGGTCAGCAGCCGCGCCTTGGATAGGCCCTGCGCCTGGCGGAATTCCTTGGAGGGGAAGTTGGACAGGCCGATCGACTTGGTCAGGCCCTGCTCCTTGGCCACGTTCAGGGCGCCCAGCGTTTCTTCGAACGTCGGCGTCGTCTTGGGCCAGTGCAGCAGCAGCAGGTCGGGCGTCGTGCCCAGGCTGTCGGCCGATTCCCTGGCCTGTTTCAGCAGGGCGTCGTGGGTGAAATGTTCGACCCAGATCTTGGTGGTCAGGAAGATGTTCTCGCGCGCCACGCCGGAGTCCCGGATGCCTTCCCCGACAGCCTTCTCGTTCTTGTAGATCCAGGCCGTATCGATGTGACGGTATCCGATCCGCAGGGCCTCGGCGACCATGCGCCGCGCATCGTCCGGCTCCAGCTGCCAGGTGCCGAAACCGAGCAGGGGGATTTCGATACCGTCGACGGTGATCGTGGGTTGGTCGCCATAGGCCATGGGGCGCTCCTTGGGCTGGGTCCGCTTGAGGGGCGTAGTTAGGCGCCCGACCCCGCTCCGATAAGGTCTGGATGCGCCTTGGACAGCTTTTTCGGCGCGATCCGACGCCATCGTTTCTCAAGCGCCGCCCTAAGCCAGACGGGATCGACGCTGGCGATGCGCGCCAGGACGATGGGATGGTCGCGATAGTGGTCGGTGAAATGAAAGGTCGCCGGGTCCATTTCGATCAGCAGTTCGCGCTCATCCCGATTGTCCAGATGCACCACGATGCTGTCGTCCAGCGCCGGGCGCATCCAGGTGAAGAACTTGCCCGCCACCTTGAACGACGGCTCGCCATAGGACACGCCGTCCTCCACGCCGGGAAACGAGAGCAGAAGGGCGCGGAGGTCGTCGTGGGTCATCGCTCGGTCAACCTCAGGCCACTTCAATAAGCCAGCGCGATCCCGTCCTTGCGCATCTCGGTCGCCGCGCCATAGGTCCAGCGTCCGCCGGGGTTCATCTGTCTCATGACGTTCTGATAGCCGCCGAAGCCGCCGTCGGGTTCGCCCAGCGTCCATCCCATCGCGCGCAGCTGGGCCTTGGTCGTCTCGGGCACGCCGCTTTCCAGATGCAGCACGCCGGTTCCTTCCTGCGGCTGGCCCGTCGGTTCGGACGAGCCATAGTGTTGCCAGCGCGGGGCGTCGCCCGCCGCCTGGGGCTCCAGCCCGTAATCGACCATGTTGATGATGATCTGGGCCTGGCCCTGGGGCTGCATGGCGCCGCCCATGACGCCGAACGCCATCCACGGCTCGCCGTCCTTGACCGCAAAGCCGGGAATGATCGTCTGGAACGGACGCTTGCCGGGCGCATAGATGTTGGGGTGGCCGTCGCTCAGGGCAAACAGCTCGCCCCGGTCCTGGAACATGAAGCCCAGCGGTTCGGAGCCGTTGTCGGGCGCCAAGCCCGAGCCCATGCCGCGATAGTTGGACTGAATCCAGCTGACCATCATCCCGTCCGCGTCGGCGACGCTGAAATAGGTGGTGTCGCCGTGGTGCGGCGCATCGCCCGGCATGACGCGGTCCATGACCCGATCGGGCCGGATCAGTTTGGCCCGCTCGGCCGCATAGGCCTTTGAGTTCAGCCATTCGACCGGCGTTTTGGAGAATCGGTCGTCGGCGAACCAGCGCGCCCGGTCCTCGAACGCCAGCCGCTTGGCCTCGGCCTGAACGTGCAGCGAGGCGGCGGACTGGAAGCCCATGGATTTCAGGTCGAACTGTTCGCAGATGTTCAGGATCTGGTTGGTGCTAAGCCCCTGGGTGTTCGGACCCAGGCCGAACACGTCCACGCCGCGATAGTTGGTTCGGATCGGCTCGACCCATTCGGTATGATGGGCGGCCAGATCGGCGCGGGTCATCCAGCCGCCGATCCGCTTGAAATAGGCCTCGATCTGATCGGCGATGGGACCGTTGTAGAAGGCGTCGCGCCCGCCCTCTGCGATCATCCGCAGAGTCTTGCCCAGATAGGGGTTGGCGAAGATCTCGCCTACCTTCGGCGTCGCGCCGCTGGCGGCCCAGACGCGCTTTCGGTTTTCGTTTTCCTCGATCGGGATCTGGCCCCGATCAAACGAAGCCATGTTGCGTTCCAGATAGTAGGCGATGACCTGGGGCACGGGCACGCCCTGTTCGCACAGTTCGGCGACGGGCAGCAGCACCTCTTTCCACGGCAGTTTCCCATAGCGCTGATGCGCGCTCCACCAGGCGTCCACCGTGCCCGGCACATTGACCGTCACCGCGCCATAGCGGGGCAGATAGCCGTCGATGGCCTTGGATCGCGCGATCTCCAGGCTGAGGCCCCGCGGACTGGCGCCCGATCCATTCAGCCCGACGACCTTCTTCTGTTTCGGGTCCCAGAGCATGCAATAGGCGTCGCCGCCGATGCCGTTGGCCACCGGTTCAAGAAAACCCAGGGCCGCATTGATGGCGATGGCCGCATCGATGGCCGATCCGCCGCGCCGCAAGGTGTCGATGCCGATCAGACTGGCCGCCGGGTGCGCCGTGGCCGCCGCTCCGTTCGCGCCCCAAACGGTCGAGCGCCCCATGAACTTCGGTCCCGAGATCCGGTCGCCTATGCCGACGCCGGCATAGGGGTCGGCCGGGCGAGCCGGCGCTGGGGCCGCCTCGGTCGGCTTGGCAGCGGGAGAAGCCTGCCGGGCCTGGGCTGCGGTCGCCGCCAGCGCGCCGGCGGGCAGGGCGGACAGGAAAGTGCGACGACGCATGGGCGGACTCCTCGAATAACCGATGCGGCATCAAGGGTGCAGTCGATCGATCCGGCAAGCCTTGCGGCAAAGAAAAAGGCCGCGTCCCTTTCGGAACGCGGCCCAAATCCTAGAAGGACGAAGGTCCTATTCGATGTCTTCGTTCAGCAGGCCGACCTTGAAGAAGCCGTTCTCTTGCATCTTGTTCATGACTTCCATGAACTGCGAATATTTCACTTCGGGCTGGGCGCGGACGAAGACGCGCTCTTCCTGGCAGGCGCCGCCGCCCAGGGCGGTGCAGACGTCGGTAGCCAGGTTGTCGATCGAGGTTTGCTTGTCCGACAGGAACAGCTGACCGTTTTCCTGGATGGTGATGTACACCGGCTCCTTCTCTTCGGTCGGATTGGTGGGCGGCTGTGCGGGCGGCAGGTCCAGACGGATCGAGACGGTCGCCATAGGCGCGGCGACCATGAAAATGATCATGAGCACCAGCAGAATGTCGATGAACGGCGTGATGTTGATATCCGCCGTCTGTTCGATCGTGTGCTTGTCCCCACCGGAACCGCCGATCTTCGCAGCCATGCTCGTCTCCGTTACTCGCCGGCTGCGTTCCGCGCCGACATTTCCCTATGGATCGCCCGAAGGCTTGATCGGTTCTTGGCGTCCCGATGCGGGCTTGTAAAGCGGTTCTAAACGATCTGCCGTTCGCGAACGTCAATTATACACGACAGAGGGACGACGGTTCGGCCTTCAGGCCTTGGCCAGCTTCAAAAAACGGTCCGCCAGGGCAGGATCGTCCTTGAAGGCGCCGGTGAAGCGGGTCGTAATGGTCGAAACGTGCCGATGATGCACGCCGCGCGTGGTCATGCACTGATGCTCTGCGTCGACCAGCACCGCCACGCCGCGCGGTTGCAGGTGCGATTCGATGGCGTCGATGATGTCGTTGGTCAGGGTTTCCTGGTTCTGCAGGCGTCGCGCATAGATCTCGACCACCCGCGCCAGCTTGGAGATGCCGACCACCTTCTCGCCGGGCAGATAGGCGACGTAGGCCTTGCCCAGGAACGGGGCCAGGTGGTGCTCGCAGTGGCTCTCGACTTCGATGTCGCGCAGGATGACCATATCGTCATAGCCGGTCACATCCTCGAAGGTGCGGCTCAGCTCCTTGCCCGCATCGGCGTCATAGCCGTCGAACCATTCGCCATAGGCGTCGACCACCCGCTTGGGCGTGTCGATCAGGCCGGGACGGTTCGGATTGTCGCCAGCCCAGGCGATCAGGGTCCGCACGGCCTCCAGCGCCTGTTCGCGCGACGGGCGCGCAACTTCAGCGGACTTGGGGGTATCGTCGCTGACGAGGACGGGCTTGGCGGGGGTGACGCTCATGAACTCGATTTCCGGCCGGGGCGGGCGGGTCGCCCGGTTTACCTTCTACAATCCGTCGGGACTGTATATCAGGCCGCTATATGGGACAGACCGTCCGTCCCGCAAGAAAACCCGCTGAAGACTGATCCATGCCGCTGCACATCCACGACACCCTGCGCCGTGAAAAGCGCCTGTTCGAGCCTCGGAACAAGGATCGTGTGACCCTCTATGTCTGCGGCCCCACGGTGTATGACTACGCCCATATCGGCAATGCGCGCCCGCCGGTGGTGTTCGATGTCCTGGTGCGTCTGCTGCGCCGGACCTATGGCTCGGACCATGTGATCTACGCCCGCAACGTCACCGACGTGGACGACAAGATCAATCAGAAGGCCGCGCGCGAAGGCGTGGCGATCGGAGAGGTCACGGCCCGCTATGAGGCCGCCTACCTCGCCGACATGGGCCTGCTGAATGTCTCGCCGCCCGATATCGCGCCCCACGTCACCGACTACATCCCGGCCATCGTCGATCAGATCCAGGCCATCGTCGACGGCGGCTGCGCCTATGCGGCCGAAGGCCACGTGCTGTTCGATGTCTCGTCCTACAAGGCCTACGGCGCCCTGTCGGGTCGGAACCTGGACGACATGATCGCCGGCGCCCGCGTCGAGGTCGCGCCCTATAAGAAGAACCCGCACGACTTCGTCCTGTGGAAGCCGTCCAAGGCGGACGAGCCGTCCTGGCCGTCGCCGTGGGGCGAGGGGCGCCCCGGCTGGCACATCGAATGCTCGGCCATGATCGAAAAGACCCTGGGCCTGCCCATCGACATTCACGGCGGCGGCATCGACCTGGTCTTCCCCCACCATGAGAACGAGATCGCGCAAGGCGTCTGCGCCCATGGCCACGCCCATGGCGACAACGCCCACGACGAATATGCCCGCTACTGGATGCACAACGGCTTTCTGACCGTGGACGCCGAGAAGATGTCCAAGTCGATCGGCAACGTCCTGCTGCTGCACGACCTGGTCCAAGCCATGCCGGGCGAGGTCGTCCGCTGGGCCCTGCTCAGCGCCCACTACCGCCAGCCGCTGGACTGGAACCAGGGGTTGTTGGATCAGAGCCGCAAGAACCTGGACCGGCTGTATGGCGTCCTGCGCGACGCCGATGCGGCCCTGGGCGACTTCAACGAGGCCACGCTGGACGAGGCTGAGAGGGAGCTGGCCGAGAACGAACTGGATCCTGTGCTGGACACGCTTGAAGACGATCTCAATACGCCGGGCGCGATCGCCCAGCTGTTCGGGCTGGGGAACGCCCTGCGCGAGCTGCTGAACGATGCCGAGGCCGATATCAACGATGTCGCCATGGCCCGCTGGAGCCTGAAAGAAGCGGCCGGTCTGCTCGGCGTCCTGGCGCTGACGCCGGACGCCTGGTTCGAGGGCGGCGATCCCGCGCTGAAGGCCGAGGTCGAGGCCCTGCTGGACCAACGCGCCAGCGCCCGGGCCGCAAAGGACTGGCCCGAGGCCGACCGCATCCGCGACCGCCTGAACGCCCTGAACGTCGTCGTCATGGACGGCCCCGACGGCGCCACCTGGCGCGTGAAGGGGTAAAACCAACGTTTCCTCCCCGCTTGGCGGGGAGGGGGACCGCGAAGCGGTGGAGGGGTTTCCTCTTTCGTCATCCTCCGGCGCGAAGCGACCGAGGGACCCAGCGGCGCGCGTGAGCGCGAACCTGTCGCGGATTCGCTGATTACCGTGGGGCGGCCGCATCGCCTTCGGCGCGGCTGGGTCCCCCGGTCTTCGCCGCGAAGGCGCGGCTTGCCGGAGGATGACGAAAGTAAGAGCTGTCGGCCCCAGCCATCGCAATGCCGCTGGTTCATTCCCTGCGACTTCAAACGCTTGCCGATTTATGTCCCGCTTCTCCCATCCACGGGGTCAAACGGCCGCATAATAGCCCCGTCTCGTCGCATGGAGGGCTCGCCTGGCCTGCGACCTTGCGGCGGCGAGAGCGGATGGAACGGGAGCGGGTCTGAAACGGCCCGCGCCGACATCGACTCATGGAGCGGTGTCGGAGGGTCGAGGGGGATACTCGATCGCACTCGGGATGGTCCTCGCAGGGACCGCCGACCCGTCGCAGGCTTATGGGGTTAGGCGATAAGACCGCCACCGCTCGGCGCCCCGAGCTTGCAGGCCAACCCCCCGCGCGGAGCGTCATACCCTTCGTCGAAACGGTAATCTCTAATCACACTCCGGGCGAAGGCCCGGCGCTCCGCCCAGCCCTCCATCCCCTCCGCCCGTGAAAGGCAGGAGCGTCGAACCATGCCCGAATTTACAGCCTCAGTTCGTCCGGCGGATCAGTTCGTCCGCCAGCGCCGGCGTCAGATAGCCGTCGGCGATCCGGTTGTTGGCGATTTGCCAGCGACGCAGGGCCGCGCGGGTGTTGGTGCCGATCACGCCGTCGACGCCCTGGGTGTCGTAACCCAGCTGCGTCAGGGCGCGCTGCGCCCCGATACGCTGATCGCGCGTCATCGACGGATCGTTGGGCCAGGTCTTTGTCAGCCCCGGCTTGCCCATGATCCCGTCCGCCGTCAGGCCGATGGCCAGGGCGTAGGACACCGAGTTGTTGTAGCGGCGGATCACATAGTGGTTCGGCAGGGCCAGGAAGGCCGGACCGTTCGCCCCCTGGGGCAGCAGGATGGTCGCCTCTTCCAGGGCCTCGGCCCCGTTCGGTGTGCCGCCTTGCGCCAGGCGCACGCCCTTGGCCGCCCAATAGGCCCAGTTGTGCTTCGGGCCTTCCGCCTCGGCATAGTCGAAGCCGGAGGGCAGGGTGACTTCATAGCCCCAGCCCTGACCGCGCTTCCACCCGGCCTGGGCCAGCAGGTTGGCAGCGGACGCCAGGGCGTCGGCGTCGTCGCGCCAGATATCGACCTTGCCGTCGCCGTCCTGGTCCACGCCCAGGCGCAGATAGTTGTCGGGCATGAACTGGGTCTGGCCCATGGCCCCGGCCCAGCTGCCCTTCAGGCCGGCGCGCTCGCGCCGGCCGTCCACGACGATGTCCAGCGCGTCCTTCAGCTGGCCCTCGGCCCAATCGCGTCTGCGACCGTCATAGGCCAGGGTCGCCAGCGAGCGGATCACGTCATAGTCGCCCTGCACCTGACCGAAAGCGCTCTCCTGGGCCCAGACGCCGACCAGGATTTCGCTGGGCACGCCGAATCGTTGAACCACCGACCACGGCACCCGGTCGATGCGCTGTTTGGCCTGGGCGATTCGCACCGGGGTCACTGCATTCTGAACATAGGCGCCGGCGGGTTTGGAGAATTCAGGCTGGTTGCGATCCAGGCGGATCACCGTTGGATCGGGCGTCAGACCCTCCAGTTCCCGGGCGTAGTCCGCGCGGCGGGCGCCGCCCTTGCGCGCCAGAAATCCCTGTTTCCAGCCCTCGAAACCCTGCTGGTCATAGGCGGCCAACGGCGGCGTCTGGGGGGCGGGGGCCGGCGTCGTGACCGGCGCGCCCGCCTGGGGCTGAGGCTGGGGCGTCGGCAGATTCACCTGCGGCTCGGGCAGCATGGGCGCGCATGCCGAGACGCAGCCGATCAGGAGAAGGCGATAGGAAAAGCGCATGAGATTCAAACTAAAGCCCCCGGGGTCAGACACGAAATGACATCCGCGCGAACGGCCATTTCGACGCCCTAAAGCGCGCACCGCGCGAATGCGTTGCCTCGCCGTTCCCCGCTCGGATGTAAGGCGCGCTGTTAACCACCTTTGTATTGGACGCCTTATACGTGTGTGTCGTAATGACGCACCAGCTCTGACGGCCTGATGGCGGAGCGGCGACGCGGCGGGCGTGCAACCCCGTAAACCCTCCGTTCGACTCGGAGGTCAGGCCTCCATAGTTTTTTGTCGTGCTATCGCGCTTTGCGCGACTTGGGCACGAGAGGCCGGTGCGGCCTTCGGGCAGACAGAGACTGGGTTTTCTGCGGTTTCGGCCTTTGGCGGCTTGACCTTCCGAACCCCTCTCTCTATACGACCGCCTCCGCCGCGATCCGACCGGGTCAGCGGCTTTCTTATTGGTTTCTTTCAGGACGTCCGACCATGAAGGTCCGTAGCTCGCTCAAGTCGCTGAAGACCCGCCACCGCGACTGCAAGGTCGTGCGTCGCAAGGGCGTCGTCTTCGTCATCAACAAGACCGACCCGCGCTTCAAGGCGAAGCAGGGCTAAGCAGCGTTCGCTGCGCGCCGCTTCGGCGGCGTGCGCACGGTGGATCGCGCTCAAGCAGCCCGAAGGGCGATAGCGCGCTTGAAAGATGACGATCCACAGGCTGCGGATTTCTGTCCGCGGCCTTTTTCGTGTTCGCGGTTGTCGCGCGCCTGTCCGCATGGTTAGCGTCCGCGCCTGATTTCTGGAGTATTCCCTATGGCTGACGACGCCTCGTTCGACGGTGGTTCCGATGTTCTCACCGCCACGGCTCAGGGCCGCCTTCGCACCATCATCGAGCGCCTGGAACGCCTCGAAGAGGACAAGCAGGCCGTCATGACCGACATGAAAGAGGTCTTCGCCGAGGCCAAGGGCGAGGGCTACGACGTCAAGATCCTGCGCAAGGTCATCCGCATCAGAAAGCAGGACAAGGCCAAGCGTCAGGAAGAGGACGCCATCCTGGACCTCTACCTGTCGGCCCTCGGCGAGATCTGAGGCTGACCCGGCTTGAAGCGCACCCCCTTCAAGCCAGGAGGCGGGCTGTCGCGATCAGGCGGCTTGAAGGGCGATGGCGCCAACAAGAAGCCGATGCCCAGCCCCTTCGAGATGCAGCGCGAGGCGGCTAAACGCGCTGCGTTGAATGCCTTGAAGCGCGCTCGCCGCGCGGCGGACAAGGCGGGCGTTTCCCTGTCCGAATGGGAAGGCGAGTTCATCGATTCTGTCAGCGAGCGCGTGAAGACCCACGGCCGCGCCTTCGCCGACCCCGAAAAGGGTGCCCCGGGGCAAGCCCTGTCGGCGATGCAGGGCCGCAAGCTGAAAGAGATCACCGCCAAGGCCAATGGCGAAGAGCCGAAACGGCGGTGGGGCAGGAAACCAAAAGAGCCATAACCGTTCGTCATCCTCGGGCTTGACCCGAGGATCGGCCTGTCCACAACTCAGCGTTTATGAGCGAGCGCCGCCCTTTCATCGCCACCTATATCCAAGCCAGCCGACCGCACGGTGTCATTTACATCGGCATGACGTCGAATCTCTATGATCGCGGCCATCAGCACCGGACCGGGGCTTTCGAAGGGTTCGCCAGTCGTTACGGGTGCGGAATGTTGGTTTGGTACGAGCAGTTCGAACTGGTCACGAACGCAATCCGGCAGGAGAAGGCGATGAAACGTTGGAATCGCGTCTGGAAGCTGGAGCTGATCGAACGGACGAACCCTGAGTGGGTCGATCTCTACCCAAGTCTATGCGGCTGGGCGCCTGATCCTCGGGTCAAGCCCGAGGATGACGGAGAGGGGAGTGTGGCTGCGTTTCTCAAAAGCTTGGAGTCAGGCGCGTAACCCTCAACCCTCAACCCGCTTCCTTCAGCTGACCTTCCAGCCCCTGTTCCCGGACCTTGCGATACAGGGTCGAACGGCCGATGCCGAGGCGGCGCGCGATCTCGCTCATGTGCCCGGCATAGACCTCGATGGCGTGCTGGATCAGGTCGCGTTCGATGTCCTCGAGCGTGCGCAGATGGCCGCGCTCGTCCAAGATCCGGATCGGCTGATCGACCTGCGCGGCGGCGTTGGTCTGAGCGCCGGCGGCTGTGGCGGCATGAAGAGGCTGGGCGTCGGGCATTGGCGCGGCGACGCCCGAAATCGCGGGGAAATCGTGCGGCTGAAGGAAGGGCGCATCGGCCAGCACGATGGCGCGGAACACTGCATTTTCCAGCTGTCGCACGTTTCCGGGCCAGTCGAACCCTTGCAGCAAAGCTAGGGTCTCGGGCGCGCATCCGGCGATCCGCTTGCCCTCCTCGGCATTGAAGCGGGCGATGAAGTGATCGACCAGGGGCGCGATGTCCTCGCGGCGGTCACGCAGGGATGGGGCCTCGATCGGGAAGACGTTCAGGCGATAGAACAGGTCCTCGCGGAAGGCGCCGTCCTTGACCTGCTGGGCCGGGTCGCGATTGGTCGCCGAGACGATGCGCACGTCGATCTTCACCGGGCGTTTGCCTCCCACGGGATCGATCTCGCCCTCTTGCAGCGCGCGCAGCAGCTTGACCTGCATGTCCAGCGGCAGTTCGCCGATCTCGTCCAGGAACAGGGTGCCGCCGTCCGCCTCGCGGAACTTGCCCAGCGTCTTGTCCACGGCACCGGTGAAGGCGCCCTTCTCGTGACCGAACAGGATGGATTCGATCAGATTGGCGGGCAGGGCCCCGCAGTTGACGGCGACGAAGGGCTTGCCTGCCCGGTCGCTGGCGCCGTGCAGGGCGCGGGCGATGACCTCCTTGCCGACGCCGCTCTCGCCCGTGATCAGGACGGGAATTGAGGATTTGGCGGCCCGGGCGCCCAACGCCTTGACCATGCGCATCGGCGGGCTGTCGCCCACGATATCGTCGAAGCTGGTGCGGCCTTGGACGCGCTTGGTCAGGCGCCCGACCTCGGCGGTGAGGCGCTTCATCTGCATGGCGTTGCGCACGCCGACCAGCAGGCGTTCTGGGCCCACCGGTTTGACGAAGAAGTCCTGGGCGCCGGCCTGCATGGCCTTGACCACCATGTCGATGCCGCCGTTGGCCGTCAGGACGATCACCGGCTCATTGATCCCGGCGCTGCGTAGTTCGGCTAGGCATTCCAGCCCCGACATCTCGGGCATCACCATGTCCAGCAGGATCAGGTCGGCCCCGCCGCCGCGCGTCATCCTGTCGATGGCCTCGCCGCCGCTGGCGGCATGGACCACGGCGTTGCCGTCCCGCTCCAGCACGGCCTGGATCAGCCGGCGCTGGGTCGGATCGTCGTCAACGACCAGGATGGTCTTGGCCATGAAAATCCCTTGTACTGTCGCCCAACCCGTCAAGGATGGATCGTTTCGGGACGATTCCTAGGGCGGCGAGGTGAAAATCGGGTGACACGGCGTGGTGAGCGTCCCGTTAACGTGGCTCCGTCGCGTCGCATCGCACCTCGGGGCTGGCGCGCAATCTCTGGCCGTCGACAACCAGGTCGGGAAGGGCGGCCGGCGCCGTCGCGACGCCCTTCGACAGGCCCTCGTTCATCCGCTCAGCATTGCGCCCGCAGGTGAAGGCGTATCGACCCGTCACGCGCCACTGGCCCTGGCTATCCTGATCGAAGGCGACGATTTCGCGAGCCGTGGCGACCAGCAGATCGGTTCGTGCGTCGCCATTCAGACCCGTCGATCGCACGACGCAGGGCGTTTCCGCATTGCAACTGAACAGTACGTCGACCTGTGCGTCCAACTGATCGACGAAGCTGGCGGGCACGGATTGGCCATCGGCGGCCTTCAGGCGGATGGCGGCCTTGCGCTCTTGCAGTCCTTGCGCCGTATCGCCGGATGGCCACGGGCGTGCCTGGGCGGCGCGGGCGTTTCGCGCGATGCGTGGATCGGTTGAGGCGGCCAGACGTCTCAGCGCCGTCTCGCCGGCCTTGCCGCTCTCAAACCGCAGGAAGTCATAGTCGAATGTGTCAGCGGACACCGTGCCACGCTGCAACCGTGCGACCTGATCCTGAACCGAGAGGCGGGCGGGATCCGCCAGCGGGCTGAACAGCGCCAAGATGACCAGAACCGACAGGACCGCCGCGACGACGTTGGTCCGCTCCAGCGGCTTCATCCAGCCGCTTGGTTTTACGGCCGCCAGCAGATAGCCCGCGCCATAGACCGCGCCGACCAGGTTGCAGGCGACGGCGATGATCCGATCGGGCGTCAGGCCGTGCTGGCCGATCCGCAAGCCCAGGCCCCAGGCGGCCAGAACGATCAGCGGCGCGATCAGGACGGACGCGGCCCGCACGCCGTATCGCAGAACGACCGGCGGCAGATTGTCTGCGCGCCCATCCTGATAGCCCGTGTTGATCAGCACGATCAGGGCGGCGGCGGCCGACAGCACCAGCGCCGTCGCGCTGCGCGTCTCCCACAGGCCGTCCAATCCGGTGAAGGGCAGGGCGAGAAGGAAGCCGCCGACCAGGACCGTGATCACCAGCAGCAGCCAGGACAGCAGCATCAGGGCCACGGTCCGCACGCCCCGGATCAGGCCGTCGCGCACATCGGTCAGCTGGACAGCGATGGCGAAGACCAGGGCTGTGACCGGAATGGCGAACCAGGCGTCGCTCAGCAGGTGCCGCAGAAAGCCGAGGCCGATCATCTTGAACAGTGCCGCGCCCAGATGCAGCAGGATCCAGAAGGCGCCGGTGAACCCCAGCGACAGGGCCAGTTGCACCCCCGCCTTCCAGGCGATGTCGAAATAATCGGGATAATCGACGATCCAGCGTCGTTCGCGGATCGCGGGCACGATCAGGTGGTGGGCGATGAACAGGGCCGCAGCGCTAAAGGCCAGCACGGGGAAACTCAGAAAGGGCGGCTCCTCGTAAGGCTTCAGCACCTGGCGAGCGACATCGTGGGCGCCCAACAGAGCCAGCACGCCGGCTGCGCTGGCCGCCCACAGGATCAGGGCCAGCGCTTTGACCCGACCTACACCGGCGAGAACCACCACCGGCACATAGCCGGCCGCCAGGGCCAGGGCACCGAACACCACCGGCTGGGTTTCGGGCCAGACGCGGCTGTCAGCCGCCAGATACAGCAGATAGAGCGCCAGGCCCTGAACCAGACCCGTCGCCAGCCGAATTGCAAACAGGCCCGAAGCCCCGCCAAGGCCTGTCCGGCCGGTGTCATGCTGCAGGGTTTCGGTCATTCACGCGTCTCCGAAAGGCAGGATTGCACGGGCCGTGACGCCGAGAAAGCGCAAGGGGCGGTTGCGGCCGTCGCCGTGCATCCCCAGAACAGGGGCATGAACGCTCCCTTCAAGACGCCCAACACCGAAGCCCCGCTGTGGGACCTGACCGACCTCTATGCGTCGCGCGACGACGCCAAGGTGGCCGCCGATCTGGAAAAGGCGCGGGACCTGGTCGAGGCGCTGAACGGGCTGAAGGGGCGGCTGGCGGCGGATAAGGACGCGCAGGCGCTGGGTGAGACGCTGGACCGCGCGATCCAGTTTTATGAGCAGGCGTCCGATGTGCTGGGCGCGCTGGGCGCCTACGCCTTTCTGTCCGCCTCGACCGCGCGCGACGATGCGACGGCGCAAGGGTTCGAGGCCGATGTGCGCGAGAAGATCACCGCCATTGCCACCCCGACCGTCTGGCTGACGCTGGAGATCAATCAGATTGACGATGCGGCGCTGGAAGCGGCGCTGATCGCCCATGCGGGCGCGGCGCGCTGGCGGCCTTGGCTGCGGCGGGTGCGGGCGATGAAGCCGCATGAGCTGTCGGCCGAACTGGAGACCTTCATCGCCGAGCGCGGCCCGATCACGGCCCAATGGCCGCGCCTGTTCGATGAGCAGTTGGCCGCCCTGCGTGCAAAGGCGGGCCACGAGGAACTGACGCTGGCCGAGGCGCTGAACCGCCTGTCGGACGCCAAGCCCGCGCGCCGCAAGGCCGCCGCCGAGGGTCTGTCAGAGGCGCTGGCCGCCCGCGCCCCTACCTTGGCCCTGGTGCTGAACACCGTCGCCGCCGACAAGGCGATGGAGGATCGCTGGCGTGGTTTCAAACGTCCCGCCGACAGCCGTCACCTGGGCAACGAGGTGGATGGCGAGGCCGTGGATGCGATGGCCGAGGCCGTCGCCGCCGCCTATCCGCGCCTGTCGCACCGCTATTATGCGCTGAAGGCCAAGGCTATGGGCAAGGCGCGCCTAGACCATTGGGACCGCAACGCGCCTATCGAAACCACGACGCCGCGCGCCTTCACCTGGACCCAGGGGCGCGAGATCGTGTTGGACAGTTTCTCTGACCTGGGCGGCGATTTCGCCGACCGAGCCGGCGGCTTCTTTGATAAGCCGTGGATCGACGGCCGGGCGCGGCCGGGCAAGCAGTCGGGCGCCTATGCCCACCCCGTCACCGCCGACCGCCACCCCTATGTCTTCCTGAACTGGATGGGCGAGCGGCGCGACGTCCTGACCCTGGCGCACGAGCTGGGTCATGGCGTTCACCAGACCCTGGCGGCCGACCAGGGCACGCTTCTGGCCGATACGCCTCTGACCCTGGCAGAGACGGCGTCGATCTTCGCCGAGGGGCTGACCTTCGACCGCCTCCTGGCGACTGCGCCTAAGGCCGAGCAGCGCGGCCTGCTGGCCGGTCGGATCGAGGATGGTCTGAACACCGTCGTGCGCCAGATCGCCTTCCACCGCTTCGAGACCCGTTTCCACGACGAGCGCCTGCAGGGCGAGGTGTCGCAACAGCGGATCAACCAACTGTGGCTTGAGGAAATGGGCGCCTCGCTAGGGCCGTCGGTCAAGCTGAACCCGGGCTATGAACACTGGTGGGCCTATGTCAGCCACTTCGTTCATTCGCCCTTCTATGTTTACGCCTACGCGTTCGGCGACCTGCTGGTGGCGGCGCTGATGGAGGCGCGTCGCAGCGATCCGGCCGGGTTCACGCCCCTTTATCGCGAGCTTCTGGCCGGCGGCGGATCGCGAACCTACGTCGAGGCGTTGAAGCCGTTCGGTCTGGACCCGCGCGACCCGGCTTTCTGGAGCGTCGGCTGTCAGAGGCTGGAGCGGCTGGTCGATCAGTTCGAGGCGCTGGCCTGACCAAGGCATGACTGCGGGCTTGAGCGGGGCGGTCGCCTCGGTGTAAGTCCGCGATAACGACGAGGGGATTCCACAATGGCCGACCTGCACGACACCGCCAACGCACCTGCCGACGCCGATGCGCAAGCCTATCTGCACGGCCATATGGAAGTGCGCGAACAGGTCTCGACCTATCGCCTGTTCCTGAACCTGGCCAAGTGGGGCAGTCTGGCCATCGCCGTGCTGCTGCTGTTCCTGACCCTGTGGTTCCACCCGGGTGGCAGCTTCATGGCCGCCGTGATCGGCGCGGTCGTTCTGGGCGGCGTCGGCTTCGTGGCGCTGAAGTCCAAGCCCGGCGCCGCGCACTGAGCCTTGCATCGGATCGCCTTGCGGCGGTGTGAAATCACGCGCCCTCGCCAAGCTTTGGCATAACCGTGCTTTGACGGCTTGCGCCGGAACGGCCTAACCTTCGTTCAACGAAAAGAACGAGGGGATTCGCTTGGCCGTCGCTATCGCCGTCACCCGTGAACGTCGCGAAGGCGAGACGCGCTGCGCCGTCACGCCCGAGACGGTCAAGAAGCTGATCGCCCTGGGCGCGACCGTCACGGTCGAGGCCGGGACCGGTCTTGGTTCCTCCATTCCCGACGCCGACTATGCCGCCGCGGGTGCCGTTGTGAAGCCGGACACCCGCGCCGTGCTGGACGGCGCGGACATCGTGCTGAAGGTGCGCGGCCCCACGGCCCAGGAAACCAGCGCGCTGAAGCCCGGCGCCATCGTGGTCGCCATGCTGGACGCTTATCGGGACAAGGCGACCGTCGACGCCCTGGCCGGGGCCAACGCCACCGCCTTCGCCATGGAGTTCGTGCCCCGCATCACCCGCGCCCAGGTCATGGACGTCCTGTCGTCCCAGGCGAACCTTGCGGGATACCGCGCGGTGATCGAGGCGGCTTACGCCTATGGCAAGGGCTTCCCGATGATGATGACGGCGGCCGGCACGGTCGCCGCCGCAAAGGTCTTCATCATGGGGGTGGGCGTCGCCGGGCTTCAGGCCATCGCTACCGCGCGTCGCCTGGGCGCCGTCGTCACCGCCACCGACGTCCGCCCCGCGACCAAGGAACAGGTCGAAAGCCTGGGCGCCAAGTTCCTGGCCGTCGAGGATGAGGAGTTCAAGAACGCCCAGACCGCCGGCGGCTACGCCAAGCCCATGTCGGCCGAATATCAGGCCAAACAGGCCGAGCTTACCGCCAGTCATGTGGTCAAGCAGGACATCGTCATCACCACGGCCCTGATCCCCGGCCGCGCCGCGCCGGTGCTGCTGACTGCCGCCCATGTCGCCTCGATGAAGCCCGGCTCGGTCATCATCGATCTGGCGGTCGAGGCAGGCGGCAATGTCGAGGGCTCCAAGCTCAACGAGGTCGTGACCACCGCGAACGGCGTCACCATCGTCGGCTGGTCGAACCTGCCTGGCCGCATCGCCGCCGACGCCAGCGCCCTATACGCCCGCAACCTGACCGCCTTCGTCGGCCTGTTGATCAAGGACGGCGGTCTGGCGGTCGATCTCGAAGACGAGATCCTGAAGGCGGCGGTGGTCACCCATGCCGGCGCCGTGGTGCATGAGGGTCTGAAGGGAACACATTGATGGAACACGTCGATCCCACCGTCTTCCGCCTGGCCATCTTCGTGCTGGCGATCTTCGTCGGCTACTACGTCGTCTGGAGCGTGACGCCGGCCCTGCATACGCCGCTGATGGCCGTGACCAACGCCATTTCCAGCGTCATCATCGTCGGCGGCCTGATCGCGGCGGCGGCCGTGTCCGGTGACGCGACCGGCCCCAGCGCCTGGATCGCCAAGGGGGCCGGCGTCGTCGCCGTCACCCTGGCGAGCGTCAACATCTTCGGCGGCTTCATGGTCACGCGGCGAATGCTGGCCATGTACAAGAAGAAGGAGCGGCCCGTCGCTCCGAAGGGGGCGAAGTGAACGGTTTGCCGATGGACGCGGTCGTGACGGCGATCGGGGCCGTCGCCATAGCTTTAGTGATCGTGTTGGTGATTTTCAGCGGTCGCATGTCGAAAGCCGTGCGATCCACCGTGGAGATGGTCGTCGGCATTCTCTTGTTTCCGACCGTAACCGGGCTTTGGGCCTGGCGGGCGATCGAAGGCGTGAGAGATCGCGATTGGCTCTACGCAGGCCTGATGGCCGTCGCTGCCGCGGTATTTGCTGTAACTGGCTTCTACGCCATTCGACGCCGTACCTTGGCGCCTTTTGCCAAGCGTCCGAAATGACCGACGCTGCGCAGATCGCCATCACCGGGTCCTGGGTCGCGACTGGCATCGGTTTCGGCCTGTGGCTGTACGGCTGGTTCGGGGCCAAGACTCCGATCAAGCGTCAGCGGCTGCACGACTGCGGCATCGCCCTGGTCTTTTCGGCCATTCTGGTTCGCGTGGTGACGCAGGACCGGCCGCTGGGCGTCTTCGAATGGGCCCTGTTCTTCATCGGCCCGCTGTTCATCGCCGCCGCCCTGTGGCGGCTGGCCCGCACGTCTTGAGGGGAGGGGCGTGATGAACGCATCGCTTGCCGCACTGGCCTATCTGGTTTCGGGCGTCCTGTTCATCCTGTCGCTGCGGGGGCTGTCCAGCCCGGAGACCAGCCGTCAGGGCAATACCTTCGGCATGGTCGGCATGGCGCTGGCCATCGGCGTGACCCTGCTGACGCTGGGCGCAACGGGGGCGCTGGATACCGTGACCCTGGCCCTGATCGCGGGCGGCGTCATCGTCGGCGGCGGAGCGGGCGCCCTGATCGCCAAGCGGGTCGCCATGACCGACATGCCGCAGCTGGTCGCGGCCTTCCACAGCCTGGTCGGCATGGCCGCCTGCCTGGTCGCCATCGGCGCCATCTATGCGCCCGAGGCCTTTGGAATCCTGTCCGACGACGGAAACGGCATCAAGACGCTGTCGATCATCGAACTCAGCCTCGGCGTCGCCATCGGGGCCATCACCTTCACCGGTTCGGTCATCGCCTTCGCCAAGCTGAACGGCAACATGAGCGGCGCACCGATCATCCTGCCGGCGCGGCATCTGATTAACGTCGGCCTGGCGCTGGGTCTGGTCTTCCTGATCGGCATCCTGATCGGCACGAACGGCGCGGCGACCTGGGCCTTCTGGGGCGTCTTCCTGATCGCGCTGGTGCTGGGCGCGACCCTGATCATTCCCATCGGCGGGGCCGACATGCCGGTCGTGGTGTCGATGCTGAACTCCTATTCCGGCTGGGCGGCGGCGGCGCTGGGCTTCACGCTGGAGAACATCGCCCTGATCATCACCGGCGCCCTGGTCGGATCGTCGGGCGCGATCCTCAGCTACATCATGTGCAAGGGCATGAACCGCAGCTTCGTCTCGGTGATCCTGGGCGGCTTCGGCGGCGGCGATGCGGCGGCCGGGTCCGGCGGCGCCAAGGAGACGCGCCCGGTCAAACAGGGCTCGGCTGAGGACGCCGCCTTCATCATGAAGAATGCGTCCAAGGTCATCATCGTGCCCGGCTACGGCATGGCGGTGGCGCAGGCCCAGCACGCCCTGCGCGAAATGGCCGACAAGCTGAAGGAGGAGGGGGTCGAGGTGAAATACGCCATCCACCCCGTCGCCGGTCGGATGCCGGGCCATATGAACGTCCTGCTGGCCGAGGCCAACGTTCCCTATGACGAGGTGTTCGAGCTGGAGGACATCAACGCCGAGTTCGCCACCGCCGACGTCGCCTTCGTCATCGGCGCCAATGATGTGACCAATCCTGCGGCTAAAACCGACCCGACCAGCGCCATTTACGGCATGCCGATCCTGGATGTGGAAAAGGCCGGCACGGTGCTGTTCATCAAGCGCGGCATGGGTTCGGGCTACGCCGGGGTCGAGAACGAACTCTTCTTCCGCGACAATACCATGATGCTGTTCGCCGACGCCAAGAAGATGGTCGAAGGGATCGTGAAGGGGCTTTGAGCCATGGCCAGCACGCCCAAGACCAGCCCCACAGACGCCTCTGTCGACGCCTTCTTGTCTGCGATCGACGATCCACGCCGACGGTCTGACGCTCACGCCGTCGCTGCGCTGATGTCGGACATCACCGGTGAACCAGCCGTGCTCTGGGGATCGTCCATCGTCGGGTTCGGCAACGACGGCGGCCCCGAGGGCGGCTGGCCGGTGATCAGCTTCTCCCCGCGAAAAGCCAATCTGGTGCTTTATGTCGCTGGGAATTTCTCTGAACGAGCCGAGCTTATCGCCCGCCTGGGCAAGGTGAAGACCGGCGTGGGCTGCCTCTATGTTTCGCGTTTGGAAGATGTCGATCAGGCGGTTCTGCGCGATCTTTGCGGCCGCGCTGTTCGCGCGGTCAAGGCCGGCTTGCCCTGAAGCCTCTTCAGACCCCTATCGCGCAACCTTGACCGGCGCTATCACGCGTCCGTGAACACGCTGTCCGGACCTCTTCCTGCCGCCCATCGCCGTTTTGAGGCTCTGGATTCCCTGCGGGGTGTGTGCGCCATCCTTGTGGTGATGTTCCACATGCCAGTCGCAAGTCATTGGCGCGACTGGGGTTTCATTCAGCATTCCTATCTGTTCGTCGATTATTTCTTTGTTCTGTCGGGCTTCGTCATCGCTCATGCCTATGCGAACCGACTGAAGTCGGGACGCGACGCCGGGCGGTTCATGGTGCGGCGCTTCGGGCGGATCTGGCCGCTGCATCTGCTGATGCTGGCGGCCTTCATCGGGCTGGAGCTGGCGCGGCTTGTCTTCAATTTCGACAGTGCGCCGCCGTTTACGCGGGATCGGTCGATCGAGGCGATCTTCACCAATCTGGCGCTGATCCAGGCCTGGCATGTGCATCCCTATCTGACCTGGAACGGGCCGTCGTGGACGCTCAGCGCCGAATGGGCCTGCTATCTGATCTTCGCGGGTCTGGTGCTGATTGCGCCCAAGCGTTTCCGCTGGATCGGGTTGGTGCTGGCGATCATCGGCGGCGTGCTGGTGCTCAGCTACGCCCGGCGCTGGATGAACACGACCTATGACTTCGCCGTGCCGCGTGCGGTCTATGGCTTCTTCCTGGGCTGCCTGCTGCAGGGGCTCTGGATCCGCATTTCGCGGCTTAAGGGCGGCGCCGCGACGCTGTTGGAGATCGCGGCCATCGTCGCGGCCTGTGTCTTCATCGGCTACGCTCAGGGGCCGATCACTGTGGCCGTCACCCTGATCTTCGTGGCGCTGATCTGGGTCTTCGCCGGCGAGGAGGGGGCGCTGTCACGCGTGCTGGACCATCCGGCTCTGGTCACCCTGGGGCGCTGGTCGTTCGCCATCTACATGGTCCATATGTTTATCCTGACCGTGATGATGATTGTGGCCAGGAAGCTCGACCTCGTACCGGTGCGACGCATCGACTTCGGCTCTGTCTGGCTGAACGACCTGTTCGCCGTCGCCATGTTCGGCTTCATCGTCGCCGTCGCCGTCGTGGCGCACCGACTGGTCGAGCAGCCGGCCCAGCGCATGATTGACCGCTGGACCAAGCCGAAGGCGGCCTGAGTTCAGGCGGCCATCCGCCATTCCGGGGCCACGTCGCCGGCGCGGCCTTCGTCCCACAGCATGTCCTCGTCCGAATAGCGGCTGCTGGCGGCCGCCGAGATGACGTCGACCACCTGTTCCTCCAGCCGGTCCCAAATCACGGCGAGGTCGGACGACCCATCGGCCTCGCACGGGACGATGATGTAGCGGCTGGCGTTGACGGTCTGGGCGGGTTGGAAATGCGCCATCTGATGATCTCCTGAAGCGGGGGCCTCTTGTCGATGATGTCGTTATGAAGCAGTGTTGCGTCAGAAACGGACGTAGGGATCGGCGAAGGCAGTGAGACACGACAAGGCGGCGATGGTGATCGATCTGGCGCGCCGCATGGCCGCCAGCGCCGAAGGGCTTAGCCTGGACGAGATCGCGCGCGACATGCGCGTCGGCCGCCGCACCGCCGAACGGATGCGCGACGCGGTTCTGATGCTGTTTCCCCAGGTGGACGAGGTCTCGGACCCGCCGTCCAAACGCTGGCGCATCCGGGGCGGCCTGTCGGCCTTCGAACAGGCCCCGACGGCGACCGAAATGCTGGAACTGTCCAAGGCCGCGACCGCCCTGCGTGCCGCCGGCGAACCGGCGCGCGCCATGGCGCTGGAGGGGCTGGAGCGCAAGCTGAAGGCGGCGATGCGTTCGACCACTCTGAACCGGATGGCGCCCGATCTGGAGGCGTTGGTCCGGGCAGAGACCATTGCGGTCCAGGCCGGCCCTCGACCCTCCGCCGACGAGGCGATGCTGACCGCCATCCGCGCGGCGGTGCTGGCGCAGCAGCCGCTGGGCTTCACCTATTCCCGTCCGGGGGCCGAGCCGCGTCGGCGCAGCGTGGCGCCGTGCGGCGTCATGTTCGGCCGGGCCAACTATCTGGTCGCCGCCGACCGCGAGACCGGCCGCATCCAGACCTTCCGCCTGGACCGAATGAGCCACGTCGCCCCGCAGGAGGGGATGGCCGGGCCGCCCGCCGATTTCGACCTCGGCGTCTTCGCCAGCCAGTCCTTCGGTATCTATCAGGACGAGATCGAGGACGTCGTGCTGCGCATTACGCCCGAGGGCGCGGCCGAGGCCAAGAGCTGGCGCTGGCACCCCACCCAATCGTTCGAGGATCAGCCGGACGGCGGCGTGATCGTGCGGTTCCGCGCCTCGGGCATGCGCGAGCTGGCCTGGCATCTGTTCACTTGGGGCGAACAGGTGCAGATCCTGGCGCCGGAGCGGCTGAAGGCCGTGATGGCCGGCGAACTGGCGGCGGCGGGCCGTGCCTTGGAACGGGCCCCAGCCTGACGAAACCGTAAGCTGACGCGGCGCGTTGACGACCGCTAGGCTTCGCGCCGAGCGCCCTTCAGGAGATCGCCCTTGCGCGTCCACGCCTTCGCCTTGTCCGCCATGCTGGCCCTCGCCCTTATGAGCGGCGCCTGCGCCGCCGGGCCCATGACGGCGCCGGCGACCTTTCAAGAGGAAGGCGGACCCCAGGTGACGGTGACCCGTGACGGCGATCACCTCAACATCGACTATCGCTTTGGGCGCGACGTGCCGGTCTGGGCCTTCCAGGATTCTGCGCTGGAACAGGATTCGCGCCAGCCCTGGCGACCGCGCCAATGGACGGTCGAGACGCCCGGCGTCGTCATGGAGCGACGCGGCCATTACGACATCATCCGCAGCGCGGACGGCGGTCCCGTGCCGCGCGAGGTCCGCTTCCGCGTTCGACCGCAGGCGGTGGATCTTGAGGCCGAATATCCGACCCTGCTGTTCTCCAATGGCGCGGTGGCCCTGCCGACGCGACAACTGGATGTCTTCGCTTTGCGGTCGGCCCAGGCGGCTGAACAGGTGCCGGACGACCTGAACCGGATCCGGCTGGATGGCGGTCCCTCGCGCGTGACGTGGCGGGACGAGAACGGACCCGTCCTGTTCAACGGGCGCCGCCGCGACGAACTGACCACGACGGACGAGCGCAGCTATGTCCTGCTGGGTGAGGCGACGGTGACGCCGGGGGATGGCCTGTCGACCGTCATGGACCCCAACCTGCCGCCGTGGATCGGCGAGGAGATCCGGGGCTTTGCGCCGCGTGTCGGTCACTACTACCGCGATCGCCTCGGCGCGCCGGGCTCCGGCGGCGATACGCCCATCGTCATGGTGGCCTGGAACGGGCCGACCGAAAGCATGACCAGCATGGGCGGCAGCGTCCTGCCGGGCCTGATCGTCATGTCGTTCGAGGGGCGGGGCGTGACCTCGCCTCAGCCGGAAATCGTGGAGCGCTCGCGCTGGTTCATCGGCCATGAGGGGGCGCATTTCTGGCTGGGACAGACGGTGCGATACGCCTTCGCCGACGAGGCCTGGATCACCGAGGGCGGGGCCGACCTGATGGCCGTGCGCGCCCTGAAGGCCCTCGACGCAAACTATGACGACCGGGCCGAGCTTCAGTCCGAGGTGGACGACTGCGTCAACCTGGCCCGCCAGCCGGTCGCCCAGGCTGGCGCCCGGGGCGAACACCGCGCCTACTACGCCTGCGGGGCTGTCTTCGCCCTGGCCGCGGAGGGCGCGCAACGCCTGCGGACCGGCGGCGACTGGTTCGACTATCTCAGACCTCTGCTGCGCCAGCCGGATAGTGTGCTCAGCCGCGAGGAATGGCTGACGGCCCTGACTCGGACATCGCGCGACCCGTCGCTGCGCGGCGATGTCGAGCGGCTGCTGGATCAGGGCGCGGCCGATCCGTCCGCCGTCATCGCGCGCCTGTTCCAGCGCACCGGCGTGGCCTTCCGCATGATCGACGGCCGCGTGGTTCTGAGCTGAGTCCGATCTCAGGCGCTGTCGCTGATTGTCGGATTGAACCCGAACCTTGGCCGTGGCGTTGTGGCGGGATGAAAACAGCCTTGATCCCGATGGCGGGTGCGATCGCCCTTCTGGCCGCCTGCGGCGATCACGAGGTCAATCCGCCGAACGAACCGGCGGCGCCCCTGCGCACGCCCGAGGCCATGCAGCCGGTCGAACCGCCGGGCCCGTCGTCTCTGGCCGGGCGGGGGCCGCGCAGTTTCGTGGGCGTTTGGGCGGCGAACCCGCAATGGTGCGCCCGGCCCCAGGGCGAACGCAGCCCGATCATCCTGACGCCGCTGCGCTTCAACGCCTATGGCCGTAACTGCGACATCGCCAGCATCGACGAGACGGGTTCCGGCTATGTCGCAGTGCTGCGATGTGCGGGCCGGCCTCAGACCGAGCGGGTGCACATGGGCACGAGCGGCGACGTGATGAACCTGACCTATGTCGATCAGGACATGAAGACGGTGAAACTGGCGCGCTGCCCCGGTTCGCCGCGCGCGCCCGATCCCGCCAATCCGCTGGAAAAGATGATGAAGAAGGACGGGGCCGAAACCCCGCCGGCCGCGCCGCCTAGTTGAACAGGAAGTTCATCACGTCGCCGTCCTTGACGACATAGGTCTTGCCTTCGGCGCGAAGCTTGCCGGCCTCGCGCGCCTTGGCCTCGCCGCGCAGGGAGACGAAGTCGTCATAGGCGATGGTTTCGGCGCGGATGAAGCCCTTCTCGAAGTCGGTATGGATCACGCCGGCCGCCTGGGGCGCGGTGTCGCCGACATTGATGGTCCAGGCGCGGGCTTCCTTGGGCCCGACCGTGAAATAGGTCTGCAGGCCCAGCAGCTTATAGGCCTCGCGGATCAGACGGTTCAGGCCGGGCTCTTCCAGACCCAGGGTCTCCAGGAACTCCTTCTGTTCCTCGTCGTCCAGCACGGCGATCTCGGACTCGATCTGGGCCGAGATGACGACCGAGTTGGCGTTGTCCTGGGCGGCGCGGGCTGCGACCTTGTCGGACAGGTCGTTGCCCTTGTCGGCCGAGCCTTCCTCGACGTTCGAGACATAGAGGGCGGGAAGCGCCGTCAGCAGTTGCAGCATGTGCCAGGCCTTGATGTCCTCCTTGGACACTTCGGCGGTGCGCGCGGGCTTGCCGGCGTTCAGCTGGGCCAGAGCCAGATCGACCAGCTTCAGCGTCAGGACGGATTCCTTGTCGCCGCCCTTGGCGCGCTTCTCCAGCTGCGGGCGGCGGCGCTCCAGGCTCTCCATGTCGGCCAGCATCAGTTCGGTTTCGATGATCTCAAGATCGGCGATCGGATCGATGCGGTCCTCGACGTGGGTGATGTCGTCATCGACGAAGCAGCGCGCGACGAAGGCCACGGCGTCGCAGTCGCGGATGTTGGCCAGGAACTGATTGCCCAGGCCTTCGCCCTTGGACGCGCCGCGCACCAGGCCGGCGACGTCGACGAACGTGATGCGGGCTGGGATGATCTCTTTCGATCCGGCGATCTCGGCCAGGGCGTTCAGACGCGCCTCGGGCACCGCCACGTCGCCGGTGTTCGGCTCGATGGTGCAGAACGGATAGTTGGCCGCCTGGGCCGCCGCCGTCTTGGTCAGGGCGTTGAACAGGGTGGACTTGCCGACGTTGGGCAGGCCGACGATCGCGACTTTAAGAGCCATGGTATTCCTCGTGAGGCGCGAGCCTTTAGCGGGTTCAGAGCCGTTTGTCAGGCTCGCGCTTCAACTGAGGTCAGTGGGCGGCGTGATCCATGCCGTCCATGGCCGGTTGGCGAACCTGCGCCTGAACCGTGATCGCCGGCGCCGACGCGAACTGGAACGTCAGCGGCACAGTCTCGCCGGCAACCAGAGGCGCGGTCAGGCCGATCAGCATCAGGTGGTTGCCGCCCGGCGCCAAGGCCACGGCCTGACCGGCGGGCAGGGGCAGGCCCGCCGTCAGCTCGGCCATCTTCATCATGCCGTTCTCGGTCTTCATCTCGTGGACCTGAAGCGATGCGGCGCGCGGGGTCGATCCTCCCGTCAGCCTGTCGTCGGTCGTGGCGGTCAGGGTGACATAGCAGCCGCCGGCCTTGGCCCCGTTCGGCGACGGGCGGCACCAGGCGTCGGTCGCGGTCACGGCGGCGGTCTCCGCGGGCGTCTCAGCGGCGGGGGCCTTGGCCGGCTCGGACGGATTGCAGGCCGTCAGCGACAGGGCGGCGGCGGCAAGGGCGAGTTTGATCTTCATGGCGTCAGGTCTTTCACGAGGCGGCGGGACGGCGCCGGATCATCGGACGTAGGGCTCGGTCGAGCAACACGGCCGCGATCAGGCTTAGTCCCGTCAGGGGATAGAGGATGGCGAGGGGCAGGACGATGCCGAGGACAGCGGCGCGCGCTCGCGGTCCCGGCGGGGCGGGCGGCGCGCCCAGGCGCCGGCGCGACAGATTGGGCGGGCGGCGCTTCCACCACATGACCAGGCCGCTGATCGCCAATAGCCACACGCCGATACAGCCCATCAGCATGACGATGCGGTTCGCCTGTCCGAACTGCGTGCCCTGGTGCGTATAGATGCCTAACTCGATGGCCTTGGCGCCGACGCCGAACTGGTCATAGCCAATGTCGCCCAGCAGCCGCCCGGAGGCCGCATCGACATAGAGCGACCGGCTGTCCTGAACCCGCGTCGCCTGGGTCGTCAGCGTATAGGCGGTGGCGTCGGCCTTGGGGATGTTCACCGTATAGGGGCGCGCCAGGCGGGCCTGATCCGCGACCCGCAGAACCTGCGCCAGGCCGCCATGGCCGGCGTGGTCGTGGGTCATCACCACGCCCTCCATGGTCCAGCCGGCCCCGACCGGCGCATCGTGGTGCTGCGCCCTCTGCCAGGCGCCGGCGACGGGTGCGGGCGGCCGCCCCAGCCCTGTCTCCTTGACCGCCCCCATGACCTTGTCGCCCCAGACCGCGGACCACGGCATGCCGGTCACGGCCAGAAACAGCACCACTCCGCCGACATAGAAACCCGTCAGTGCGTGCAGGTCGCGCCAGAACGATCGTCGGCGGCTGTCTGTCGTCTGCGGTGCAAAGGTCGCCACGCCCCGCCCCCGCGGCCACCACAGGTAAAGCCCCGTGGCGAACAGGATGATCGTCCAGCCGGCGACGACCTCGACCAGAATGTTGAACGGCCGCCCCAGCAGGGTCAGGCTGTGCGTCTTCTTGACCTGCTCCATGAACCCGCCGGCCGGAATGACGCCGGTAGCCCGGCCGGTGTGCGGATCGACGAAGACCGTCTTCTGCACCCCATCGGGCCGATCGACCCTGATCCGAATCGCCTGATCGTCACGCGCGGGCATGACCAGATTGGCGACCCGACCGCCCCCTGCGGCCTGGGCGGCCGAAGCCACCCACGCATCCGGCGCCGCCCGCATCTGAACTGCCGGCACGCGGATCATGTCGCGATACAGAAGGCCGTCAATCTCGTCCTTGAATAGATAAAGCCCCCCCGTCAGGGCCAGCAGCATCAGCACCGGCATGACGAAGACGCCGGCATAGAAGTGCCAGCGCCAGACCACGCGATAGGCGCCGGACAGATCGTCCGGCGTCGTCTTGTCGAGATTGCGCGCCATCAGTAGCTCATCCTGACGCCGACATAGGCCGAACGGCCGTCGCCGGGGAAGAAGACGGCCTTGGACACGGTAGCCACCCGGGCGTCCGTGACCGCGCCGAAATTCGACACATAGGCTTCGTCGAACAGGTTGCGGACATCGGCGAACACAGTCAGTCGGCGATTGACGGTCCAGCCCATATTCAGGTTCGCGACGGCGTAGGACGGCGACTTCAAAGTGTTGGCGTAGTCGACCCAGGCATCCTTGATCGACCATTCCACGCTGGGCGCGATGAACCAGCCGGCCGGATCGTCGTACCGAAGCTCTGCGCGATACAGGTGCGGCGGCACGACCGGCAGATGGCCGTCACCATAGACCTTGTCCCCGTCGAAATAGAAGTCGGAGAAGGCGTAGGTCTGGCGCAGCCGCCATTGCGGCGCGATCCGCCAATCCAGCCCTGCCTCGATCCCCTGGTGGATGGTCGGTCCCGCGTTGAAGGTCGCGGCCGGTATGCCCAGGGCGGCGTTTACAGCAAAGTTCAGCAGTTCGTGCTTCAGATCGGCGCGATAGGCGGTCACGTCCCACGTCAGCGGTCCCCGCCGACCCCGCGTGCCGACTTCCCAGGTCACGGCCTCTTGCGGAACGAGGGGCTGATAACCGCCGGCGGTCGGCGACAAGGCCGAGAAGTTGGGCGGCTCGATCGAGCGGGTAACGTTGGCAAAGACCTGGGCGCCGTCCTCGCTCTCCCACAACAGGCCGGCGCGAGGCGCGAACCAGTCGAAGGTCTTGTCGGTGGTCAGGTCAACCGTACCGACGACGCCCGGGACGACATAGCTTTGATAGTCCCGCTCGGCGCGCCCCCAGGTTCCTCCCGCGACCAGCGCCAGACGATCGGTCAGGAACAACCGCCCCTCGCCGAAGACATCCAGCCCCTTGCCGTTCTGGAAGTTGCGGGCGCGTAAACCGTTCTGCTGTCCGCCGACATTGACCCACTGTTTGGCGTCCAGATCACCCTGTCGATACCAGGCGCCATAGAAGGCGTCGGCGCGCATCCCGCCGATCCGGCCCTGCCAATCGAACCGACCAAAGGCGCCGTAGTTGCGGCTCTGCTGGTCGATGACTTGGAAGATGGGATGGTCCAGGTCTTTCCACGTCCCATAGAGGGCCCCCTCGAACACCGTTGCGTCGTCCAGCCTCCAGCGGGTCTGCAAAGTGGTGCGAAGCGAGCGCATATTGCGCTGATAGTTGAGGGCGATATTGGCAGGATTGGCCGCCTCGGGATTTGTCAGGGCGTCGGACGGACTGACGCTACCCGGAATTTCCTGATGGATGTCGCCCCACGAGGCCAACAGGCGAACTTCGCGATCCTGCCCAAAGCTGCGCCCAATGTTGCCCGACAGGTTCAGCGCCTTGCCTTCGCTCTGTTGGCGCCAGCCATCGACGCTCTGACCCGTGACGGCGGCGAAACCGTCCCAGTCGCCGCGAACGCCCGCGACCTCGGCATGGGCGCGCACGGTTCCGTAAGAGCCGCCGTCCAGGCGCAGGTTCAGGTTGGACGAGGCCATGCGCCCCGTCGGCGTAACCAGATTGACCGCCCCGCCTAGCAGGGCTCCGCCGAACCGCAGCGCATTCCCGCCCTTGTAGACCTCGGTGTAGCGGGCGATCAGCGGGTCGATAAGCTGGAAGTCACCGAACCCGTCGGCCTCGTTGAACGGCACGCCGTCCTGAGCCAGCAGAACGCCGCGATTGTGAACCGCATTGCCTATGCCCGATCCGCGAATCGACAGGCGAATGTCGCCGCCCCACTTCTTTTGGGCATAGACGCCGGGCGCATCGCGCAGCACGTCGGCGAGATTGGTCGCATACCGGTCGGCATAGGATTCGGCTGAAATGACAGCGACGGCGCCCGGCGTGCGCGACAGCCGCTGTCGCGCGTCTGCGACGATGGGCGGATCCTCGGCGTTGCGGCGGCCGGTGACGATGACGCTGTCCAGCAAAGCCGGTTCGGGCGTCTGCTGGGCCAGGACGGGGCTCGTCCAACCGGCGTTGGAGAGGGCGGCGAGCAGCAGCGCGCAGGGCGCTGCGGTAGTCTTGAAGGACATGGGATGAACCTGAAATCAGAACGAGACGGCGCGCAGGCGTTGAGGACGGCGCGGGCTTGGGTCTGGTTCAGGCTTGGGGTGGGGCGGTGGACGGCGGACGCGGCGGCGCGCGCGCGGGCGGCGGCGGGCTGACGCTGGCGGCGACATAGACGACACGCTCGACGGTGCGGACCACCGGCGCCGGCTCGGGCGCAGGCGGGCAGGGCAGGGCGGCGGCCAACGGCATGACGCAGGCGGCGCATTTGGCCCCGACGTGCTTGTTGACCGGGCCGTCCATACCGCCGGACTGGATCGTCTGGGGGCCTTCCGCCGAACAGATGACCAGCGGGTGGCCCGGCTGGACCGCCGCCAGGGCCGCGAACGGCAACAGGGTTCCGAGCACGAGCGCAAACACCGCCGCCAGGAAGGCGAGCGATTGCGAGATCGACCAATTGTCGGCCTGGGCGCGGGTCACGTCTGGCCTCTACGGCGTTTTGCGACGGCGCGATAGGCGGGGGTTTGTCCTAAAGCTCGCCGCGCGCGGCCTGGCGGGGGCTGAACTTGGGCGCGGGGGCCAGGCGCATGACCTCGCCCTGATAGCGTTCGTCGTCGCCGGCGATCGCGAAAGGCAGGGCGTCGGCGCAGGCCTGAAGCATGGCGTCCAGCCAGGGCTGTTCCGCCTTGTGGAAGTCGCCCAAAACGTGGGGCATGACCAGTTCCTTCTCGCCCGGATGGCCGATGCCCATGCGCGCACGTCGGAAGTCGGCGCCGAGATGACTGATCAGGGAGCGGATGCCGTTCTGGCCGGCCGCGCCACCGCCGGTCTTCATACGGAACCGCCCAGGGGCCAGGTCGATCTCGTCGTGGAAGACGATGATTTCGCTCGGCTTGATCTTGTAGAATCGCGCCGCCTCGCCGACCGCCCGACCGCTTTCGTTCATATAGGTCTGGGGTTTCATCAGCAGGACCTTGGTCCCATCGACCAGACCCTCGCTGACGATCGACTGGAACTTGGCGCGCTCAGGACCGAACCGCCACCGGCGCGCGATCTCGTCGGCGGCCATGAAGCCGATGTTGTGCCGGTTCTTTTCGTATTTCCCGCCCGGATTGCCGAGCCCCGCGATGATGATCATGGCGTCCTCTTGCCGTTTGCGTCAGGCAAAGAAAAGCCCCGCACGGCGAACCGGGCGGGGCGTGATCTTGTCGAAGCGACGAAGGATCAGTCTTCGGTCTTCTCGGCCGGGGCGGCCTCGGCGTCAGCGGCTTCGTCAGCAGCTTCCGACAGGGCGGCCGACGAGATCTTGACCGTGGCGATCACGAAGTCGCGGTCGGTGATGGTGGCTTCCGCGCCCTTGGGCAGCTTGATGTCCGAGATGCGGATGGTGTCGCCGATTTCGGCCTTAGCCAGATCGACAACCAGTTCTTCCGGGATCTGGTCGGCGCGGACCAGGATCTCGACGGCGTGACGGACGATCTCCAGCGAGCCGCCCTGACGCGAGTAGGGCGCTTCATCGGCGTTCAGGAAGTGCACCGGCACTTCGATCTTGACCGGAGCCTTCTCGTCGACGCGCATCAGGTCGAAGTGAAGGGGGCGGTCCGAAACGGGGTCGAACTGCACGTCCTTGGCGATGACCGGCTGGGTCTCGTCGCCGTACTTCAGGGTCACCAGGTGGCCCAGCAGCTTGCCGGTGTAGAGCGACTTGCGGAAGTCCTTCTCGTTCACCGAAATGGCGACGGGGGCTTGCTCGCCGCCGTAAAGGACGCCCGGCACGAAACCGGCGCGACGCGCAGCGCGAGCGCCGCCGGTGCCGACGCCATCGCGGACGTCCACGTTCAGAATGATCTCGGCCATGTGGCTCGCCTCAACAACAACGGAAACGCCGCGCCAACCCGGGGCTCTCGCGGCGGGGGTGATGAACCCTCGAATTCAAGAGCGCGGGCTATTACACGCATCAGGTCCAAGGCGCAACCGTCAAAGGTTCCGCTTCACGCCGCCTGCGCGCGATCCTTCAGCAGCGACGTCGGCGCCGCGACGATGCCCAGCAGTTCGGCGGCGTTGAACGGCTTGGCCAGGTGGTGGTCGGCCCCGGCCGCGCGTCCGGCGGCGACGTGCTCTGGCATGGCGTTGGCGGTCAGCATGACGATCGGCGTACGATCCAGGCCCATCGTCGCCTCGTGCAGGCGAATCTCCTGCGTCGCGGTCAGCCCGTCCATGATGGGCATCTGCATGTCCATCAGCACCAAGTCGAAAGTGTCGGCCCGGAAACTTTCCAGCGCCTGGGCGCCGTTCTCGGCGATCACGATCTGCGTGGGCGTCTGCGCCAGAATCAGTTCGATGACACGGCGGTTGGTCGGATGGTCGTCGGCGACCAGCACGCGGATCGTCCGCGCCTGCTCCACGACGGCCGGTTGGGCCGGCGCCGGTTCTTTGCGCGACGGGGCCTGGGTCTGTCTCAGCGGCAAAGTCAGGATGAAGGCCGCGCCGCCGCCGGGTTCGCTCTCGCAGCCTAGGTCGCCGCCCATCATCTCGGCCAGCTGACGACAGATGGACAGGCCAAGACCCGAGCCGCCGAACTTGCGGGTGATGCCGCCGTCGGCCTGTTCGAACCGGCTGAACAGGCGCGCCCGCGTCGCGGC
Organism: Brevundimonas sp. MEB006b; assembly: GCF_030209705.1. NCBI lineage: Bacteria > Pseudomonadati > Pseudomonadota > Alphaproteobacteria > Caulobacterales > Caulobacteraceae > Brevundimonas > Brevundimonas sp. MEB006b. Next base: position 261,520 of record NZ_JARVRL010000006.1, read on the forward strand.
GTCGAAGCCGATGCCGCTGTCCTCGACGGTGAAGCGCAGCACGGGCGAGCCCTCGCGGTCCGCGCCACGCTGCACGATCAGGCCGACGAATCCCTTGCTGGTGAACTTGACGGCGTTCGAGATCAGATTGGTCAGCACCTGCTTCAGGCGCACCGCGTCGCCCAGGATCCAGACGTCGTCCTCCAGATCGATATCGACGTGGAAGTCGAGATGCTTCTCACGCGCGTTCTCGGCGTAGAGCTGAGCAGCCTCGCGCACGACCATCGCCAGTTCGAAGGCGTCTTCGGTCAGCTCCAGCTTGCCCGATTCGACGCGCGCCAAATCCAGGATGTCGCTGAGCAGCGTCTGCAGCGTCTTTCCCGACGCCTGCATCAAATCCAGCATCTCACGCTGTTCAGCCGTCAGATCGGTCTTGGCCAGGGCCTGGGACAGGCCGATCACACCGTTCAACGGCGTGCGGATCTCATGGCTCATGTTCGCCAGAAACTGGCTCTTGGCGACATTGGCGGCCTCGGCCGCGTCACGCGCTTCGGACAGGGCCTCGGCGTCGCGCTTCAGATCGGTGATGTCGTTGCAGACCGTGACCGTCCCGCCCTCGGACGTACGGCGGTCCTGAATACGCAGCCATCGCCCGCCGGCGACCTGTTGCTCGCTGTTCGATGATAGCTGACGACGCGCCTGCATGCGCTCGTTCAGCCATTCTTCTTCGCGGCCGGCCGCCTCCTGGTAGCGGCCTTCGTCGATGCCGATCCGCAGGGCCTCTCGGAAGGTCAGGCCGACGACCAGATGCGGCTCAAGCTCGGGGTTCACCTCGGCATAGCGCGCATTCCAAAGCACCAGCCGATCCTTGGAATCATAGAAGCCTAGACCATCGGGCATGGCGTCCACCGCCTCGCGGATACGGCGCAGTGCGGTGGCGCGCGAAATATAGGCCATCATCCCTAGGACGGCGGCGGCCGTGCAGATCATCAGAAGAATGGCGGCCAGCAGCAGCCTCATCGCCTCGCTGGACAGCCCCTGGTCGGCGGTGACGGTCGGGTCCGGCGTCACCGTGATGGCCGCCATGCCGATGAAATGGAGAACGATGACGGTCGCGGACAGTCCCGTCGTCGTCGCCAGCAGGCGCAGCAGGCCGCCTCGACGATAGAAGAAGGCCGTCGCACCGCCGATCGCCAGGGCCGCGATGATGGACAGGGCGACAAGGCCGGGGTCCCAGCTAATGTGCGCCGGCGCCTTGATGGCGGCCATACCGAGGTAATGCATGGCTCCGACGCCGGCGACGGCGATCACGGCGGCCAGCACGCGCCACATGCGGCCCTTGCCCATCAACGTCGAGCTGATCGTCAGGCCGATCATGGCCAGCGCGATCCCCAGGGAGGCGACCGTCAGGAAGGGATTGTAACGCACGGGCACGCCGGCGACGAACCCCTGCATGGCCACGAAATGGGTCGCCCAGATCGACAGGGCCCCGATCATGACGGCCAGCAGGACCGAGCGGCGTCGTCGATCGGGGTCGCGCCGGCCCATCTTCTGCATGACATGGGTCGACACGCCCAGACCGGCCATGCAGATCAGCGCAGCGAACACCGTAATCCGCCAGTCGTGATCGTGCGCAATGCAATGGATGATGCGGTCCACGAGGCCTCCCCTTGGGTGTATGATAGGCGACAATCCTAAAGAAACCGTGCGGCGAAGCTTATGGGCGCCTCAGGCTGTCGGCACGCCGTCACAGAATCCGTGCAAGGATCGGAATCGTTCTTCAGTTCGAGGTCGCCCGGACCCATGCCTTACGAAGTCTCGCCATCGCCTGTCGCGCCGGTCTCCACCTCGCGGCTGTGGACGGTCGGCGCCAGCATCGGCATCGCCATCGTGACCCTGCTGGTGCTGGCGATCCTGCATCCCGAACTCGCGAACTGGCTGGTCGGCGGGGCGGTGATCGTGGCGGCCTCGGCCTGGCTGTTGAACATGAACGAGGCGACCAGGGCTGAGCCGGCGGCCAGTCAAGGCGCTGCGACCGAGCCCGCCATCGACATGGTGACGGGCGATCTTCTCGACCGCGTGTTCGAGGCGCTGGACGATCCGGTGCTGGTGGTCAGCGGCGGCGAGCCGGACGACATCGCCGGGCGACGCATTGTCATGGCGAACGCGGCTGCGCGCGAGCTTCTGCGCATCCAGCGCCAAGGCGCTTTGCTGGTTCAGGTGATCCGTGAACCGGGCGTGCTTGAGGCGGTTGACGAGGCCCTGTTCGGCGGGACGGCGCGAACCACGGATTATGCGACGGGCGGTCAGCGCGACCGACGCTGGCGCGCCTGGACCCGTCCGCTCTCACTCGAAGCGTCAGGCAAGGCCGGGTCGGAGCTGGCCCTGCTGATCCTGCGCGACGAAACGGACTCGCGCCGCATCGAGATGATGCGCGTGGACTTCCTGGCCAACGCCAGCCACGAACTGCGCACGCCCCTGGCCTCGCTCAGCGGTTTCATCGAGACCCTGAAAGGCCACGCACGTGAGGATGTGGTCGCGCGCGACCGCTTCCTGGACATCATGTCGGCCCAGGCGGACCGAATGGGGCGGCTGGTCGCGGATCTGCTGTCGCTGAGCCGGATCGAGCTGAATGAGCATATTCCGCCGTCCGGCCGTGTCGATCTGGACCGCGCCGCCTCTGACGTGGTCGACGCCATCAGCGTTCTGACGCGCGAAAAGGAGATCGCCATCGCCCTAGATCAAGGGGAGGCGAGGGCGTCGATCAGCGGCGATCGCGACGAGATTCTGCAAGTGGTTCAGAACCTGCTCGACAACGCCGTCAAATATTCATCACGCAACGGCACGGTCGAAATCTCGGTCCGTTCGGACCTGTCGTTTGACGAGGCCTGGGCCTCGCGCATGCCTGGCGCCACACGACTGCCGCTGGTCACGCCGGATCGCACAGCAGGCGTCTCCTATGCTGCGGTCACGGTGCGCGATCATGGGCCCGGCATGGCGCGCGAACATCTGCCCCGCCTGACCGAGCGCTTCTATCGGGTCGAGGGTCAAAAGAGCGGCGAGCGGCAGGGGACGGGCCTGGGTCTTGCCATCGTCAAACACATCATCAATCGCCATCAGGGCGGTCTGGTGGTCGAAAGCGCGCCCGGCATGGGCGCGGCCTTCACCGCCTGGTTCCCGCAACCGATCGAGCGACGCTGAGGCCGCGACGGACGGTCGCTGTCACCCAACTGTCATCGACCCGTCGTAATCCGCTGACCATTCGCAGGCAGTAGTCGCGCCGCGTTGGTCCCGATGTTCAGGACCGTCGTCGATTCGCGCACGGCGCTTCGGACTTCTGAATGATCTGGATTTATTTGCTGATCCTCGTCGCCTTGAGTGCGGCCGCCTTCTTGGGCGGACGCACGTTGGCGCGTCGTCGTGCGATCGGCGCAAAGCCCCATTCCCGCCCCGGCCAGCACGGCGCCTATGCCCTGATCTGGGTCGCCGCGCCGGCTCTTCTGGTTCTGATCCTGGCCTCGGTTTTCGCCGCCCCGCTTCAGCGTCAGCTGACCGCTGTCGGCACGCCTGATGCGGTCGCAGCGCTGGAGCCGTTCCGTCGCGACGCCTTCTTCGCCGACGCCCACCGCGTGGGTCGCGGAGAGGCAGCGCTCCAGATCTGGGAACGCCCGCTGGCCGAACAGCTGCCGGTCGAGGCGCGCCACATGGTTCGTATCGAACGCACCCTGTCGTGGGGCGGCGGTGTCGCCGCCATCCTGGCCGCCATCCTGGGCGGCCTGTTCGCCCTGACGCAGATCAAGCCTCAGACGCGCGCTCGCAACCGGGTCGAGGGCTGGATCTACGGCGCCCTGTTCGTCTGCTCGGCCATCGCCGTCCTGACGACCTTGGGCATCATCGCCTCCCTGGCCTTCGACAGCTTTCGCTTCTTCCAGAAGGTGCCGGTTCTCGACTTCCTGTTTGGCACCCAATGGAGCCCGCAGATCGCCATCCGCGCCGATCAGGTCGGGTCCTCGGGCGCCTTCGGGGCCGTGCCGCTGTTCGCCGGCACCCTGCTGATCATGGTCATCGCCATGTGCGTCGCTGCGCCCATCGGCCTGCTGTCGGCTATCTATCTGTCGGAATACGCCGGCCGCACGACCCGCGCGGTGATCAAGCCGCTCCTGGAGATTCTCGCCGGCGTGCCGACCGTCGTTTACGGCTTCTTCGCCGCCCTGACCGTCGGGCCGTTGCTGAGGGTCTTCTTCAACGAGATCGGCCTCTTCCTGATCGGCGGACCGCTGGACGGGCTCGGCCAATACCTGGCTCTGGTTCAGAACCAGATGGCCCTGACGGCGGGCGCGGTGATGGGCATCATGCTGATCCCGTTCGTGTCGTCCCTGTCCGACGACATTCTGAACGCCGTGCCTCAGTCGCTGCGTGACGGCTCGTTCGCCATGGGCGCGACCAAGTCCGAGACGGTGAAGCGGGTTCTTCTGCCCGCCGCGTTGCCGGGCATCGCCGGCGCCCTGCTGCTGGCGGTGTCGCGCGCCATCGGCGAGACCATGATCGTGACCATGGCCGCCGGCCTTGCCGCCAACCTGACCTTCAATCCGCTGGACACCGTCACCACCGTCACCGTGCAGATCGTGACCCTGCTGACCGGCGACCAGGAGTTCAACAGCGCTAAGACCCTGTCCGCCTTCGGCCTGGGCCTGACCCTGTTCCTTGTGACCCTGATGCTGAACATCATCGCCCACCGGATCGTGCAGACCTATCGGGAACAATATGACTGACGCGACCCCCGATCAGATCGACGGCGCGGCCGCCAAAGGACGTCTCGACCGCCTGCGGGCCGGTCTGAAGCGTCGCCACGCCAAGGAAACGCGTTTCAAATGGTATGGCCGCCTGGCCATCGCCGCCGCCATGCTGTTCCTGGCCGTGCTGCTAGTGCGCATCGTCGAGCAGGGCCACACCGCCTTCTATACCCATACCGTCACCGTGCCAGTCTTCATGGACCCGGCGCGCGTGGACCGCGCCTATCCGCAGGGCTCCAACTTCGAGCAACTGGCCGCCGAGCAGCAGCTGGCCCGCATGGGCATTGCGGACGACGCGGCCGGGACCAAAGCCGCGCAGATGAAGCGGTTGTTCTCGTCGGAGCTGAAGTTCGTCGCCGCCGATCTAGTGGCCAAGCGCAGCGAAGTCATCGGCGAGACTGTGCCCCTGGCCGTGCCGCTGTCCGACGACGCCGATCTGTATCTGAAAGGCGAAATCTCCAGGGACACGCCCGAGGATCAGCGCCGCCTGACCGACCAGCAGATCGCCTGGCTGGATCGGATGCAGACCGAAGGCGTGATCGGCTCGCACTTCAACACCGCCCTGTTCACCAACGGCGATTCGACGCAGCCGGAACTGGCGGGCGTCCTGGGCGCCGTGGTCGGTTCGGCCCTGATGCTGATGGTCACGGCCCTGATCGCCATTCCGCTGGGCGTCGGCGCGGCCATCTGGCTGGAAGAGTTCGCGCCCAAGAACAAGCTGACCGACATCATCGAGGTCAACATCAACAACCTCGCGGCCGTGCCGTCGATCGTCTACGGCCTCTTGGGTCTGGCCCTGTTCATCAACTGGATGCATCTGCCGCGCGCCAGTCCCATCGTCGGCGGTCTGGTCCTGGCGCTGATGGCCCTGCCGACCCTGGTCATCGCCACCCGTTCGGCGCTGAAAGCCGTGCCCCCGTCGATTCGCGAGGCCGCCCTGGCCATGGGCGCATCCAAGACCCAAACGGTGTTCAGCCACGTCCTGCCGCTGGCCATGCCTGGCGTCATGACCGGCGCCATCATCTCGATGGCCCACGCCCTGGGCGAGACCGCGCCGCTGCTGCTGATCGGCATGGTCAGCTTCGTGCCGGGCGTGCCGCACGCCATCGACCAGCCTGTCGGCGCGCTGCCCTCGCTGATCTACATCTGGGAGAACGCCTCGGAGCGGGCCTTCCACGAACGCACCGCTGCGGCGATCATCGTCCTGCTGGTCTTCATGATCATCATGAACGCGGCGGCCATTATCCTGAGGCGGCGCTTCGAGCGTCGGTGGTAAGAGAATGAAATTCCGTATTTTCCGCTCCGCCGAGGACCAGACCGGCGCCGGCTCCGTCGATCCGACCGAAGCACCGCGCATGGGCGGTCAGGTCCTGCCCGAAATCGGCCCGTCCAAGAGCGCAGCCGCCGAACCGCGTGTCGAGGAGGCTACGCCCCGGTCGGGCCCCGCCGTGGTCGACAGCCCGCCCGTCGGTCCGATCAAGATCGCCGCACGCGACGTCTCGGTCTTCTATGAGGGCAAACAGGCGCTCTACGACGTCTCGTTGGACATCCCTGACAAGACCGTCACGGCCCTGATCGGCCCGTCGGGCTGCGGCAAGTCCACATTCCTGCGGACCATGAACCGCATGAACGACACTATCGCCGGGGCCAAGGTCACGGGCCGTATCGCCATGGACGGCGAGGACATTAACGACCGCTCCATCGACCCGGTGCTGCTGCGCGCCCGCGTCGGCATGGTGTTCCAGCGTCCGAACCCCTTCCCGAAATCGATCTACGAAAACGTCGCCTACGGACCCAAGATCCACGGCCTGGTGTCGTCCAAGGCCGAGATGGACGAGGTCGTTGAAAAGGCGCTGAAGCGCGCCGGCCTGTGGGAAGAGGTCGCTGACCGCCTGCAATCGTCGGCCATGGGACTTTCGGGCGGTCAGCAGCAGCGTCTGGTCATCGCCCGCGCCATCGCCGTGAACCCCGAAGTCATCCTGATGGACGAGCCTTGTTCGGCGCTGGACCCCATCGCCACGGCGCGGATCGAGGAGCTGATCGACGAACTGCGCGAGCGGTTCTGCATCGTCATCGTCACCCACTCGATGGCCCAGGCCGCGCGCGTGTCGCAGCGCACCGCCTTCTTCCACATGGGCCGTCTGGTCGAGACCGGGGACACGGAAGACATCTTCCAGAATCCGCGCGAACGGCGCACGCTCGACTACATCACGGGACGCTTCGGCTAATCCGATGAACCAGCACACCGTCAAAGCCTATGGCGACGAACTGAACCAGATCACGGCCGAGATCGCCCGCATGGGCGGTTTGGCCGAGGCCCAGGTTGCGGACGCCATCGATTCCGTCGCCCGGCGCGACATCGCCCTGGCCCGCGCCGTGGTCGAACGCGATCTGAAACTGGACGCCCTGCACCGCGACATCGAGAAGAAGGCGATCCGCCTGATCGCCCTGCGCCAGCCGGTCGCCAGCGACCTGCGCCGCACCCTGGGCGCCATGAAGATCGCCACCGATTTGGAGCGCACAGGCGACCTGGCCAAGAACATCGCCAAGCGCGCGCTGATCCTGGCCGAAGCCCAGCCGATGCAGCCCCTGACCCGTTCGATCGAGCGGATGGGACGGCTGGTCTCGACCCGCCTGCGCGATGTGCTGGACGCCTATACGGCCTCGGAACTCGATCGCGCCGTCGCTGTCTGGCAGACCGACGACGAGGTCGACGAGCACTACAACGCCCTGTTCCGCGAACTGCTGACCTACATGATGGGCGATCCGCGCACGATCGGCGCCTGCACCCATCTGCTCTTCATGGCCAAGAACCTGGAGAGGATCGGCGACCACGCGACCAATATCGCCGAGACCGTCCACTACGAGATCACGGGCGAGGACATCGTGGGCGAACGCCCGCGCGCCCAACCCACGGCTGAGGATTCCGATCCGACGCCGAACCTTTCGACGCACTGACCCGAGACCGGAGACCCGACGTGCAGCCCTATATCCTTGTGATGGAAGACGAGGACGCGCTGGCGACCCTTCTTCAGTACAATCTCGAAAAGGAAGGCTACGACGTCGCCGTCGCCGCCGACGGCGAGGAGGGCATGCTCCAGATCGACGAGCGTCTGCCCGATCTGGTGCTGCTGGACTGGATGCTGCCCAAGCTGTCGGGTATCGAGGTCTGCCGCCGCATTCGCGGCAAGGCCGAGACCCGCAACCTGCCGATCATCATGCTGACGGCGCGCGGCGAGGAGAGCGACCGGGTTCGCGGTCTGGACACCGGCGCGGACGACTATCTGACCAAGCCGTTTTCGATGGTCGAGCTGATCGCGCGCATCCGCGCCGTCCTGCGCCGCATCCGTCCGGGTCTGGCCGACGACCGCCTGAACCACGGCGACATCGTCGTGGATCGCGTCTCGCACCGGGTGAAGCGCAACGGCAAGGAGGTCCATCTGGGCCCGACCGAGTTCCGCCTTCTGGACCACTTCATGCAGCACCCCGGACGGGTGTTCAGCCGCGAGCAGCTGCTGGACGCGGTCTGGGGCTCGGACGTCTATGTCGAGGCCCGCACCGTCGACGTGCACGTCGGTCGCCTGCGCAAGGCCCTCGCCATCGCCGATGAAAGCGCCAACCCCATCCGCACGGTCCGCTCGGCGGGCTATTCGCTGGATCTGGAAGGCTGAGATCAAAAAGAGGGCGGCTCTCGGAGCCGCCCTCTTTACATTAGATCTGCTCTGCGACCACGTCGTCGGGATCCAGCGCATAGACCGTGGCGCAGTATTCGCAGGTGACGCGGATCTTGCCGTCGTCTTCCAGCATCTCGGCGCGCTCGGCCGGATCGAACGAGGCCAGGACCGAGGTGATCCGTTCGCGTGAGCAACGGCAGACGGCCGTCAGTTCTCGCGCGCCCTCCAGCCGCACGCCGTCCTCGTGGAACAGGCGGAACAGCAGCGTCTCGGGCGAGATCGTCGGATCGACCAGCTCGTCATCGCCCAGCGTGCCGAACAGGGCTCGCGTGCGGTCCCAAACCTCTTCGGTCGAGCCGCGGGCCTCGTCGCCGGCGATGATCTGGATCATCGCGCCGCCGGCGCGCCATTGCGATCCGGCCTCGGTCTGAACCTGGCCGACGGCCAGACGCACCTTGGTCGGCACCTGTTCCGACTGCTGGAAATAGTGTTCGGCGGCCAGCGACAGGCTCTCGCCCTCGATCGGCGTGATCCCTTGGGTGCGCTCGAAGTCTGGACCGCGATCCAGCGTCATGATGAAGACGCCCTGGCCCAGCAGCGATCGGGCGCCGGGACGTGCGAAGCCCTGCGACGCCTCGGCCACCTCGGCCTCGTCGTAGCGACAATAGCCGCGCAGCGACCCGTCGGTGCCGTAGTCGGCGACGACATAGCGCACGGGGCCGTCGCCCTGAGCCTGGACCAGCAGGCGGCCCTCGAACTTCAGGCTGGAGCCGATCAGGGCGGCCAAAGCGCAAGCTTCGCCCAACAGGGCGGCGACCGGCTCGGGATAGGCGTGGGCGGCCAGGATCTTGTCGATGGTCGCGCCCAGGCGAACCAGGCGACCGCGCACGGGCCAGCCTTCAATCTGGAAGGCGGCGGCCAGATCGTCGGAAACGGGAATGTTGGGCGCGTGATCGGTCACGGCGAGGTCCTTTGGGGCGTCATTTCGGGATCGCGGCTATGTAGGCGCCCGCGGGCGGCTTGATAAGGGGGCTAATCCGCCCGCTCTGGGGAGGGCGACGGAACCGATTTCAGCGCGGATCGCTCTTTTGGCTCAAGCGGAGCCGTCGCTCCGTTCATGACGCCAATAACTGAAGAGGTTCCGCCGATGATCCGCGACATCGATCCGATCGAAGAGATTCGCAAACACCCCGGCATCACCGCCGGCAGCCTCCTCGCGGTCGCGCTCGGCGCCGTCGCCGTCGTCTATCTGACGCAACGCAGCGGCCCCACCCGTTACCAGCGCATCAAGTCGCGTATCGATCCGCGCGGCTGGGTCGATACGTCCGAACTGCGCGACCGTTTCCATGACGCTGTGGACGCCTTCCGCCACCGCGCCGAGGATGTCGGCGAACGCGCCGGCGCGCTTTCGCGCGACGCCCGCCACCGTGCCGCAGACACCGCCTATGACGTGCGCGACCGCGCCGACGACTGGTTCCGTTCGGCCCGCAAGGATGGCAAGAAGGCGCTGAAGAAGCACGGCAAGACGGCGCGCCGTTATGCTGACGACGCCGGTCAATATGCGCGTGACCACGCCCGTGAAGGCGGCGCGTTGCTGGCGGTAGCGACCATCGCCGCAGCCGTCGGCGCAGCGGTTCTCGAAAGCCGTCGTCCCGACAGCCACGTGCGTCGCATCGCCCGCTTCTGACATTTTCGTGCCGTCCGCCCGATAAAAATCGCGGCGGGCGGCAAACTTTTAGCGCATCTGCCCACAGTGAGAAGCATCGCTCGGCTTTGCCGCAGGCGCGAAGGCCGCTAAGACGCCGCCCATGAGCGCGCGCCCGACCCTGATCTTCGACTTCGATTCGACCCTGGTCGATTTCGAGACCCTTGAGGCCTTGGCCGACATCGCCCTGGCGGAAGCGCCGGGCGCATCCGAAGTGCGCGCCCAGATAGCCGCCCTGACAGATCAGGCCATGGCCGGAGAGATCGAATTCGGCGACGCTTTGCGCCGCCGGCTGGCTCTGCTTCCGCTGACCCGCGCCCATGTCGCCGCCCTTGCCCAGAGCGCGTCGGACCACCTGACGGCGTCGGTGCGACGCAACCTGAACTTCTTCCAGCAGAACAAGGGCAAGGTCGTCATCCTCTCCGGCGGCTTCCGCGAGGTGATTGCGCCCGTCGCCGAAGAGCTGGGCGTCTCTGCTGATCGCGTGTTGTGCAATGACCTGATCTATGACGCCGACGACCGCGTGGTGGGCGTGGACGACGCCAACCCCTTGTCGCACGCCAACGGCAAGCCGACCGCCATTCATGGCCTGAACCTGTCCGGTCGCGTCGTCATGGTGGGCGACGGCTGGAACGACGCCGAGGTCAAGATCGCGGGCGCCGCCGACGCTTTCTACGCCTTCACCGAGGTCGTGCGCCGCCCGCCGGTGGTCCAGGTCGCCGACGCCGAGGCCGCGTCGCTCGACGAGGTGCTCCATGCCGAAGGCCTGGTCGGCCGCTGGTCCTTCCCGCGCAGCCGCATGAAGATGTTGCTCCTGGAAAACATACACCCCGCCGCCGTCGAGCGGCTGGAGGAGGCGGGCTATTCCGTCGAGACCCAGAAGGGCGCGCTGGACGAGGACGATCTGATCGCGGCCATCAAGGGCGTCCATGTCCTGGGCATCCGCTCCAAGACCACGGTCAGCCGCCGCGTGCTAGAAGAGGCCGATCGCCTGATGGCCGTTGCGGCCTTCTGCATCGGCACCAACCAGATCGACCTGGACGCGGCCTCGGATCACGGGGTGGCGGTGTTCAACGCCCCCTATTCGAACACTCGCTCGGTGGTCGAACTGGCCATCGGCCTGATGATCGTCCTGATGCGCGACGTGGCGGACAAGTCCTCGGCCATGCACGTCGGCAAGTGGAACAAGTCGGCCACCGGCTCAAAGGAGCTGCGCGGCAAGACCCTGGGCATCGTCGGCTACGGCGCGATCGGCAGCCAGTTGTCGGTCCTGGCCGAAAACCTGGGCATGCGGGTGCTGTTCTATGACCTGTCCGAGCGCCTGGCCTTGGGCAATGCGCGCCGCATGCGCTCGCTGGACGCGCTGCTGGCCGAAAGCGACGTGGTCACCCTGCATGTCGATGGCCGCAAGGAGAATGCCAACATCTTTGGTGCGGCCCAGTTCGGCCGGATGAAGGAAGGCGCGTTGTTCCTGAACCTGGCGCGCGGCCATGTGGTCGATGTCGGCGCGCTATCCCAGGCGATCGGCTCTGGCCGGGTCGCCGGCGCCGCCGTCGATGTCTTCCCCGAAGAACCGCGCACCAACGCCGACCCGTTCGAGAGCCCGCTTCAGGGCCTGCCCAACATGATCCTGACGCCGCACATCGGCGGCTCGACCGAAGAGGCGCAGGAGGCCATCGCCGAGTTCGCGGCCGAGCGCCTGCTGGGCTATCTGAACCGGGGCGACACGACCTTCAGCGTCAACCTGCCCAACGTCCAGCTCTCCGAAGTTTCGGGCGCGCACCGCATTCTGCACATCCACAGAAACCAGCCGGGCGTGCTGGCCGAACTGAACCGCGCCCTGGCGTCGGCGGGCCTGAACATCCTGGGTCAGCACCTGAAAACGGACGAGCGCACGGGCTATGTCATCACCGACGTGGACCGCGACTACGATCCAGAGGCGCTGCGCGAACTCAAGACAGTGCCGGGCACGCTGAAGTTCCGCACGTTGCAGTGATACGTCGCTCGCAAATATCTTCTCAAAGCTGACCTCGCGGCATCTTGCGCTCTGCGCGAACTGGCGCATCCTCACGTCGAACGGCCGCGCAACGACGGCTGCGGGAGGAATTTCATGTCACGCTTCATCACCGGCGGCGCCGTCGCCGCTCTGGCGCTCGCCGCCTGCGCCTTTGCCGGCTCGGCCTCGGCCCAGACCTACAACCGTCTCGTCGTCTTCGGCGACAGCCTCAGCGACAACGGCAACCTGTTTCTGATCTCGGGCGGGACCCAGCCGCCGTCGCCGCCCTATGCGCGCCGCTTCTCGAACGGTCCGACCTTCGTCGAACTGCTGGGCTTCACCGCCGCCAACTTCAACGGTTCGGTCACGGGCAGCATCAACTACGCCTTCGGCGGCTCGCGCACTGACGCCTCGGCGGGCGTGCCGTTCGGCATGCTGAACCAGCTGTCGCGCTACACCGCCGCGGGCGGCCGGTTCAGCTCGACCGACTTGGTCAGCGTCCTGGGCGGCGCCAACGACATCTTCCAGGGCCTACCCGCCGCCGGCGCTTCCGCCAGCCCGGTCGCCGCCATCACCCCGGTCGCAACCACGGCCGCCGCCAACATCAACAGCCTGGTCAACACCGTGGCGGGCGCGGGGGCCGGGACCATCCTGGTCACCAACCTGCCCAAGCTCAGCCTGACGCCTCAGTTCCGCGGCACGACCGCCGCGCCCCTGGCCGACTTCGCCGTCACCACCTTCAACACGGCGCTTCAGACCAATCTGACCGCCACGGCCGCCGGCCGCCCAGGCAGCAACATCATCATGATGGACCTGTTCAAGATCGGTGACACACTGGCCGGCAATCCGGGCCTATTCGGCATCACCAACATCACCCAGCCCTGCTTCAACGGCGTGACGGTCTGCACGAACCCGGACAGCTACTTCTATTTCGACGGCGTCCACCCGACCGCGGCGGGCCATCGGATCATCGCCCAACTGGCGACCGACTACCTCTACTATGGCGACATCGGCGCTCAATCGACCTTGCAGGGCGAGACGGCCTATCGTCACCGCGAGGATGCTTTGGACGCCGCCGGCGAGGCCCTGTCGGGTCGCCAGCCGTGGGAGGCCGGCGTGTCCGTCACAACTTCGGCCCTGATCGACAGCGTCGACACCGACGCGCGCGGCTCGGTCACCAGCTCGTCCAGCGACGGTTGGGGCGCCCGTATCGCGCTTGAGGCCGGCCCCTCGGCCAACTGGCGCTTCGGTCTGGCCGGTACCGCGCGCAACACCGGCGTCGAAAGCCAGGCGCTGCAGTTCAACGTCGAAAGCTTCGGCCTGGACGTCTATGGCGGCTGGCGCTCGGGCGATGTTTTCGTCAACGCCGCCGTCGGCGTGGCGCGCGACAACATCGACGACATCGAACGCACCACCAGCCTGGCGCCGATCGTCCACACCGCCGAAACCCGCGCGCTCAGCAGCGGCGCGCGTCTGCAAGGCGGCATGTGGTTCGACATGGGCGGCGTCGCCCTGTCGCCCCGCGCGGCCCTGGCCTACGTGTCCAGCGACGTGGACGGCTATTACGAACAGGGCGTCGGCGCCCAGTATCAGTACGGCGATCGCACCGTGAAGGCCCTGACCGGCGAGGTCGCCCTGCGCGCCGAGACGGAAATGGGCGGGTTCGGCCTGTTCGCCGAGGGCGGCTACCGCGACGCCCTGGACGACAGCTCCGATCCGGTGCGCGTCGGCCTTTACAACAACCCGGCGCGGGTGCTGTCGCGCGAGATCGACGATCCGTTCGGCGGTCAGTTCCTGGCCTCGGCCGGCGTCGAGGGGTCGGTCGGCCCGGTCAAGGTGACGGTCGGCTATCGCGGCCGCTTCGGCGATCACGCCGACAGCCACATGGGCGGCATTCAGCTGAAACTGCCGCTTTAAGCGGCAGGGGCGGGAAGGGGCCTCAGCGCCCCTTCTTCCTCACCCACATGGCGGCGTCGGCCTCGGTCAGCCAGACCTCGGCGTCGGTATGGCCGTCCCAGGCGCGCACCCCGAACGAGCCGCCCAGTTCAGTCTTCTGGCCGTCCCAGACGAAGCCTTCGGTCTTCAGCGCCTCGGCCAGCTGACGCGCCTTGGCCCGGCCCTCTTCATAGCCCGCGTGCAACATCAGCAGGGCGAACTCGTCGCCGCCCAGCCGGCCGACTGCGTCCGACTCACGCAGATTGGCCAGGAACAACTCCGCCACCGCGACCAGGGCCGCATCGCCGGCCGCATGGCCCAGGCTGTCGTTGACGCTCTTGAACCCGTCCATGTCCAGATACAGCAGCACCGCCGGCACTCCGTGCCGCTGGCAATAGGCCATGGTTCGCTGCATCGCCGTGATGAAGCCGCGCCGGTTCAAAGCGGGGGTCAGCACATCGTGGTCGGCGGCGGCCTCGGCGGCCGCGGCGCGCGTCTTCCACGCTTCCAGCTCGACGCGCAGGCGCGCGATCTCGGCGGTCAGGTCGTGTTCGGCCACGTCGGTCACGGCGCAGGGTTGGCTCCGAAGGCGCGACTCAGTCTGCGTCGCGCGGTCGAACGATGGTAGAGCGTGATCCGCCGACATTGAAGGCCGACATTACGGGCCGACACGGCTGAAATCACGGTGTTGCGGTTGCGGGCGTCACCCGCGTGCTGTAACCGGCGCCTTTCCGCGAGGGGCCTTGCAGACATGGCGACTTCCGAAACCCCGGTGGCGATCATCATGGGCAGCCGGTCCGACTGGCCGACCATGAAGCTGGCCGCCGATCGCCTGGATCAACTGGGCGTCGCCTGGGACGCCAAGGTCGTCAGCGCCCACCGCACGCCCCAACGCCTGGTCGATTTCGCCACGGGCGCCAAGGCCGCCGGATATAAGGTCATCATCGCCGGGGCAGGGGGCGCCGCCCATCTGCCGGGCATGGCCGCCTCCATGACCGAACTGCCGGTGCTGGGCGTGCCGGTCCAGTCCAAGGCGCTGAAGGGCATGGATAGTCTGCTGTCGATCGTTCAGATGCCGGCGGGCGTTCCGGTCGCCACCCTGGCCATAGGCGAGGCGGGCGCCGCCAACGCCGGCATCCTGGCCGCCCAGATCCTGGCCCTGTCGGACGCGGGGCTGGCCGGACGCCTGGCCGCTTTCCGCGCCGCCCAGACCGAATCCGTCGCAGAAACCGTCGAGGACTGAGTGCCTGATCTTCCGCTTCCCCCCGGTTCGACCCTCGGCATCATCGGCGGAGGCCAGCTGGGCCGGATGCTGAGCCAGGCCGCATCGCGCCTGGGCTTCGACGTCGTGATCCTGGACCCCGAGGCCGACAGCCCGGCCGGCCGGGTTTCGGCGCGCCAGATCGTCGCCGCCTATGACGACCCCAAGGCCCTGTCGGCGCTGGGCCGCGCCGCAGACGTCGTCACCTTCGAGTTCGAGAACGTGCCGGCCGAATCCATCGAGCGTCTGGCTGAGGCCGGCGCCCTCGTCGCGCCGGGACCGACTGCGTTACGGGTGTCGCAGGACCGGGTGGACGAAAAGGCCTTCCTGAACGCCGTGGGCGCCCCGACGGTCGCCTTCGCCGTCATCGACACGCTGGACGACCTGGTTGTCGGCCTGACCGAGCTGGGCCTGCCCGCCCTGCTGAAGACCCGCCGCGAAGGCTATGACGGCAAGGGGCAGGTCTGGATTCACGCCATCGAGGATGCGCCCGCCGCCCTGGAAAGCCTGGGCGGTCGTCCGGCCATCCTGGAGGCCAAGGCGACCTTCGTGCGCGAACTGTCGGTCATCGCCGCCCGCGACTGGGACGGCCACATGGCCGTCTATCCGCTGGGCGAGAACCGGCACGAGGGCGGCGTCCTGCGCACCACCCTGGCCCCCGCCGCCGTGGACGAAAAAACGCAAGTTCGAGCCCGCGCCATCGCCGAGGCGATTCTGGACGGGCTGGACTATGTCGGCGTGGTGGGCGTCGAACTGTTCGACCTGGGAGACGACGTCCTGCTGGTCAACGAGATCGCCCCGCGCGTTCACAACACCGGCCACTGGACCCAGGACGGCTGTGTCTGCGACCAGTTCGAACAGCATATCCGCGCCGTCGCCGGCTGGCCGCTCGGCCCTGTGACGGCCCACGCCCGCATCGAAATGACCAATCTGCTGGGCGACGAGGTCGAGGACTGGCGCAAACTGTCGGCCAAGTCCGACGAACGCCTTCACCTCTACGGCAAGGCCGAGGCCCGCCCCGGCCGCAAGATGGCGCATGTGAATCGGGTGCTGAGTGCGATCTGATATTTGAGTTGCGTTGAACGCAACTTGCGTCATGGTCGACCCATGTCGCTGTCGCTCACCGTGTCACTCGCGCTTCTGCTGGTCTCGACCTCTGCTGTTGGAGTGATCAGCGCACTGAATGGCCGCCAATCGTCGCGGGTTGGCGCGCTCGGCGTGTCTTTAGCCGCGGCTGCTCTGGCCTTGATTGTCGCCGGCGTGGACCTCGGTGGGCGCCTGGGAAAAGACGCCGCTGAACGTGACAATCGATCTGCAATCACCAAGAGCGTCGGAATATGAACACCCCGATGGTTCTGTTCCTAATGGCGATGGCAATGGCCCTGATCGGTTCATCGGTCTCTGCCGATGGCCCGCGCGCAGACCAAAGAACTTCAGACGGAGCTGGCCGCTCACGCGTGCTGGCAGGCGCCATACTTGGCGTTGCAGTTCTGATCCTAGGCGTCGGGGTATACCAACTTGGACACCAATCTGGTCGCGATCAGGCGCTGCGCGACAATCGCGCCGAGCTTCGCTCCGCCGAGGTCTAGGCTTTCGCCCCATACCGTATGCGGCTCAGCGCATCGCTGACCTTTCGGAACGGCGCGTCGAAGTCCTTGCCCGCCTTCCACTTCTCGAAGGCCATGACGTTTTCGATCCGGCGGGCGACGAAGGCCTCCGCCGCTTCACGGCCGTCGAACCAGCGCATCGTCAGGGCGGGAATCAGGATGCCCGAGAGGATCGTCCGCTTCGAATAGTGATTCCAGTCGGTCGCCTCGTCCCCGGCCCAGCGCCACAGATGATCCGCGCTCTCCCAGGCCAGTTTCAGCCCCAGATCGGCGTTGACGGGCAGGGCGAGGAAGGCGGCGCAGCGACACGTGGCCTCCAGATCGGCGGCGCCCGCCTCCATCCGCTCGGACACGGCGCGGGCGATTCGCTCGCGAATCTTCAGCGATCTGGCGTCGATTTCACCCAGAGCCGCCAGCGCCCTCGCATCATGGCGGCGCGATAGCAGGGCCGCCAGATCGCGCGCGCCGTTGGGCAGCAGCAATTCCTCGTCGCCCTGTGACAGCCCGCACGCCTCGCAGGCCTCGCGCACCAGACGCGCGTTCCAACCCAGCGCGGGCGCGCGGGCGATGGCGGCGTCCAGCACGGTCTGTTCGGTCCGGTCGGCCCAGTCTGTCGTCTCGGTCATAAGGGCGATCATACGCCGGTCGTCATGGCGTTTCGAGCCTTGAAGAATGGTCGCGACGATCTGGACAGAAGGAGGCGGCTCGTGTATCAGCGCGCCTTCATCCGAGAGCCCGGCTGTCGGAAGACGATTTTATTTTGTTCGCCCGTCTCCCTCACAGGACGCGGCGGGCGGCCAAAGGAGAGTTTAACCTGGTTCAGATTTTCGTTCGCGACAACAACGTCGACCAAGCGCTCAAAGCCCTGAAGAAGAAGATGCAGCGCGAGGGCAGCTTCCGTGAAATGAAGCGCCACGTGCACTTCGAGAAGCCCTCGGAAAAGCGCGCCCGTCAAAAGGCCGAAGCCATCCGTCGCGCCCGCAAGCTGGCGCGCAAGCGCATGCAGCGCGAGGGCCTGCTGCCCGCGCCGAAGCCGCGCGTTCCCGGCGGTCGTTAAGACCCCTGCGAAAGCCGAAAGATTAAAGGCCGCTTCCTCTGGGAAGCGGCCTTTTTCTTTGCGTTTCGTTTCTGCGGAGCGTTGTGGAGGACTCTTGAAGTTCCACAGAAGAAGCGCCGTGCCACCTCCCCATCGCGACGCGACAGGGAGGAGACAACCGTGCCGCCTACGCCCGTCCGGTAATCGCCCGGCCGAAGCTCTTCCAGCTCAGCTTCACGTCTGACAGCGCGCCGGCGCGGAACGCCCGCCCGGCGATCCACACCATGAAGGCGGCGGTCGCGAACATGCCGATCAGCGTCAGAATCACCTCCACCAACGGCGGATCGCTGGGCGCGCGCGCGCTCATCAGGAAGGGGGTGAAGAAGGGGATCCAGGACAGAACCTTGACCACCGGCGCATCCGGACTGGTCAGGGCCATCTGCATCACCAGGATCGGCACGACCAGGATCATCATGATCGGCCCCATCAGGGTCTGGGCGTCGCGCGGCGTCTCGCAGAAGGCGCCGATGGCCGCGAACAGCACCGCATACATCAGGTAGCCGCCGACCATGTAGGCGATGAAATAGAAGATCAGGCCGTCGTGCAGCAGCACCTGTCCGACCGTCGCCGCCGTCTCGGGGGAGGCCGAAATCAGGGTGAAGGCCCCGATCCCGCCCCAGACCCCCATGACCGTCAGGGTCAGCAGCGCCACGCCCAGCACCTTGCCCGTCAGGATTTCGGTCGCCGAGGCCGAGGACAGCAGCACCTCTAGGATCTTGTTCGACTTCTCCTCCATCACGCTGTTCAGCAGGATGGAGGCCCCTGTGATGACCAGCGACCACAGCAGGAAGCCGACGCCCAGGCCGATGAAGGACGGGATTCGGTCACGCATCGACACCTCGCCCCCGCTGGCGGCGCTGGGCGAGAAGGACTTCACCTCCGGTCGGAAGGTCTGAACCTCCTGCGCCACGGCCGGGGCGACCCCGGCGGCGGTCAAAAGCTCGGTGCGTCGGGCATCACGCAGGGCATTTCGGATGAAGCCGGAGACGTCGTTGTCAGTGGCGCGCGCGGTCCAGACCTGGGCGGCGGGCTTGCCATCCGTGCGGCTCAGGAAGACCACGGCGTCGAGGCGCCTGGCGTTCGAGGTCTGCTTGTCCAGCGCCTTGCGGATCGCCTCATCACGGGCCGGGCCGACGGCGTCGGCGATGGCGGGCGGCGTGTCAACCAGACGGATCTTGGGGCCGGTGATGGAGGCGACGGCGCGCCCGGCGCCCGCCTGTCCCTTTTCAGCGGCTTCGCGCAAGCGCTCGTTCTGACGATCCACGTCGGCTTGCAGAGAGGCGCGAACGGCGGCGGCCAGACCTGTCGCATTGGGGCCTTCCTCGATCACCGCCACCGACTTGATCGGCTCGGAGGCCTTGATCAGCGCCGGAATGCCGCCGCCCAGCACGGCGAACAGCGGGAAGGCCAGAAGCGACAGCCAGAAGCCGACGGTCTTGGCGTAGGCGACATATTCGCGTCGCGCGATCAGCAAGGTGCGGTTCATCGGACAGCCTCCACGGATGCGACGGGTTGGTCGGGATGGTCGCCGGTCAGGCCGATGAAGGCGTCGTGCAGCGTCGGCTCCTTCAGCGCGAAGCCGCGCACGTCCAGGCCGTTCAGGAAGGCCGTCTTCAACGTATCCTGGCCCCCGGCGCCGGCCGCCAAGGCGATCTTCAGCCGACGCACGCCATCCACGTCGGACAGGGTCTCGACACCTGCCACGCCGGGCAGGGCGGCGGCGGCGTCCGCGCTGATCGCACCATCCAGATCCAGGAAGCGCGGCGAGGTGGCCTTGGCCTCATCCACCGTCCCCTCGAACGCCTTCTTGCCACGCGCCAGCAGCACGACCTTGTCGCACAGCCGCTCGGCATGCTGCATCACATGGGTGGAGAACAGCACCGTGGCGCCGTTCGCGGCCAGCCCTCGAATCATCGCCTCCAGGCCCTGCTGGTTCATCGGGTCCAGACCGGAGAAGGGCTCGTCCAGGATGACGAACTCGGGCTGGTGCACGACCGAGGCGATCAGCTGCACCTTCTGCGCCATCCCCTTGGACAGCTCCTTCATCTTCTTTTTCTGCGCCTCGCCGAGCCCCTGCTGCTCCAGCAGGGTCTTGGCGCGCTTGCGGCCTTCGGCGACCGGCAGGCCTTTCAGCGCGCCGAAGAAGGCGATGGCCTCGACCGGCGTCATCTTTTTATAGAGGCCGCGTTCCTCGGGCAGGAAACCGATCCGGTCGCGCACCTTGCGCCCGTCGTCGGCGCCCAGGATTTCGATCCGTCCCGACGTCGCCGGCTGCAACCCCAGGATCATTCGCAGGGTCGAGGTCTTGCCCGCCCCGTTCGGTCCCAGAAAGCCGCAGATCGACCCCTTCTCGACCTGAAAACTCAGATCGCGCACGGCGTGAAAATCGCCGTATCGCTTGTTCACCCCATCCAGCGTCAACGCCGCCATGTCGCCTCCCAAATCCCTGTCGTCAGCCTAGAATCCGACGACAGGGGACGCCAGCGACTTCGGCGCAGGGGCGCCTATTTCACCACAGGCAGATCGATGTAGGACGCGTCGTCACCCGCGTGATGGACGGTGTTGTCGGCGACCACGCCCTGGCTCTCGGTCTCGTTCGGTCCGCCTGTGTTCAGGTTGCGCACGAACTTGGGGAAGTTGGAGCTGGTGACTTCGACCCGGATGCGGTGACCGGGCTGGAAGGTGTTGCTGATGGTCAGCGGCGTGGGCTGCACGGTCGCCACCTGGCCCGGCGTCAGGGGCGCGGGACGGTCATAGCCGTTGCGATAGCGCGCCCGCATGATGGTGTCGCCCAGGATATAGGCCGTGCCGTCCGGCGCCACATCCACCAGCTTGACCGCGAAATCGGTGTCGGGCGCAGAGGACGACACCTTCAGCACCGCATCGATGAAGCCGGTGACCTGCATCGGCTCGGTCAGCGCCTCCGACGTATAGACCAGCACGTCGTTGCGCGCTTCGATCGGTCGCTGATCGAAGGCCCCGGCCGTGACCAGCCCACCGTTGCAGCAATCGCCGCCGCCGATGGTCTGGACCGGGTTCATCGGATCATAGCGATAGCGGTCGGCCGGCTCGCCGGCGGGCGGTGCCTGAAGGCTCAGCAGGCCGTCGCCATTCAAGCTGTTGGCCCCGCCGCCTGAGCGCAGATACATCCGCACCGTCTTGACCCCGGCCGGCGGCCACTGCGCGGCCGTGCGCCAGGCGTTTTCGCCCATATTGAAATACTGCACGTGCGGCGTGCTCTCGGGGAAGGCGCGGCGTTCGCCCTTCAGCCAGCGATCGAACCAGGCGTGCACCAGGGCGTCGCTGTCGAAGGTGGCGTCGCCCAGCGGCCGGTCGCCCGACTTGTAGTTCGGCCCCAGGCCGCCGAAGGCGCAGTGGTTGTTGGGGCCGACCACGACATACTGGTTCTCGGCAGCCTCGCGATCCTGGGTCGTGGACCGGGCGTGGTTGAACAGCTCCATGTTCGGCCCGATGGAGACGTCATACCAGCTGTTGAACCAAAGGGACGGCACGCCCCAGCCCATGTCGTCGTGATACAGGCCGCCCTGACGCCAGGCCGGATCGGATGGGGTGCGCGCGATCAGTTCCTCGAACGTGCCGGCCGGCTCGCCCAGGTCCTTCAGCATGTCATTGACCGGCAGATGCCGGATCTGGCTGGGCCAATTCACATCCGGTTTCTTGGCGTCCAGGTCGTTGTAGCGGACGATCCGGGCGCGGGTTTCCTGGTCGATGTCCATCGGGATCTGGGCGCGCTGTGGATTGTCTACGCCGTACAGCCACACGAAGAACAGGTTGCGCGGCACGCCCCCGGTGTACCAGTTGCCCTGTTCCTGGAACCGTCCGACCTTGCCGATGCCGGCGCCCGAGGCCTGGGGCACCATGGCGGCGTGGGCCGGGTGGTTCTGGGCCGCCAGGGCCAACTGCCATTCGGCGGAGGACGAACAGCCCAGCGTGCCGACCTTGCCGTTCGACCAGGGCTGGGCCGCGATCCACGTCAGGGCGTCATAGCCGTCGGTCTGGGGATAGCCCAGGATCTGATAGTCGCCGCCCGAGAAATACCGCCCCCGCTCGTTCTGGATGACGAAGGCATAGCCCTTGCTGACCCAGCTCAGAGCCGAGCGGGTGGTGCGGGCGTTGTAGGCCAACTCGTTATAAGGCGTGCGGACGAAAACGGTCGGCAAGGGGCCGGACGCGTTCTTGGGGCGATAGACATTGGTGGCCAGTCCCACGCCGTCGCGCATCGGCACCATGACCGCCATCTGCACATCCGCCACGCGCGACAACTCGGTCTGTGCGGCGGCGTCGCTGTAGCGCCCATAGTCCTGCGCCGAGGCGGCGATGGGCGTGGCGGCTAAAAGGCCCGCGACGACGGCGGCGACGATCTTGTTCATGTCCATCCCTCCCAGAACGTGAGGGGACACTAGGACGTTTGCGGCGCGCGTCGCAACGCAATGCGCGTCAGGCCTTGGCCTTCACCGTCACTTCGAAATGGCGATCGACCACCTTGGTCGGATTCACCTGCGCGCCGCCGCGACGGACCTCGAAATGCAGGTGCGGCCCAGTGGAATAGCCGGTGGAGCCGACCAGACCGATCCGCTGACCGGGCGCGACCGCATCGCCGTTTGCGACATCGATCCGGCTGAGGTGGCCGTACAGGGTGCTCATGCCGTTGGGGTGGCGCACCTCGATGAAGTTGCCATAGCCCTCGGGGTCGTAGCCCGTGCGGATGACTTCGCCCTCGGCGGCGGTGAAGACGGTCGTGCCTTTCGGCGCGGCGATGTCGACGCCCTTGTGCGCGCGCGCCTTGGCTTCAATGGCGAGTTTGCGCAGGCCGAACGGCGAGTTGATCGCATAGCCGCGCACCGGGGCGGTGAAAGCGATCTGGCGCGTGATCGGACCCGCCTTCTCGACCTCGGCCTTCAGCGGCGGCGAGACCGGCGCGGCGATCTGGGTCGGCGGCGGCAAGGCGGCCTCGCGCGCAGCATTTGGCGCGGCGGCGGCGGCGAAAACGGCCACGGCGGCGAAGGCGGCCGTCTGGCCGGAGTGGATCAACAGGGTCTTGCACCGCGCCATCGGCGCGTTGGATAGCAGGCGTCGCATTCGGCGGCCTCTCCAGCGTCTCTACGCTCTGGAATGAAGGAAGCGGCGCCCCGACAGCGCACGGCGTTCCGTGGGAGGGCGGCTTTTGCCTGCTGGCTTTGGCGACTTTGGGGCTAGGGCAGGGCGGCGGATGGTCGCAGGGCGGAACCTGCCGCCCGGCCGGCCAGATCAGGCGATGATATCGGGCAGGATGCGGTCTTCCAGCTTCACGATCTCGTCCTTCAGCGCCAGCTTCTTGCGCTTCAGCCGGGCGATCATCAGCTGATCGGGAATGGCGGCCTGACCCAGGGCCTCGATCGAGGCGTCAAGGTCGGCGTGTTCCTGGCGCAGATGGTTCACCCGCGCCTGAAGTTCGGCCATTTCCTCGGTGATCGCAGGCGTGTCGTCGTTCATCGTGTCATCTCCACGCCGCTCGTCTCAGGCCGCTTATAGCCACGCTGATCTCAGGCCGGAAGGGCGTCTGCGAGCCGGATCAGGGCCGGGCGCGGTGTCACGTCGGCCCACATCCGGGCGGTGGCTGCCAGGCTGTCGATGATCGGGCGGGCCGGTCCGCTGGGTTCGGGCGCCAGCGCCTCCAGCGCATCCAGCAAATGCCGTTCCGCCTCCAGCTCCAGCGCCTTGATGCGGTTGCGCACGCTCTCGCGCGGGCCGTCGTCGATATCGGGCACCGGCGCTTTCAGTATCCGCCGCACCGAACGCAGCGGGGCGACCACGACGCTGTCCCAGGCCCGGGCGGTGTCGCAGGCGGCCTCGATCGTCTCTTTGTCGGGCTTTCGGCCCGTCGCGGCGACCCAGGCGGACCACAGCAGCACGGGCACGTTCTGGTCGTGGTTGTCCTGCAGCGCCAGACATGCCTCGCCGACCCCCGACGCGCCATAGGCGGCGACCGCCCAGTCCCACAGCCTCATGACTTCAGGCCTTCCCAGCGCCGCACCGCGCCCCAATCCAGGCCGAACAGGTCCAGCGTCCGCCCCACCGACTGATCGACCATCTCCATGATCGAGCTCGGCCTGGCGTAAAGCGCGGGCAGGGGCGGGGCGATGATCGCGCCCATTTCGGCTAAGGACGTCATGGTGCGCAGATGGCCCAGGTGGAACGGCGTTTCGCGCACCATCAGCACCAGCGGTCGCCGCTCTTTCAGCGTCACGTCGGCCGCCCGCGTCAGCAGGGTCGAAGTTACGCCCGTCGCGATCTCGCTCATCGTCTTGATCGAGCAGGGCGCCACGATCATGCCCAGGGTGCGGAACGAGCCGGAGGCGATCGTCGCCCCCACGTCGCCCAGCTTGTGGACCACCGACGCCTTGGTCGTCAGTTCGTCGGGCGACAGATCGGTCTCCTGCGACAATGTGAGCAGGGCGGCCTTGGTCACGACCAGATGGCTTTCGACGCCCAGATCGTTCAGCGCATCCAGCACCCGGGCGCCATAGACGGCGCCGGAAGCCCCTGAAATTCCGACCACCAATCTGGCAGGCGGGTTCCGTATGGCTCCGTTCACATCATCGTCCATTTTGGGGGTCAGCCTCCTTCGGGTCCGGGGCGACGGGCTGTCACTGGAAAGTGATTACACAGCGCGCCAAACCGGGCGCTCACTCTACTGGTCCCTAACCAAAGGAGGCGCAAGCCATGACCATCGAGGCTCGTATTCGCGAACTGGGTAATCGTCATCGCACCCTGGATGAGACCATCCAGAAGGAGCTTACCCGCCCGTCCACGGATCCGTTGCAGGTCAGGGCGCTGAAGCAGAAGAAGCTTCGGCTGAAGGAAGAAATCACCAGTCTGGAGGCACGCGCGACCTAGCGCCGACCTCCTGAAAACGACGACGGCCCCAGAGATCGCTCTCCGGGGCCGTTTTCATTGCGCGAAGGCGGATCAGTCCTTGGTGCCGAACACCGATTCCGCTGTCGGCTCGGCGCCGGGACGTTGGCGGGCTTCCGGCACGAACTCGGGCTCGGCCTCGACCTGTTCGACGGGCTGGATCGTGCCGCCGCCGTTCTTCAGGTCGTCCTTGGCCTTCTTGTCGGCGGCCTTCTTGACGATCTCGTCCAGCGCCAGCTGGCCGACCAGGCCGAGAGTCACCGGGTCGACCGGCTTGATGTTGGCGCTGTTCCAGTGCGTGCGGTTGCGCACACTCTCGATGGTGGACTTGGTCGTGCCCAGCATCTTGGCGATCTGGGCGTCCGTCACCTCGGGGTGGTTACGCACGAACCAGGCGATGGCGTCGGGGCGGTCCTGGCGACGCGACACCGGCGTGTATTTCGGCGCTGGCTTTGCCGACTTCAGCAGTTCGGCGTGGCGGCTGACGATCGCCTTCATGCGATAGTTTTCGTCGCCCTGTGCCTTGTCCAGTTCTTCGCGCGTCAGCTGGCCGCCGGTGACGGGATCGACGCCACGGATGTCGCGCGCCACGTCGCCGTCGGCGATGCCGCGAACTTCCAGCGGGTGCAGGCCGCAGAAGTCGGCGATCTGCTCGAAGCTGAGAGAGGTGTTGTCGACCAGCCAGACCGCAGTGGCCTTGGGCATCAGAATGTCGCTCATGGGGCGTTCGTCCCGGTGTTGTTGAGCCGCCGAATGAGGCTTCGGCTGGCGTTGGATACGACGGCGCCCGGCCTTTCGACCGGGCGCGTATGATGCCGATATAGGCCTATTCGACACAAAAGAAAACGCTGACCGACAATCCCATACAGCAACGGTTCATCCGCCCTGACGCAACCTTCGCGGTAATGAAGCTTTTCAGCTTCGGGAGAGGAGAACCACCATGTCCATTCTGCTTGGCGCGGCTCTGGCCGCAGCGATGGCCTCGGGCCAGGACTATGCACAACAACGCGTCGCCCCGCGCGGCGGCTATACCCAGTCGTGCTCGGAAGCCTATGTGAATCGCGGTCGTCTCTATGCCGATTGCCGCGACATGCGTGGCCGGATGCGCGGCACGTCGATCGAGCTGAACCGCTGCGGCGGCGAGGAGATCAACAACGACAACGGCCTGCTAGTCTGCGGGCGTTTCCGTGGCGACTATGAAGACAGCCAGCCCGGTCGCCCCGGCGGCGGCTGGGGACCCGGCAACGGCGGCCCCGGCTGGGGCGGCGGCAATGGCGGTGGCTGGGGTCGGTCCTCGATCACCGTCTATGAGAACGCCAACTTCCGCGGCGCTTCGCGTGAGTTCACCAGCGAAGACCGCAACCTGGGCCGCACCCCATTCAATGACCGCATCAGCTCGATGCGCGTTGAAGGCCGCTGGGAAGTCTGCACCGACGCCGAGTTCCGGGGACGCTGCCGCATCGTCGAAGGCGACGTCCGCTTCCTGAACGGCGGGTTCAACGACAACATTTCGTCGCTGCGCCCCGTGCGTGGCGGGCGCTACTAGACGCTCAGCACGATCTTACCGATGTGCCCGCCGGCTTCCAGTTCGGCGTGCGCATCGGCAGCCTGCTCCAACGCGAAGACCGCCTGAACCGGCGGTTTGACCTTGCCGGATGCGACCCACGGCCAGGCGGTCGCCTCGACAGCCGCGGTCAGACGCGCCTTTTCGTCCGCCGGGCGGCTGCGTAAGGTCGATCCCGTCAGGGTCAATCGCTTCAGCATGATCCGCTGCAGATCCATCTCGACCTTGGGGCCGGTCAGGGAGGCGATGACCACCCAACGCCCGCCCACATTCAGACTGTTCAGGTTCAGGGCGGCGTAGTCGCGCCCCACCATGTCCAGAACCACATCCGCGCCGCCCGCCTCGCGGATCCGCGCCTCCAGATCATCGGTCTTGGCGTCCAGGCTGATGTCCGCGCCCAGCGCATTGGCGGCTGCGGCCTTGTCCGCCCCGCGCGAGGTGGCGATCACCCGGGTGCCTGCCGCCTTGGCCATCTGGATCGCCGTCACGCCGATGCCGCTGGTCGCCCCGTGGATCAGCAACGTCTCGCCGGCCTTCAACGCGCCGCCCTCGAACACATTGGCGAAGACGGTGAAGACGGTTTCCGGCAGCACGGCCGCCTGCACGTAATCCAGCCCCTCGGGGATCGGCAGGACGTGACGGGCGTCGACCACGGCCAACTCCGCATAGCCGCCGCCGCCCAGCAAAGCGCAGACCCGGTCGCCGACCGTCCAGCGCGTCACGCCCTCTCCGACGGCCTCGATCTCGCCGGCGATCTCAAGCCCCAGAACGTCGGACGCCCCGGGGGGAGGGGGGTAGGCGCCGGTGCGTTGCAGCAGGTCCGGCCGGTTCACACCCGCAGCCCGCACCCGGATCAGCACCTGACCCGGCCCCGCCACGGGATCGGGCCGTTCGGCGATCTTCAGGGCCTCGGCCGGTCCGGAACCGCCTTCGATTTCGATCACGCGCATCGCACTCGCCTTGCATTCGTCCGTATCCGGGCGTTCAGATAGGGACCGTGGACCGCCTTGGCCATGACAGCGCGAAAGGAAGGCGACGATGTTCGAAGATCTTGAACCCCGCCCGCAGCGCGGCGAACCGCTGCGGGCCCTGTCACGCGAAGACCTGGATGTTTACGCCGTCGAGGATTTGCAGGAGCGGATCGCCGCGCTGGAGGCCGAGATCGCGCGCTCGCGCGCCGCGATCGAGACGAAACGCTCCAAGAAAAACGCCGCCGACGCCCTGTTCAACTTCGGTTCGTGATCGCGAATGATCCGCTGGCATGGCATGAGCGTTGCATCTTTCGTGCGAACGGCGCCGCCAGGGGCCGATTGCAGGACGGACCCGACCTTCTCTGATGATCAATGCTCAAATGACCTCCGCTCCGTCCCCCGCTGACCGCAGCCGCACCGTTCGCGATTTCGCCCGGTCCGAGCTGTTCGATCGCACCTTCCGCGAAGGCATGGAACTGGTCGAAGAAACCGCCGCCTATTTGGACGGCGAGGGCCGTCGCGATTCCAAGATGCTGTCGCGCGCCGCCGCCCTGGCCTATGCGGCCGAGAGCATGAAGCTGACCACCCGCCTGATGCAGATCGCCTCCTGGCTCCTGGTCCAGCGCGCCGTGCGCGAAGACGACATGTCGCCGGAAACCGCCTGCGAGCCGCGCTATCGCCTGAACGAGCGCCGCATCGACGCCGAGCCCAGCCACGCCGAGTTGCCGATCGCCCTGATCGAATACCTCGTGCGATCGGAAAAGCTGTTCGACCGCACCCTGTATCTGGATCGCCGCATGTATGCCGACGATCAGGATCAGGCCCCGGAAAACCCGGTGCTCAGCCAGATGGGCATGCTTGAGGCGGCCTTCAGGGGCTGATCGCCCCCTTTACGGCCCGACGTCGTTGGCGTCCGCCCGACCGTCGTCGATGGGCTTGGGCAGATTGACGCCGATGCCCAGCGCCTGCGCCAGCTTGTCGTCGCGGCCATAGACGTCCTCGCGGAACGCCACGCGGCCCTGACCGTCCACGAAGGCGGTCCAGTACAGCAGACGCACCGAGATTTCCCGGCCGGTGGTCACGCGCGTCGTCTCGCGCGTGTCCTGGGCCGTGTCGAACTGGGCCAGCTTCGTCGGATCGGGCGACAGCAACAGGCGCGCGAACTCCACCGCATTCTGCACCCGCACGCAGCCGTGGCTGCGCTGACGCGTGGACAGGTTGAAGGCGGCCTTAGACGGCGTGTCGTGCAGGAAGATGGCGTAGCTGTCGCGCAGCTCGAACTTGACATAGCCCAGGGCCGAGCGCGGACCGGCGCGCTGGATGACCGTGCCGTCCTTCACATACATATCGTTGGCGGCCAGATACCCCGGCCCCTTGGGCAGGATTTCGCGGCGCGCGATGCCGGCCGGCACATACCAGGGCGGATTGGCCACGACCGAGGCGAACGGCTTCTCCAGACTGGGCGTCTGGTTCTCGGCCGAGCCGACCACGACGCGGTTGGAGTGAACCGGCTTGCCGTCCTTCCAATAGACCATAATGGCGGCGGCGGTGTTGACCTCGATCCGCTCGGGCGCGACCTCGCGCTTCAGCCAGCGACGGCGCTCCAGGTTCAGCGCGATCTGACGCGCACGGTCCTCGGCCGAGGCGCCCAGCGAGCGCTGGGTGCCCGCGCCGATCCGCCCGTCTGCGCCCAGGCCATGGCGGTTCTGGAAGCTTTGCACCGCACGTTGCAGTTCGGCGTTGTAAACCAGGCCCTGCGACTTCAGCCGCGCGCCGTCGGCGGCCGACAGGTCGCCCTCGGCCGTCAGGCGGTCGATCAGGGCGGGGATGCGGCGATCGCTATTGCCCGGCTCGATGGTCGCGCCCTGGGTGAAGCGGGGCCAGCCGCCCTGCGCCGCCAGACGGCGATAGCGGACATAGCCGGCCGACAGGTTCTGATAGCCGATGTCGGTGGGCGCCAGGCCGTCGTACCATTGGCCCAGCACATTGCGGGTCAGGGCGTCGCTGAGACCGCGCGGCAGGTCCACGCGGTTCTTCTGCATTTCCCACAGGTCTTCGACCGTCTCGGGCCGCACCTTGCCCTCGGCCAGGACGCGGGCATAGGCCAGCGCCGCCGCCGTGGTCCGCAGGTCCGCGCTCGCCGGATCGGCGGCCAGTCCCACAAAGTCGAAATAGTCAGAGCCCGCCAGACCATGGCGATTGGCGCCGGCCGCGACGGTGTTTAGGGCCCGAACCCGGTCGGCGTTCCACACCGGCCGCCAGCCGTTCATCTCATAGAAGGCGCGCACATCCGCCTGCTGCGTCTCGGGCAGACGCGAAATCTGATCGTTGAAGCTGTTGTAGAAGGCGGTCGCCTCCGGTCCGCGCTGCACGAAGACCTGCTGCGCGCGCGCCGCCGAGCCAAGGGTCATGGCCGCCGTCGCGACGCCCAGACCCAGTTGCCGTCTATTCATAGTCTTCCGCTTCTTCGATCGCTTCGGCCAGCGTGGCCGACGCCCCTGGTACCCGAACGCCCCCACATTATCGGTGTTCCGACCAAACAAAAAGCGCCGGCCTTGCGACCGACGCTCTTGGTGTTCCGATTGCTGCGAGATGTCGCAGCCAGGACGCGCTTACTTCTTGATGAAGCCGGCGAACTTGTTGTTGAAGCGCGAGACGCGACCGCCGCGGTCCATCAGCTGGGCGTTGCCGCCCGTCCAGGCCGGGTGCGTCGACGGATCGATGTCGAGGGCCAGCTTGTCGCCTTCCTTCCCGTAGGTCGAACGGGTCTGGTAGGTGCTGCCGTCGGTCATCACCACGGTGATGAAGTGGTAGTCGGGATGGGTATCCGCCTTCATGGTCGTCGTCCGGTCTCTGCGCGGTGACGATGCCGACCGTCCGTGCGCGTGAAATGAGAAACCCGCCACCAAATCCTTTTTAAGGGAAAGGCCCGGCGGAATGAGGGGCGGCGTTTACACCGGGGGGCGTTCCGGGGCAAGAGGCGGGCGAAATGACCGATCAAGCCGCCGCCTCCGCCCCTTCCGCCAACCGCGCCTCGGGCATGGCGTCGCTGGAAGGACGGCCCAGCGCCGGCGCCCTTCTGGCCGACCAGATGTCCGAAGCGGGCGCCAAGCGCGCCAAGCGCCGCGACATCCGCCCGCTGGCGCGACTGATTCCCTTCGCCATGCGCCACAAGGGTCATGCCCTGATGGCGGTGTTCTGGCTGCTGCTGTCCACCGCCGCCTCGCTGGGCCTGACCGCCCTGGCGCGCGGGGCCATCGACCATGGGTTCGAGGCCGGTGGCGCCAATCTGAACATCTGGTTCCTGCTGCTGGGGGCCAACGCCCTGTTCCTGGGGCTGGCGACCGCCGCCCGCTACTATTTCGTCACCCGCACGGGCGAGCGTGTCATCGCCGATGTGCGGAAGGGCTTGTTCGGCCGCATCCTGACGCTGGACCCGTCCTTCTACGCCCATATGCGCACGGGCGAGGTGCTGTCGCGCCTGACCACGGACATCGCCCTGGTCGAGACGTTGATGACGACGTCGATCTCTTACGCGCTACGCAACTTCCTGACGCTGATCGGCGGCGTGGCCCTGCTGTTCTTCGTCAGCCCCAAACTGACTGGCTTCGTCCTGCTGATCGTGCCCTTCCTGCTGGGGCCGATCTTCATCTTCGGCCGCAAGGTGCGCAAACTGACCGTCGCGTCCCAGGACCGCTTCGCCAACGCCGTCGGCTTCGCCGGCGAAAGCGTGGACGCCATCGAGACGGTCCAGGCCTTCGGCCGTGAACAGAGCGCCATCAGCCGCTTCGGCGCGGCGGTCGAGGACGCCTTCAACGCTTCCTTGACGCGGATGCAGGCCCGCGCCTGGATGACCGCCCTGATCATCGTTGTCATGTTCGGCGGCGTGACCCTGGTGCTGTGGCTGGGCGCCCAGGACGTGGTGAAGGGCGCCATGACGCCCGGCGCCCTGCTTCAGTTCGTTCTGCTGTCCGTTTTCGCCGCAGGCGCCGTTGGCGCGCTCGGCGAAAGCTGGGGCGACGTGCAAAAGGCCGCCGGCGCCATGGAGCGGATCGAGGAGCTGATGCGCGCCGTCGCCGGCATCGCCCCGCCGCCTCAGGCCACCGCCCTGCCGACGCCCCCGCGCGGCGAGGTGTCGATGTCGGCCGTGGGCTTCGCCTATCCGGGCCGCCCGGATCTGCCGGCCTTGAAGGGCTTCAGCCTGACCGTGCGCCCTGGTGAGACGGTCGCCCTGGTCGGCCCGTCTGGCGCCGGCAAGTCCACGGTCTTCCGCCTGCTGCTGCGCTTCTATGATCCGCAGACCGGCATGGTCTCGGTCGACGGCGTCGATGTGCGCCAGGCCGATCCCGTCGCCGTGCGCGACCGCTTCGCCTGGGTGTCTCAGGAAACGCCGCTGTTCTCGGGCTCGGCCTTGGAGAACATCCGCTTCGGCCGCGAGAACACGACTTTGGAAGAGGCCCGCGCCGTCGCCGAAAAGGCCCAGGCGCTCGGCTTCATCGACGCCCTCCCGGAAGGGTTCGACACCCCGCTCGGTGAGCGCGGCAAGAGCCTGTCGGGCGGCCAGCGCCAGCGCTTGGCCATCTCTCGCGCCCTGGTCCGCGACGCCCCCATCCTGCTGCTGGACGAGGCCACCAGCGCCCTCGACGCCGAAAGCGAACGCCTGGTCCAGGTCGCCCTCGATCAGGCCATGCAGGAGCGCACCACACTGGTCATCGCCCACCGCCTCGCCACCGTCCTGCGCGCCGACCGCATCGTCGTCATGGACGACGGCCGCGTGGTCGAAGAGGGCACCCACGAGCAACTCGTCGCCCAGGGCGGCCTCTACGCCCGCCTCGCCGAACTTCAGTTCCGCAACTAGGCCGCCGTGGTCCGCGCCAGGGCCGGGAAGTCGCTGAACAGCGCATCGACCCCTGCTGCGGCGAAGGCTGAGGCATAGCCGGCCATGTCGCCGTGCCCGGCCGGGTCGTCGCCTCTGCGTCGCTCGACCGGCAGGAAGGCGTTCTCGGCCCGCAGGGTCCAGACCACGACCTTGAGGCCCGCCGCATGGGCGTCGGTGACCAGGGTGCTCGGCGCTGTCGTGCGGCCGTCAGCGGCGCGCGGCAGGACCAGGGTCATTTCCGGCGCTACCCAGGCGGCGTAGGCGGCGATGGCCTTTAGCCCCTCGGGCGCGATCATTTGCGTATAGGTCACGTCCGCCCGGTCCGCCGGTCCGCCCTGGGCCGCAATCAGTTGGGCCAGCGGCGCATCGATGCGATGCGCCAACCGCTCCAGCGGCCCGACCTCGAAACACTGGATGATGATCGGGGCGTCGGCGCCCGTCAGACCCAGCCGCTCCAGTTCCGCGACGAAGCCGTCCTCCATCGGCAAGCCGATCCCGGCGAAGTAGGTCGGGTGTTTCAGCTCCGGCGCCACGGCGATTGCCCGCCCGGTCCGCGCCGAGGCCTCGCGCGCGATGGCGACGACTTCATCAAAGGTCAGGATCGGCTCTTGACCGTCATAGGCGGCGCTCCCTGGTCGAAACGCGGGCAACCGCTCCCTGGCCCGCAGGGTCTTCAACTCGGCCAGGGTGAAGTCTTCGGTGAACCAGCCGGTGGTCTCGACCCCGTCGATGGTCTTGGTCGTCCGACGGCTTGCGAACTCGGGCCGGTCGCCCACGTCCGTCGTGCCGCCGATCTCGTTCTCATGCCGATCGACGAAGACGCCATCTCTGGTCAGCACCAGATCCGGCTCGATCACGTCTGCGCCCTGTTCGATCGCCAGCTCATAGGCCGCGCGCGTATGCTCGGGCCGTTCGCCGGACGCGCCGCGATGGGCGATGATCAGGAGATGGGCCAGGGCGGGCGTTCCGGTCAGAAGGACGAGGCCGCACAGGATGAAACGGATCATCCGCCTTGGATAGGGCAGGGGCGCGACAGGCCGATGACCGTCTCCTCCCCACATGTGGGGAGGGGACCGCGAAGCGGTGGAGGGGTTCTTGACGCCCCCGCCGGCCGCTGGCGATCAGGCAAGAGCCCCTTCGTCACGGCGCTGAAGAAGCGCCGCGCCACTTCCCCGCAAGCGGGGAAGAGACAGAAGCGAGCCTCAGGAGCCCTGAAGCACCTTGCGCAAGTGCGGATGCAGTTCGGTGTTCGACGCCAGGATCGACTTGCCCGTCTTGGGATCGCCGTCGTTCTCGATGGTCGTGACGCGGCCGCCGGCCTCGGTGACGAACAGGATGCCCGCCGCCACGTCCCAAGGCTTCAGATTGCGCTCATAATAGGCGTCGTAGCGGCCTGCGGCGACCCAGGCGAAGTCCAGGGCGGCCGAGCCCAGGCGGCGTATGCCGGCGACCCGTTGGCCCACAGCGTGCAGATCCTTGATCGACTGGGCGTGACCCGACTTGCCGATGAAGGGCAGTCCGGTGGCGATCAGGCTTTCGGACAGATCGCGACGGCCGGCGACGCGGATGCGCTGGTCGTTAAGATAGCAGCCCTTGCCCTTTTCGGCCCAGAACAGCTCGTTCATGACGGGGTTGTAGGTCACGCCGGCGACGATCTCGCTCGACCCGTCCGGCGCGCGGCGCTCCAGCCCTACCGTGATGGCGAAGTGAGGCATGGCGTGCATGAAGTTGGTGGTGCCGTCGATCGGATCGACGATCCAGGTGTGGGACTTGTCCGTCCCCTCGATCATGCCGCGTTCCTCGCCCAGGAAGCCGTAGCCAGGGCGAGCCTTCATCAGCAGTTCGTAGAGCGTGTCTTCGGCCTTCAGGTCGGCGGCCGTGACGAAATCGCCGGGGCCCTTCCTCGACACCTGAAGCTGGGAGACTTCGCCGAAGTCGCGCAGCATCGGGCGGGCGGTCTTGCGCACCGCATCGGTCATGACTTGGAGCAGGGCGGAGGCGAGGGCCATCGGGGAATCTCCTGGTCCGAAAGTCCTTCAAAGCCGCAGCCGGACAGTCGGAGAAGTTCAGAAAGGAACGGCCCCGCGAGGGGCCGCTTTAGCGTGGTGGTCTGTTAGTCCGCGCGGCGGACGTATTCGCCGCTGGTCGTGTCGACGACGATACGCTCGCCGGCCGACATATAGGGCGGGATCATGATGCGCACACCGTTGGACGCCAGCGCGGGCTTGTAGGACGACGAGGCGGTCTGGCCCTTCACGGTCGGCTCGGTCTCGGCGACTTCCAGCACGACCTGATCGGGCAGTTCCAGGCCGATCGGACGCTCTTCGTGCATCTCGATGACGACCTTCATGCCTTCTTGCAGATAGGGGATGCGCTCTTCGCCGACCCAGTCCTTTTGCAGTTCGATCTGCTCGTAGGTGGTGTCGTCCATGAAGACCAGGCTGTCGCCGTTGTCGAACAGATAGGAGAAGTCCTTCTGTTCCAGCGTCACGCGCTCGACCTTGTCTTCCGACCGGAAGCGTTCGTTCAGCTTGTTGCCGGTCTCCAGGTTCTTGGCCTCGACGTTGGCAAAGGCGCCGCCCTTGCCGGGCTTAACGTGGCTGGCCTTGGTGACGACCCACAGGCCGCCATTGTGCTGCAGGACCATGCCGGGCTTGATGGTGTTGCCGTTGATCTTCATGGGGTCACATCGGAAATGGAGTTGCGCCCTCGCACCGTTCGGGGCGAGGCGAATAGGGCGCGATCCCTAGAGGAAGCCCCGATAAAGGGCAAGGCGACGCAACCTAATGCAGGGTGCGTCCGCCCGAGGCGTCGTCGGCCTTGCGGTGCAGGAAGTTTCCGAACCGCACGCCTGATCCTAGCGGCGCCGCCATCTTGCCGGCCCCTTCGTCCAGCTTGCGCGCCTCGTGGGCGAAGGCGGCGGCCAGACCGGCCGACGACATGGCGGCGACCACCTGACGCGCCATTGAGGACGGGCGCAGGCCAAGCCAGACGGCGTTCACCGTCTGGGCCGCGACCCATAGGCCCATGGCGCGGGTCCGTTCCTTTTGCGGAGGCGCATTCCAGACGCGCACGGCCGACAGGGTCGTCGCCGAGAACACGGCCGGCAGGATCAGGCTGAAGGCCCCCTTGGGCTTTTCGGTGATCGGCAGGTCCTTGTCGCGCACCTGTTTCAGGTTGCGACGGGGCTTCAACGCGCCCGAGGCGATGGTGTGGGCCAACAGGGCGAAGCCGACGGTCAGGGCGATCCCGGCGACCACATGGCCGGCGCTGCGGCCCTCGCTGTTCAGCAAGTCCATGGCGGCGTCGCGCACGTCGTCGATGGCGTCGTCGATATCGGTCATGGTCCGCTCCAGCTTGGCCCTGACAGGCTAATGGCCGGAGCGGATTGGAGTTCCGTCAGAAGGCAGAGCTTAGTTGCCGGTTGCCGCGCCGTCGGTGACGATCTCTTTCATCGCCGATTGCAGATAGTTCTGCGCGCCCATCAGCTCGATCAGCTTGTGCTGGTTTTCCAGGAAGTCGATGTGCTCTTCGGTGTCGGCCAGGATCTTCATCAGCAGGTCACGGCTGACGTAATCGCGGGTTTCCTCGCACTGGGTCACGGCGGCGGCGGTCGTCGCGCGGCTGTCCAGTTCCAGTTGCAGATCGGCGCCCAGGCATTCGATCGGATCTTCGCCGACCTTCAGCTTGTGCAGGTCTTGCAGGTTGGGCAGGCCATCCAGGAAGAGGATGCGTTTGATC
The DNA here is from genome assembly GCF_030209705.1 of Brevundimonas sp. MEB006b. Classification (NCBI taxonomy): domain Bacteria; kingdom Pseudomonadati; phylum Pseudomonadota; class Alphaproteobacteria; order Caulobacterales; family Caulobacteraceae; genus Brevundimonas; species Brevundimonas sp. MEB006b. Next base: position 297,636 of record NZ_JARVRL010000006.1, read on the forward strand.
AACATGTCGGCGTGTTTCATCTCGCCGATCGATTCTTCGTAGATCACGTTGCCCAGGTGCGCGAGGCCCCAGCTTTCGAACATGCGGGCATGCAGGAAATATTGATTTACGGCCGTCAGCTCGTTGGTCAGCACTGCGTTCAGCGTGCGCAGGATTGCGGGGTCGCCCTTCATGGCCATGGTCCTTGGTCTCGCCACGGCGCTATCGCCGTCTGTCGAGCGCAGCCATAACACAGTAAAACGGGCTTTGTTTATTTGCGAGGTTTTATCACTGCATTGAGAGTGCGAGTGACTGTCGGCCGCAGGCGAAGCAAACTATTCGGCTGCGAGTGCGAACGCTTCGCGGCTTTCCTGAATCATCTGACGCATCTCGCAGACGCATTTGGCGCACTGGGCCTGGCACTGGTTGCGCGCAAAGATGTCACGCGGACGGCAGGCACCGGCCTCGATGGCCTGGGCGACATCACGCTGGCGAAGACCGTTACAGTTGCAGACGTACACGAGGCGCCACACGTTTTACTGACTGAGAATGGTTCGCTATAGCAGTCCTTAAGGCGATTGCAAGTCGTTCGCACGGTTTCGCCCGGCCTTGGGCCGTTGACGGATCGTCGCGGGGGCAGGCAATGACGGACATGGCCCGAACACCCACCGTCCCCGAGCGTCCGCCCTGCCGGCTGTATCTGATCACGCCGCCCGCGATCGCCGACCTGAACGCCTTTGCGCAAACCCTCGATCAGGCCTTGGCCGCCGGCGACGTCGCGGCCTTGCAGATCCGGCTGAAGCCCGCCGACGACGCCGCTATCCGCACGGCGGTCGAGGTGTTGGCTCCTATTGCGCGGCGTCATGATGTCGCGATCCTGCTGAACGACCGGCCCGATCTGGCGCGGAACACCGGCTGCGACGGCGTTCACATCGGTCAGGAAGACAGCTCGCTGGCCGAGGCGCGCCGTATCATGGGGCCTGACGCCATGATCGGCGTCACTTGCCACGACGACCGCGATCTGGCCTGGGACGCCGCAGAGGGTGGCGCCGACTACGTCGCCTTCGGCGCCTTCTATCCCACCGATACAAAGGAAACGGTGCATCGCCCGCCGTTGGACATCCTGACGGTGTGGCAAGAGACGGTCGAGACGCCCTGCGTCGCCATTGGCGGGATCACGGTCGATAACGCAGCAGAGCTTGCCCAAGCCGGCGCTGACTTCGTGGCGGTCAGCGGCGGGGTCTGGAACCATCCCGACGGCGCAGCCGAGGCCGTCAGGCGTTTCAATGAAAAAATGCGGGCCTGACTTCAGGGGATATTAGGAACCGTGTCGTCCTATTCCGACCTCTGATTGGTCGGAACCTGTCCATGATCCTGAGCCGCGCGCTCAATATCGACGCCCCCCACAGCGCCCCCGTCAAGGGCGTGATGGCGGCTGGCCATCGGCCCGGCCCCGTCGGCGCCGAAGGTCCGGACGGCCCCAATCCCCTTATTCCGGTGTTGACGGGCGTCGTCGTCGCCATCCTGGTCGCTCTGGCCATCGCCTATGCCCGTTCGGCCGGACTGGTGGCGGGCCTGTGGGGCGCCAGCGGCGTCGCCGTCGCCGTCTGGCTGCGCACCAGCCGCGGCCGCACCAGCGACCTCACCTTCGCCGGCGTCCTGACCGTCAGCATCCTGATTGGCGAGATCATCGCCGGCAATAAACCGCCGCTGGCGCTGGCCTTCACGATCGCCAACATGATCGAGATCGTCGGGGCTGTCCTGCTGGCCCGCCGGTTCTCTCCTACGCTCAACCTTTCCAGCCTGAACGGCGCGGTCAGCTTCCTGTTCTTCGCGGCTGTCCTGGCGCCGATCCCCGCCGCCCTGTGCAGCACCCTGATCCTGTCGCTGATGGGCCAGGCCGACATCGTTTGGCAGGGGTTCCAGACCTGGTGGCTGGGTCATGCCCTGGGCATCGCTGTACTGGGTTCGCTTGGCATGTCGCTGACGCCTGCGATGTTCGCGCGTCTGCTGAAACCCAGGAAACTGGCCGAGGCCGTCGTTCTGATCGGCCTTGTCCCCGTCTTCTACTTTGTCGCCTTCACGGGCGACGTGCCGATGGGCTTCGTGCTGCTGCCGCTTCTGCTGGCCATCGCGGTACGGCTCGGCGTCGCGGGCGCCGCCTTCACCCTGGTCGTTATGAGCGTGCTGCTGGTCGGCAGCGCCATGATTGGAAACGGCCCCTATGCTCAGGGCGACCTGACCCATCAGGTTCTGATGGCCCAGATGCTCGTGTTGATCGGCTATATGCCCGTCCTGCTGGTGGCCTCGCTGCTGGAAGAGCGCGATCTTCTGGCGGAGCGCGCGCGCGTCGGTCGCGAACGCGCCGAAAAGGCCTCGGAGGCCAAGTCCCGCCTGCTCGCCAACGTCGCCCACGAGATCAAGAGCCCGGTCGCCGGCATCATCGGCATTGGCGACCTGTGGCGGCAGGGCCATCTGGGGCCGGTCTCGGCCCAGCAGGCCGAGATGTCCGACATGCTGGTCAAGACCGCGCGTCAGGTCGAAACCCTGGCCCACGATCTGCTGGATGTGGCCCGCGCCGAATCCGGAGCCGTCCGGGTCGATCTGCGGCCGACCGACATTCCGGGTCTGCTGGAAGACGTGCGTCGCACCTGTCTGCTGTGGCCCGACGCCGACCGGGTCGCCGTCGAGGTGGTGTGCGAGGGCGATGGCTTGATCGCGGTCGCGGACTCTCAGCGTCTGGCCCAGATCATCACCAACCTGACCAGCAATGCGCTGAAATACGGCGGGTCCGGCGGTCGTGTCGTCCTGCGTGCGCTTCGTCAGGACGACTGCGTCCGCATCGAGGTCAGCGATTTCGGCCCCGGCCTGTCGCTTCAGAAGCAGGCGCAGCTGTTCGAGCCCTTCAACCGCCTGGGCCTTGAGCGTTCGACGGTCGAGGGGCACGGCGTCGGCCTGGCCCTGGCCAAGCGATTGGTCGAGTTGCAGGGTGGTTCGATCGGCGTGATCTCGGCGCCGGGCGAGGGCGCCACCTTCTGGGTCGCGCTGCCCAAGGCGTGAGGTCGCGCTTGCGGTCGCGCCCCGGCCGCGCGATGGTCGGCCCATGCCCATGATCGCCCTTGCCGCCGCCCTCGTGATTTCCGGACAGGCGACGACGCCTCCGCCGCAGCGCGCCGGTTCCAACCTGACGCGGGACCTGAACAGCGCCCCGCCTTCCGCGACCCCGCCCGCCGCCTCCACCGCAGCTCCGCCCCAGGCCCCTACCCAGGCCCCGGCCCGGGCGACGAGCCAGGCCTTGCCTCCAATCGGCCAGACCCCCGCGGCATCGCCGCGTCCGGCGCCCGCCGCGTCATCCGCAACGCGCACGACCCAGGCCCAGCCGCCCATCGGCCAAAGCCCGGCGGCCACGACGCGCCCGCAAACGCCAGCCCCGACCACAGCGGCGCCTCAGGCGACCACGCCTCAACCGACAACGACCGCGCCTGCCGCAACCCCGCCGGCCGCCGCACCCGCCCCGGCGGCCTTAAACGCCGCCGCCATCGCCGCTCTGCCGTTCAGCATCCAGCTGCCTACCGGCCTGACCGTCACCCCGGCGCGCGCCGGCGCGAACGCCAACATCTATCGCGTCCAGCGCGGCGACCAGACCCTGCTGATGATCTACGCCGGTCCGTCGTCGCAGTTTCCGATCTATGACGGCGAGACGGTCCGCGCCGGCGGCCGCGCCTCGGTCGTCGTGACCGAAGGCAGCCGCCGTCTGGCGATGGAGCACCTGTTCCAGCGCGCCACGGACCCCAAGGAGATCCACGTCTGGATCGCCAGCGTCGAGGGTGCGGACCGGGACCTGGCCGAACGGATCGGCCAGTCCATCGACGTCAAATAGGGTTCAGCCCTCGGACCAGACGGCCATTTCGGTGCCGGCCGGATCGGCGAAGTGGAAGCGGCGACCGCCGGGGAAACTGTAGGTCGGTTTCAAGATCCGGCCGCCGGCCGCCTCGACCTTGGCCAGCATGGCTTCCAGGTCATGGGCGTACAGGATGGGCAGGGGGATCTTGGTCTGATCCGCCTGATCGGCGTCGAACCCGCCGTCCAGACCCTGATCGAAGGCGGCATAGGTCGGGCCGTAATCCACGAAGGTCCAGCCGAACGCCTGGCTGTAGAATTCCTTGGTCGCGGGCAGGTTGGCGGCGGGCAGTTCGAGGTAGTCCAGCTTTCCGTCTTCACGCACGGTTGATCTCCTGAAAATGGGCGCCACCGGTCCCTTGTCTTGCACGCGCCCTCGACATGCGCAAACCTGCAAACGGTTCGCAGTTGCAGGAATCGAGCGATGATCGTGATGACGACAGGCCTGTCGGCCCTGATGGCCTTGATGCGGTGCGAGGCGCGTCCGATCCAGTCGCCGCAGAGGCTCGACACCGATCGCGCGGACCCGCGCCCGGCCCGACCAAGACCCTGATCAGCCGACCTGGGCGCGGTGCCTCAGATAGGCGTCGGCCAGCACGCAGGCGGCCATCGCCTCGACCACCGGCACGGCGCGCAGGGCGACGCACGGGTCGTGACGACCCTTGGTGCGCAGGTCCGTCTCTTCGCCGTCGCGCGTGATCGTCTGGCGCAGGGTCAGGATGGAGGAGGTCGGCTTGAACGCCACCCGCGCCGTCACCGGCTGGCCCGTCGAAATGCCGCCCAGCACGCCGCCCGCCTTGTTCGACAGGAAGACCGGCTGCTTGTTCAGGTCCAGGCGCATCTCGTCGGCGTTCTGTTCCCCGGTCAGTTCGGCGGCCTCGAAGCCAGCGCCGATCTCGACCCCCTTGGCCGCATTGATCGACATCAGGGCCGCCGCCAGCTCACCGTCCAGCTTGCCGTACAGGGGCGCGCCCCAGCCCGCGGGAACGCCCGTCACCACCAGCGCGACGACCGCCCCGACCGACGATCCCGCCTTGCGGATGCCGTCCAGATAGGCCTCCCACTCGCTCACGACCTCGGCCGAGGCGGCGAACAGCGGATTGGTGTGGACGGCGTCGAAATCGATCTGGTCCGGTGCGACTCGGTGCGAGCCGATCTGGACCACGCCGGCGCGGATCCTGATCCCGTCGCCCAGCACCTTGCGCGCCACGGCCCCGGCCGCCACGCGGCTGGCCGTCTCGCGCGCCGAGGATCGACCGCCGCCCCGGTGGTCGCGCACCCCGTATTTGGCCTGATAGGCATAGTCGGCGTGCCCCGGCCGATAGGCGCGGGCGATCTCGCCATAGTCCTTTGACCGCTGGTCCTCGTTCTCGATCAGGATCGAGATCGGCGTGCCCGTCGTCACCGGTCCGTCGCCGTCGTCGAACACGCCCGACAGGATGCGCGCCGTGTCGCTTTCCTTGCGCTGGGTCACGAAACGGCTGCGGCCCGGCTTTCTCTGGTCCAGCCAGGGCTGAAGGTCCGCCTCGGTCAGCGGGATCATCGGCGGGCATCCGTCAACGACGCAGCCGATCGCCGGCCCGTGGCTCTCGCCCCAGGTGGTCACGCGAAACAGATGGCCGAAGGTATTGTGCGACATGGCCCCGACTTAGGCCGCCAGACGCTCCTGCGTCCAGACCCGCGTGAACCGCACCAGCAGGTCCTCGGCCGCCGAGGGAACATCGGACGACGGCTCCAGTGTCACGAACAGATGCCCGGCCGGCCGCGATCCGCGCGCAGGCAGGCCCAGGTCCTTCAGCCGCACCCGCACCGGCGCGGCCATGTCGGCGGTGATCCAGGCCGAGCGCGTGCCGACAGGGGTCTCGATCTCGACCCGCCCGCCGTCGGCCATCAGGCGGCGCTCGACGGCCCAGGTCATGAACAGGTCGTCGCCGACGACCGACAGCCCGTCCTCGGGTCGGATCAACACCGACAGATAGAGATCGCTCCCGTCCGCCGCCCCGCGTCTCAGCCGCAGATGATCGCCGCTGCGCAGGCCCTTGGGCGCCGTGACCCGCACGGTGCGCGCGCCCAGCCGCACCTCGACCTGACCCCCGGCCAGGGCCTGCATCGGCGACAGCACCAGAACCGGCGCCGGCGCGGGTCGCGCGGCGGGCGCCGACAGGGCGGGGCGAGGGGGCTGATGCGCCTGGATCAGCCGATAGGCCGCGATCACGCGCCGGAACCGCTCGGCGTCGCCGCCCGCCTGATCCGGCCGCGCCGCCTTCACCGCCGTGCGGAACGCGGCCTTCAGCGTCGACGCATCGACATCGCCGCGCACATCCGTTTCCAGGCCCAGGATCGACAAGGCCTCTCGGACGCCGGACACATCTGAAATCGAAACAGGTGCGCTCATGCCGTCACCGTTCGCGCATCAGGGTCAATGGGCGGTTAACCCTGACGGCGATACGCCCGTTTTTGACCTCGATCATTCCCAGCCGCGCCTGCACCGACTACATCATTCGCATGACCGCATCCGTGATCCCGCCCAGCCCGTCGCGTGAGGAATACGCCCGCGACTATGCCGCCGCCCTGGCCGCCAATGGTGACGAGACCATCTTCGACCGGCCCGAACCCATCGGCCTGTTCGTCGAATGGCTGGCGGACGCGAGGGCGCACGAGCCGAATGATCCCAACGCCATGACCCTGTCGACCATCGACGCCGACGGCCTGCCCGATGCGCGGATCGTCCTGCTGAAGGACGTCGATGCGCGGGGCTTCACCTTCTATTCGAACAGCGAGAGCGCCAAGGGCGTCGAACTGGCCGGTTGCGCGGCCGCCGCTTTGACCTTCCACTGGAAATCCCTGCGCCGCCAGGTGCGGGTGCGCGGCGCGGTCGAGCCGGTCACGCCGGCCGAGGCCGACGCCTATTTCGCCAGCCGCGCGCGCGAAAGCCGCATCGGCGCCTGGGCCTCGGACCAGTCCCGCCCCCTGTCGGATCGCACCGTGCTGGAAGAGGCCGTGGGTCGTGAAACCGCGCGCTTCGATGGTCAGGAGGTGCCGCGCCCATCCCACTGGACCGGCTGGCGCGTCGTGCCGCGCTCGGTCGAGTTCTGGCGCGATCGCCCGTTCCGCCTGCACGACCGACTGCGGTTCGACCGCGACGGCGAGGCCTGGCGCTCGGGCCGCCTCTGGCCCTGACCCGCGATCAGTCGCGGAACAGCAGCGACCCGTCGCCGTAGGAATAGAAGCGATAGCCGTCGGCGACCGCATGGGCATAGGCCGCCTTCATCGTCGCCGTGCCCGCAAAAGCGCTGACCAGCATGAACAGCGTCGATTTCGGCAGGTGGAAGTTGGTCATCAGCACATCGACCGCCCGGAACCGATAGCCCGGCGTGATGAAGATGGCCGTGTCGCCGTGGAAGGGTTTGATCTCGCCGTCCTCGGACGTCGCGCTTTCCAGCAGCCGTAGGGAGGTGGTGCCGACGCAGACGATGCGCCCGCCCTTTGCATGGACGGCGTTCAGGGCGGCGGCGGTTTCAGGCGACACCTCGCCCCATTCGCTGTGCATCTTGTGGTCGGCTAGGTCGTCGGCCTTGACCGGCAGGAAGGTGCCGGCCCCGACATGCAGCGTCACCGCATGGGTCGAGACACCCTTGGCGCGGATGGCGTCCAGCAGGGCAGGGGTGAAATGCAGCCCCGCCGTCGGCGCCGCAACCGAACCGTCATGCTCGGCGAACACGGTCTGATAGTCTGACCGGTCGCGGTCGTCCTCGGGCCGTTTGGCGGCGATATAGGGCGGCAGGGGCATGACCCCGACATCACGGATCGCGTCGTCCAGCGGCGGTCCCGCCAGGTCGAAGGTCAGGGTGATCAGCCCGTCTTCCCCCTTGGCCGTCACCGTCGCGTCCAAACGACCAAGGTCGCAGGCGGCGTCGCTCGCGTTTCCGAACCGGATCCGATCCCCCGGCTTGATCCGCTTGCCCGGCTTCATGAAGGCGGACCAGACGTCGGGCGCGTCGCGATGATGCAGCGTCGCCTCCACCTCGACCGTCAGGGTTTCGCCCTCGGCCCCGATCCGCTGACGCACGCCCGACAGACGGGCGGGAATGACCCGCGTATCGTTAAACACCAGGGCGTCGCCCGGCTGCAGGAAGTCCGGCAGATCGCGAATGACCCGGTCTTCCAGCGCGCCGCCTTTCACCACCAGCAGCCGTGCGGAATCGCGCGGATCGGCCGGGCGCAACGCAATCCGGTCTTCGGGCAGGTCGAAATCGAAATCGGCGGTCTTCATCGCGCGCTCTATAGGGGGCTCCGACGCGCCGCGCCACGCTGCGGCGTGGTGCCAGCGCATCGTCGGCGCGCCGCTGTCTGATTCACAACGGGTTTTCGCGCCCGAACGGCGTTTAACCGACCGCGCCCCGGCCGCGTGCTAGACTGGCTTTGGATCTTTGACAGCGTAAGTTCAGGCGGAAGGGACGGCGAAATCCCGCCTGCGCCTCACCCGGATGATGGCGCCAGATTGGACGAATTAGACACTTTAGACGGTGAATTGCCGTCCGCAGCCGAAGGCCCCGCCGCCGCGCGATTAGACGAATTAGTCTCTTTAGACGGTAAAATTTCCCGCCGACGTCTGATCTCAGCTGTAGCCAGGCGCGAACGCCCCGGCCCAGGCGCCATAGCGGTTCAGCGACAGGTCGCGGGTCTCGATCTCGGGCGCCTTGCCGTCGACCATGTCGGCCAGAACCCGCGCCGAGCCGCACGCCATGGTCCAACCCAGGGTGCCGTGGCCGGTGTTCAGATAAAGCCCCGGAACCTTGGTCGCGCCGATCACCGGCGTGCCGTCCGGCGTCATCGGACGCAGGCCCGACCAATAGCTGGCCCCCGCCAGATCGCCGCCGCCCGGAAACAGGCTGCCGACCGAATGGGCCAGGGTCTCGCGACGGACGGCGGGCAGGGTGTTGTTGTATCCCGACAGTTCCGCCATGCCGCCCACGCGGATGCGGTCGCCCAGGCGCGTGATCGCCACCTTGTAGCTCTCGTCCATCACGGTGGAGACGGGCGCCCGGTCTTCGTTCACGATTTTCGCCGTGATCGAATAGCCCTTCACCGGATAGACGGGCAGATCGAGGCCCAACGGCTTGGCCATCATCGGCGAATAGGAGCCGAGCGCCAGGATCACCAGATCGGCCGTCATGGCGCCCTTGCTGGTCATGGCGCCGGTCGCGCGACCGTCCGTCATCGTGATCGACTGGATCTCGGTCCCGGTGTGGAAAACCACGCCGCGCTCCGCCGCCAGCTTCGCCAGGGCGTTGGTGAACAGGAAGCAGTCGCCGGTCTCGTCATGCGGCAGACGCAGACCTCCTACGAAATCGACGTCTGAGGCGGCCAGGCCCGGCTCGGCCGCGATACAGCCCGCGCGGTCCAGAACCTCGCACGGCACGCCGGCGGCCTTCAGCACATCGACGTCCTTGTGCACGTCGGCCAGCTGCTTTTCAGTGCGGAACAGCTGCAGCGTGCCCTGCTGGCGACCATCATAGGTGATGCCGGTTTCGCGGCGCAGCAGGTCGATCTGGTCGCGGCTGTATTCGGCCAGACGCACCATCCGGCTCTTGTTCAGCGCATAGCGGTCATGGGTGCAGTTGCGCAGCATGGCGATGGTCCAGCGCACCATAGCCATGTCCAGACGCGGGCGCACGATCAGCGGGGCGTGGCGCATCAGCAGCCACTTCATCGCCTTGACCGGGATCGACGGCGCAGCCCAGGGCGCGGAATAACCCGGCGAAATCTGCGCGGCGTTGGCGAAGCTGGTTTCCAGCGCCGGACCGGCCTGCCGATCCACCACCGTGACCTCATGCCCGGCCTGGCTGAGATACCAGGCGGTGGTGACGCCGATGACGCCCGACCCAAGCACCAGAACCCGCATGTGACGTTCCCAAGCCCAATGTTGTTATTCGTCGCAAGCTAGCGCCGCATGGATCGACGATCCTGCCTGTTTGCGCAAGGATCGGTCGCTGATAGAAGTCTTACGCAATAATCTGCGGCTGAATGGTGGAAACTTGTGTCCCTGCTCGATCCCCTCGACCAGCGTCTCCTTCAACGGCTCCGCGCCGACGGGCGTATCAGCAATGCGGACCTGGCCTCCGTCGTCGGTCTGTCGCCTTCCGCCTGCCTGCGGCGCGTGCGGCGGCTGGAAGAGCGCGGGGTGATCCGGGGCTATGCCGCCGTCCTGGCCAACGACAGCGACGACGGCGTCGTCGCCTATGTTGAGATCACGCTGGAGAAGCAGACTGACGACCACATGCGCCGGTTTGAGGCGGCCGTCCGCAACCACCCGGAAATCCGCGACTGCTATCTGATGGCGGGCGAGGCCGACTACATCGTCCGCGCGGTCGCGCCCGACATCGCCGCCTATGAGGTGATCCACAAGGACGTCCTGTCGCGTCTGCCGGGGGTGTCGCGCATCCACTCCAGCCTGGCGATCCGCAATGTCCTGGCGGCGCGCGGGTGAAGCGGGCTGAACCTTCCGGCCCGGTCGAGTGTTGTGGCGGCATGAAAGCCCTCGACCTCCTCCCGTCCGCCCTCATCGGCGCTGTCGCCAGCGCCCGTTCCATGACCCCGATGGCGGCCCTCGCCACCGCCGAACTGGCGCACAAGCCCTTGCCCGGCCGCGTCTTCCTGCTGAACCGGCCGCTGTTCAAGTTCGGCGCCCTGGCCATGGGTGTCGGCGAACTGCTGGGCGACAAGATGAAGACCGCGCCCGATCGCACCGACTTCCTGGGCCTATTGGCGCGGGTCATGAGCGCGGGCATCGCCGGCGCAGCCCTGGCTCCGCGTGGCAAGGAGAAGCTGGGCGCCGGCCTGGCGGTCGGCACGGCCGTGCCGCTGGCCTATCTGACCCTTTCGGGGCGCAAGAAGGCCATGGCCCGCATCGGCCAGACCAAGAGCGGCCTGATCGAGGACGCCTTGATCGTCGGCGCCGGCGCATTGGTCGTCGGCCTGACCGTCTCGCGGTTCAACCGCCGCTAGCCGCTCGACAGCCGGGCCCCGGCGGCGATAGGTGAGGGACGTTTTCGAAGGACCCTAGCCCATGATCACCCGCATCCAGCCCGGCGCCCGCATGAGCGAGGCCGTCGTCCACGGCGACACCATCTATCTGTCGGGCCAGGTCGGCGAACCCGGCGACGACGTGGCGACGCAGACCCGAACGGCGCTGGCGGAGATCGAGGCCCTGCTGGCCGAAGCCGGCAGCGACAAGTCCAAGATCCTGATGGCCCAGATTTGGCTGGCGGATATCGCCGACTTCGAGGCGATGAACGGCGTCTGGGACGCCTGGGTCGACACCGCCAACCCGCCGGCCCGCGCCACGGGCGAAAGCCGGCTCGCGTCGCCCGACTACAAGGTCGAGATCATCGTAATCGCCGCCAAAGCCTGATCGCGGTTGACCGGGCGGGATGCAGACTGCAAACCGCCGCCATGCTTCAGAACCTCGAAACCCTCGCCCGCGAGGCCAAGTCCTGGCCCTTCGAACAAGCCCGCAACCTGCTGGCCCATGTTCTGAAGAAACGGCTGGGCGAGGCCGAACGAGCCGAAGCGCGCGCCCTGATCGACGCCGGCAAGGCGGATGAAGCCCTGGCGGCCTTTCCCGCCTTGCAGCGCCCGGTGATCCTGGAGACCGGCTATGGCCCGTCGGGCCTGCCGCACATGGGCACCTTCGGCGAGGTCGCCCGCACCACCATGGTGCGCAACGCCTTTCGCGCCCTGACGGGCGACCACTGGCCCACGCGCCTGATCGCCTTCTCCGACGACATGGACGGCCTGCGCAAGGTGCCGGAGGGCGTCCCGAACCCGGAGATGCTGCGCGAGGACCTGCATCTATCCCTGACGCGGGTGCGCGATCCCTTCGGCACCCACGACAGCTTCGGCGCGCACAACAATGCCCGCCTGCGCGCCTTCCTCGACAGCTTCGGCTTCGACTATGAATTCATGTCATCGACCGAGACCTACAAGTCGGGCCGGTTTGACGCGACGCTGCTGACGCTTCTGGAACGGTTCGACGCGGTCCAGGCCATCATGCTGCCGACGCTGGGCGAGGAGCGCCGCGCCACCTATTCGCCCTTCCTGCCCGTCAGCCCGATCACCGGCCATGTGCTGCAGGTCCCGACCCTGGCGCGCAACGTCGAGAAGGGCACGATCACCTTCGAAGACCCCGCCGGCGAACCGGGCAACCGCACCGAGGTGCCGGTCACGGGCGGTCATGTGAAGCTGCAATGGAAGCCCGACTGGGCCATGCGCTGGGTCGCGCTGGACATCGACTACGAGATGTCGGGCAAGGACCTGATCGAGAGCGTGCGCGAAAGCTCCAAGGTCTGCCGCGCGTTGGGCGGCACACCGCCTGAGGGTTTCAACTACGAGCTCTTCCTCGACATCGAGGGCAAGAAAATCTCCAAGTCCAAGGGCAACGGCCTGACGATGGACGAGTGGCTGCGCTATGGCACGCCCGAGAGCCTGTCGTGGTACATGTTCCAGTCGCCGAAGTCGGCCAAGAGCCTGCACTTCAATGTCATTCCGCGCGCCATCGACGACTATCTGGCCTTCATCGAAAGCTACAAGACCCAGGAGCCGGCCAAGCGGATCGACAACGCCGTCTGGTCGATCCATGCGGGCGATCCGCCGACCCACACGTCGCCGGTGTCCTTCGCCCTGCTTCTGAACCTGGTCGGCGTGGCCAACGCCTCGACCAAGGATCAGCTGTGGGCCTATTTCGCCAAATACCTGCCTGAAGCCACGCCGCAGAACGAGCCCCTGCTGGACCGGCTGATGGACCACGCGCTGAACTACTACGAGGACTTCGTGAAGCCCTCGAAGTCATATCGCCTGCCGGACGACAAGGAGAAGGCGGCGCTGCTGGACCTGGCCGAACGGCTGAAGGCGCTGCCGGCCGACACTACCGATGGCGAACTGATCCAGAACGACGTCTATGCGGTCGGCAAAGCGCATGAATTCGAGCCGCTGCGGGCATGGTTCGGCGCGCTCTACGAGGTGCTGCTGGGCGCCAGCCAAGGGCCGCGCTTCGGTTCGTTCGCAGCCATCTACGGTCTGCCGCAGACGATCGCCCTGATCGAAGCGGGCGCAGACGGAGAACTGGCGCAACCTTGACCTTGCGTCAGGGTTGTTGCGTGATGCTCTCCTAAAGGGACGTAGCCGGGGGAGGCGAGGTTGCGTTACGAGATCGACGAGGCGAACAGGGTCCTGATGCTCGACCTGGTCTCGGCCGGGTCAGCCGACCGCGTGCTGAAAGCGACGGTCGATCTGATCACGCAAAGGCCTGAGCTCTGCAGCTGGGACTGGATCGTCGAATGCGAACCCATGACCGAAGACGCCACAGTCCAGCATCTGGCGAAGCTGGCTGAGGCTTGGGGGACGCCGCCGCCGGTCGAGGCGGTGACGGTTTTCGTGACAAACGACCGCATGCTCCATCTGTGGGCCCGCGTGCTGGACTTCCAGTTCGTGCGCCGCAAACATTTCATCGAACGCGACATCGATATCGCCAGACGATTTGTCGCCCGCCGCCAGTCTGCGCGCATGGCCAAGATGAACGGAAAATAACGGCGAAGCTCCGGGAGCCTTCAGGTTCGCCCGTGCATTCTCCCCTCATCGGCAAACGCGCTGACAGGAGAAGAGTTATGTCGAACAAGATTTTCAAGACCGGTCTGGCCACCGCTGCCGCCTTGGCCGCCATGGTGACCGCCGCCCCGATGTCCGCCCAGGCTCAGGCCAACGGCGTGACCAACTGTGACGCACCTGGCGGTCGCCAGCGTGCGGGCGCCCTGATCGGCGCCGTCGTCGGCGGCGTGGTGGGCTCGAACCTCGCCCGCAACGAGCGCACGGCCGGCACCATCGTCGGCGCCGGCGCCGGCGCCGCAGCCGGTTCCTATATCGGCTGCAACCAGCAACGCGCCCGTGCTGCATCGGCTTCTAGCGGCGCCCAGTATCGCGCTTCGTCGAACCTGCGCATCCGCAGCGGTCCCGGCACCAACTATCGCCAAGCCGGCACGCTGTCGGCCGGTCAGCCCTTCACCGCCATTGGTTCACAGGGTGAATGGGTGCAGATCGCAGGCGGCGGTTGGGTGAACGCCCACTACGTCACGGCCAACTGAGTTCAGTTCGCCATTGTTCGAAAGCCTCGTCCGGTTCGCCGGGCGGGGTTTTTGCTGCGCGTCACTGGCTGACCCAAAGGATGCGGGCTATCCATTCGATCTCACGCCGGGGCACGATCCTTGGCGGGTAATCGGGATTGATCGAGGCCAGGGTGACGGCGCGGCTGGTCAGGCTGGTGACCTCCTTGGCCACGGTTTCTCCGCTGGTCAGGCGGGCGACGACACGGTCGCCCCGCCGCACCTGCGTCGCTTCCTGATCGACGATGACGCGATCGCCTTCGCGATAGAGAGGCGACATCGAATCGCCGGTGATCTGGAGGCTGAACAGGGTGTCCTTGGCGCGCGGCAGGTCGGTCTGATCCCAACCTTCACCGACCGGCAGGCCTGCATCGTCGAAGAAACCGTCCTGACCCGCCTTGGCCAGACCCAGCAATGGCACGCTGGTCGGCGCCTCCGGTGCGTCTTCGGCCAACACCGCAAATTCCGACAGCGACAGGCCCGTCGCCTGAAGCACCAGCGTCATGCTCTCAGTCGAGGGCCAGCGTGGACGCGGCGGATCACCGGGCCCAAAGCGTTTTGACGGATTGAAGCTCGTTGCATCCAGACCGGCCCGCCGCGCCAAGCCCGACGGTGTCAGACCCTCACGCCGCGCTAGGGCGTCGACGGCCTTCCAAAGCTTGGCGTGGGATAGCGGCATGGTGTTCCGGCGATCGATTCGCCGCGAGAATACGATTAGATGCTAGGAATTTCTACCTATCAACGCCGCCGCGCGGCGCTCTTGCCAAGCATAGAATGTGCCGATGATGATGCAGCCGATGATCAGATAACCAATCATGTTCACGACCGTATAAAGCGATCCGACCATCACGCGTTGTCCGGTCAGGCTCATGACATGGGACATCACTGCGATCAGTTGCAGTCCGCTGGCCCACACGGGCCACGACTGTCGATAACGCCAGCTGATGCCTACGAAGACGATCAGAAGTACAAGATCGACCAAGAACATGCCCAGCGGCACACCGCGAAATCCGCTGTTCTCCTGCATCACAATGGTTGCAAACCACGCGAACAGATAGGCGCCCGCGCCGATCCGCTCGGCTGAGTTGCCCTTCAAAAAGGCGAACAGCGCCATGCCGACCATGAATACGGCGCCGACGATGGCATAAGCGATGTTGAGCATGACAAATCGCCCCCGCGCAGAAATGCACGGGGGCGATAATGACCGAAGTCAGTTCAAACTGAAATCTCGGTAAGCCAAGCTTACCAAGAATTCACGCGACGCGATGCAGGTGCGTCGGCGTCAGGGCCGATTTCGGGTCCAGCCAATCGTCGGGCTTGGCGACCGGGCCGGCGGCGTAGGTGCCGAAGCCGAGGCGGCGGTGATCTTTTTGCAGCTCGGCGTGGCAGGCCACGATGGATTCACGGGCGGCCGAGAGGGCGGCGATCGTTTCCATGGCCTTGGCTTGCGACATCGTGCCGGAGACCGGCGACAGCGACAGGGCGGCGCGAGCGCCGATGAAGGATTGAACCAGCGTGGTCGCCTGGGTGATCGCGGCGTCGATCGCGAGTTCGGTAGCATGCAGATCGCCAGCAACGCTGGTGACGACTTCAGTGCGGTCCATGAAAGCCCCTCAAAGACAGGTTTACAAGAACCGTATGGTTATCACGTCTTAACCCTGTTTGGTAGAGCAATCTTTACCATATCGACAATCGCGCGTTGAAGCGCCGCCTTAAGCACGGCGTTGAAAGCCAGTCATAGCAAGAAGTCGGCGCGAATCAGCGCGCTAGGGCGCGGTGATCAGTCCTGGTTGTCCAGCAGGAAGTGTGCGGTAAGGGACGCAATAGGCTGTTGACGTTCTTCCTGCCAGGCCTCCGCGTGCACATGGGCGACGCGACGACCCGCCCGGCTGATGCGAGCACGCGCGAAGACGTCGATCGGTCTGCCGGTGCGCAGATAGGCGACCGTGACATTGATCGGGCGGGGCAGTCGCGGACCAGGAAAGCTGAGCGCAACCTGAGCCATCGCCGTCATTTCCAGAAGGGCGGCTGTAGACCCGCCGTGCAGGGCGGGCAGCATAGGATTGCCGATCAACTTGTCGTCGAAGGGCATGATGACGGTAACTTCGTCGCCGCTGACCAAGGTCTGAAGGCCAAGAAAGCGAGCGTAGGGCATGCGGTTCAGGATGTCGGTCATGCCGCCGCTCCTTTTGCATGGGGCGCCCGCTCGCGGGTCTGGTTGAGGATATAGGCGGCTTGCGCTGCGGCGACCGGATCGGCGGGATCGTCCTCGAAGGCCCAGGCGCGCACGAAGGCGATGCTGGGCGTCAGCCGGTAGCATAGGCCTTGGGCCAGCAGGTCCTGACGCGGTCTTGCGGCGCGCATGTAGTCGACGCGCAGATCCAGGGTGGCGATGGGCTGGAAGGCGTCCATCGCGGTCCACACGGCCAGGCCGCCGATATGATCCAGCAAGGTCGTCACCAGCCCGCCCGCGAAGACGCCGCTATCGGGATCGCCGACCAAGTCCTCGCGCCACGGCACGCGAATACGGGGCTCGCCATCGTGCAGGCCGTCGAAGGTGAAGCCCAAGGCGCCGGTGTGGGCGGCGCCGGCGGCCAGTTGCGGCAGGATTGTGGTCAGGAAACTCTCGTGCATCGTGCGGACTGAACCTGTTGTGCCGATTTTCGGGGTCATCCTCTATGGGGTGGCGACCCGACGGCGTCGAGAGCGTTACCGCAAGATGATCCGCCCCGAAGACCTGCTGCATCCCACGCCCGCCGGCCTCTACTGCCCGCCGGGAGATTTCTACATCGACCCGGTTCGGCCGGTGGATCGCGCCGTCATCACGCACGGCCATGCCGACCACGCGCGCGCCGGTCACGGGGCGGTGCTCGCGACGCGCCAGACCCTGGCGATCATGGCTGAACGTTATGGCGCGGATTTCACGCTGCAGCCCCAATCGGTGGAATACGGCGAGGCGACCGCGATCAATGGGGTCGATCTCAGATTGGCGCCTGCCGGCCATGTGTTGGGCTCGGCCCAGGTCGAGGTGCGCTGGAAGGGGCTGATCATGGTCGTGTCCGGCGACTATAAGCGCCGCCGCGATCCGACCTGTGCGCCGTTCGAGCCTGTGCCCTGCCACGTCTTCATCTCGGAGGCGACGTTCGGCCTGCCGGTCTTCAGCCATC
The DNA here is from genome assembly GCF_030209705.1 of Brevundimonas sp. MEB006b. NCBI lineage: Bacteria > Pseudomonadati > Pseudomonadota > Alphaproteobacteria > Caulobacterales > Caulobacteraceae > Brevundimonas > Brevundimonas sp. MEB006b. Next base: position 314,839 of record NZ_JARVRL010000006.1, read on the forward strand.
CGCCGGCGGAGGAGGAGGTCGGGCGGCTGGTGCGTTCGCTGGGACAGTTTCCCGAGCGGGCGCATCTGGTCGGCGCCTATGCGCTGGGCAAGGCGCAGCGGATCATCCGTCTGCTGCGCGAAGCCGGATGGGACCGCACCATCTATGTCCACGGGGCGCTGGAGCGGCTGAACGCTCTATACGAAAGAGAAGGAGTCGATCTGGGCCCGCTGGCGCCGACCCGTGACCTGCCCAAGAATGCGCTGGGCGGAGAGGTCGCCATCGCACCGCCGTCCGCCATCCAGGATCGATGGGCGCGTCGGTTCGCCGATCCGGTCACGGGCTTTGCGTCAGGCTGGATGGGGGTGAAGGCGCGGGCGCGCCAGCGCGGCGTGGAACTGCCGTTGGTCGTGTCGGATCATGCCGACTGGAACGAGCTGACCGCGACCTTTACCGAGATCAGGCCAGAGGAAATCTGGATCACTCACGGCCGCGAGGAGGGTTTGCTGCGCTGGGCCGAGATCAACGGGCAAAAGGCGAGGGCCCTGCGTCTGGTCGGCTACGACGAAGAGGACGAAGAGGCGCTGGACGTTCGTCCGGACTGACGATCAGGCGACGGCGCGACCGGACTGGTCCTGCTCTTGTGCGGCTTCGTGAGCGGCGGAGATGGCGGCGTTCATCGCCATCCGCAGGCGTTCGGGCTTGATCGGCTTTTCAACCACGGCGGCCATGCCGATCGAGAGATAGTGTTTGGCGTCTTCGGGGTCCGCATTCGCAGTCAGGGCCACGATCGGCACGCGGCCGACGGCGCCGGGCAGGGCGCGAATAGCTTGTGTCGCCTGAACCCCGTCCATCCGCGGCATCTTGATGTCCATCAGGACCAGGTCGTAGCGGCTTTCCTGAACGGCCTGAAGCGCCTCGAGGCCGTCTTCGGCCAGTTCGGAACTGCAGCCGAACATCTCGCACAGCGCTTGGGCGACGACGCGGTTGGTAGCGTTGTCGTCGACGATCAGGATGTGCGGCGCGGATTTCAGGTCCAGGCCCGACAGATCCGACACGTTCGATTGCGCTTCCGCCTCGACCACAGCGCGGGGCGCGGTCAGGTCGAAGGCGAAGGTGGCGCCGCGTCCCTTGTTGTTTTCGGCCCAAATCCGGCCGTCCATCCGGTCGATGACCTGACGACAGATCGAAAGGCCCAAGCCGGCGCCGTCGGGGCCGGAGCCGTGAACGAAGGGCTCGAAGATGGAATCGACGCGTTCCGGCTCGACGCCCGGGCCGTCGTCGCGAATGCGGGCTTCCATACGGATGCGATCGCCCTCGACCCAGGCCTTGAGGCCCGCCTCGACCACGCCGTTGCGGGCGAACTTCAGCGCATTGCCGATCAGGTTGTTGAACACCTGCTTCAGGCGCATGCCGTCGATGACGGCCGCCAGTTCGGTGTCGCCTTCGTAGCCGACGAGCAGGGTCACGCCGTCCTGAGAGGCGCGCGGCTCCCACATCGACTGAATGTCGTCCATGATGGCGCGCAGGGCGGTCGGCTCGGTCTTCAGTTCCAGTTCGCCGGCCTCGGCCTTGGACAGGTCCACCGCATCCTGGAGGATGCGCAGCAGGGTCTCGGACGAGTCGACGATGGTCTGGACGTGCGCCTGAGCCGCCGTATTCAACGGCTGGCGGCGCAGCAGTTCGGCGACGGCCAGCACGCCGTTCATGGGCGTGCGCAGTTCGTGGCTCATGATGGCCAAGAACTGGCTCTTGGCGCGGGCGGCGGCGATGGCCTGGGCGCGGGTGTCGCTGAGGATCGCAGCCTGTTCGGCCAGTTCCGCATTTTGCTCGCGCTGACGCGTGTTGACGGCCTGCAACAGGGTGGCGGCGGTGCCCACGCCCCAATAGGCGCCGTTCTTGGTGACGATGAAGCCGCGCAGCAGGGCGGCCGGACCGCCCTTCAGCATGATGTCGCAAAAAGCGTCGATGCGGACGCCGGCCTCGACCACGGCCGGTTCGGCATCCATGGCGAAGGTGATGGGGCGCAGATCGTAAAGGGCGTGGCCGAAGCGGGCGGCGATTTTCTGAAGGAAGGCGGTGCGTTCGACCAGGCCGACGGGGCGGTCGCCATCGACCACGGGAATGACCAGCGTATCCGGCTCGCATTCAAAACGCGCCAGAACCTCGCAGCCGAGAGTCGTCGGCGCAACCGGCTTTGGACGCTCGGAAAGGGTCTCGATGGTCGGCATACTGCCTGGAACTCCTACTCATTGTGAGTAAAAGCCCAAATCGCTTGCGGATTAGTTAAGCCGTATCTTCCAAGACGCAAATCCGCCTTTTTTGCTCACGGGCGGGGTCTGGTGTATGAGGCCCGCCCGACCCATCTGGGTCTCCATCTCTTTGTGCATGCGCGCGGCTAAACGGCCGACCGCAGATTCGTCATGAGCGTCATCCTGGAAAAGACCTCCCCCACCGCTAGCAAGACGGCCCTGGTTCTGTTCTCCGGCGGGCAGGACAGCGCGACCTGCCTGGCCTGGGCGCTGGAGCGGTTCGAGCGGGTGGAGACGGTCGGGTTCGACTATGGCCAGCGCCATCTGGTGGAGATGCAGGCGCGTCAGGCGGTGCGCGACGGAATGAAGGCGGCCCTGCCGCAGTGGGCCGATCGCCTGGGCGATGACCATGTGGTGGACCTGACCGGATACGGCCGGATCGCCGAGAGCGCCCTGACCGCCGACCGCAAGATCGAAATGGACGCGCGGGGCCTGCCGACCACGTTCGTGCCGGGTCGCAATCTGATCTTCTTGGTCGCAGCGGCGGCGCTGGCGGATCGGCGAGGGCTGGAAGTCCTGGTCGGCGGCATGTGCGAGACGGACTACTCGGGTTATCCGGACTGTCGTCACGAGACGATGGAGGCGATGGCGCAGGCGCTGTCGCTGGGGCTGGATAAGCCGGTCGTCATCGACACGCCCCTGATGTGGTTGACCAAGGCCCAAACCTGGGACCTTGCGGACAGGATCGGCGGCGACAGGCTGATCGATCTGATCATCGAGGATAGCCATACCTGCTATCTGGGCGACCGGACGCATCGGCACGCCTGGGGCTATGGCTGCGGGTCTTGCCCGGCCTGCGAACTGCGCGCGGCCGGCTATGACGAATGGGCGTCGGGGCGATGACCTATTCGGCCAAGGAAGTGTTCCTGACGGTTCAGGGCGAGGGCGGACAGGCGGGGCGGCCGGCGGTCTTCCTGCGATTCGCCGGCTGCAATCTGTGGAGCGGGCGCGAGCAGGATCGGGCCAGCGCCGTCTGTACCTTCTGCGACACCGACTTTGTGGGCGTCGACGGCGACGGAGGCGGCAAGTTCGCCACGCCGGACCTGCTGGCCAATCACGTCGCGGCGATGTGGCGCGGGCGCGAAGGTGATCCGAAACTGGTGGTCTGCACCGGCGGAGAGCCCTTGCTGCAACTAGATGCGCCGCTGATCGACGCGCTGCATGCGCGCGGTTTCGAGATCGCCATCGAATCGAACGGCACCATTGCAGCGCCGGACGGCGTCGACTGGATCTGCATCAGTCCCAAGGCCGATGCGGATGTGGTGCAGACGCGCGGGGCCGAGCTGAAACTGGTCTTTCCCCAGCCCAAGGCCATGCCCGATCGGTTCGAGCATCTGGATTTCGAACGGTTCTGGCTTCAGCCGATGGACGGTCCGGACCAAGTGCAAAACACCGCCGCCGCCATCGAATACTGCCTGACCCACCCGCAGTGGCGCCTGAGCGTCCAGACCCACAAATACATCGGCGTCCGCTAATGCCCGTCTTCGAGATCACCAAACAGGCGACCTTCGACGCCGCCCACCACTTCCCGAACGAGCCCGAGGGCAGCATCTATCGCCGCGTTCACGGCCATTCCTTCACGGTCGAGGCGACGGTGCGGTCCGAGGTGCTGGATGTCGAACACGGCTGGGTCGCGGACTTGGGCGCGCTGGACCGGGCGCTGAAGGCGGCGGCCGAGACGCTGGATCATGGCATGCTGAACGAGCACGAAGGGCTGGAACTGCCCAGTCTGGAGAACCTGTGCCTGTGGTTCGCCAAGACCCTTGAGCCCCAGTGGCCGGGCCTTTGCCGAATTCAGGTGGCGCGGCCCACGATCAACGAGCGGTGCGTGCTGAGTCTCTAATCAGCAGCGTTTGCCCTGACGCTGGCGCTGTTCGCAGCGACGTTGCTCGCGCTCATAGTCGCGCTGTTCGCGTTCGCGGCGCAATTTGGTTTCCTCGTCCGAGGTGGTGACGGCGTCGAAGCCGGCGCCGACCACCGCGCCGGTGGCCTTGGCTGTGCCGCCGACGACCGCAGCGGTCCCGCCGACGACCGCGCCGACCAGACAGCCCTGAAGCATCAGACAGCCGCCCAGAACGACGACGATTTGAGAGACGGAAACGAGGCGATTTCGACGACGCATGAGGGACGGCTCCAGAGATTTGGAATAGTCGCCGATAATCATGAATGAGGGCTGACTTCAGGCCGGACGTTGCGGCAGCAGTTTGCGACGCTGGCGCGACAGGGCCAGCGGGCTTCCATCGGCGCCCCAGGCGGTCGCCTCGTCCACGGTCCAGCCCAGGCCGAGGTCCAGCATCCTGAACTCGAAGAAGGCCCAGCCGTCCGGCGCGGTCTGTGGCGTTGGATCGGTCAGGATGTCGATGCGCAGATCGACGGTGGTCATGGCGGCTGGCGTCTTGGACGCGGTCCAGGCGGGCGGGTACAGCGCGTCCAGCAGGTAGCACAGGCCGACCTCATCCAAGGGCCGGCCGTCGGCCATCCGCATCCAGGTGCGCTCGATCACCGGCTTGCCCTCATTGCCGCCCAGGATGTTGGGGCCGCCGTCGAAGCGGTATTCGACGTGCTGGGCGAAGTGCGGCGACATCGGCCCTCGTATGGTGGCCTTGGGGTCCAGCCTATCCAGCGGCGGCGGCGACGCGTGCAACGGCGTCAGCGGTGCCGGCGCGGCGTCCAGCCCATAGGTGCCGGTGGCGTGGTGGGTCATGCGCCCGTCCTGCTCGGCCTCGACCGCGGCATACAGAACATTGCGGCCGCCGCGCAGCAGGCGAGGGCGAAAGGCGACCTGTTCGCCGAACCTTGCCGCTGACAGATATTGGACCGACAGGGTTCGAAGGGGCGCGGTCAGCGCCAGTCCCTGTCGCATCGACTGAGCGCACAGGGCCGCCAGCAGCCCGCCGAACGGAAAGCCCTTCTCCGGCGTCATGCTCGATGGGCCATTTGAAAAATGACCCGGCACGGGCGCGGACAAACCGCCGTCGTCGAGGATTTGGAACGCAAGGGCGGCGTCGAGGGAAATGGGCGGCGTCATTGCGCAATCCTGCGTCAGGCGAAGAAGCGGCGGAAGACCTGATGAAGATCTCCCGCCGAAGTCCAAGGAACAAGGCGGCGAACCGGGAGGCTCGCACGTCCGTTGCGAAACAAGACTGACTTGGAGCGTTCGGATTTGCAACCCTTGCCAAATGCCTGACGCGGCGTCACTTTCGCGCCTATGGGACGCACCGCCGACTACAGCCGCCAAAGCTGCTCCATCGCCGCCACGCTTGAGGTGATCGGCGATCCCTGGACCCTGCTGGTCATTCGCGACGCCTTCAACGGCGTCAGCCGGTTCGAGCAGTGGCAGGACAATCTGGGCGTGGCGCGCAACGTCCTGGCCGCCCGGCTCAAAAGCCTGGTCCAGCACGGCGTGCTGGAGCCGCGCCTGTATTCCGAACGCCCACCGCGCAACGAATATGTCCTGACCCCCAAGGGCAAGGATCTGTGCGGCGTTCTGGTGACCTTGCACGGCTGGGGCAACAAGCACGTCTATGGCGACGCCGACAGCGGCATCGACATGGTCCACAAGACCTGCGGCCATTCTCTGACCCCGCGCATCGCGTGCGGCTGCTGCGGCGAAATCGTCAAACCCAGAGATATCGCCCTGACCCGCGCGGAGAACCGGCCGACAGTCGGCGATGTGATGCCCAAGGAAGCGGCCTAGGTCTGTTCCTGCTGACGCTTTCTGGCAGCAGGGCTGCTAGGATCGCGGGGTGTCACGCTCCGAACGCCTTCTCGATCTGCTGAACGTCCTGCGGCGGCATCGTCGGCCTGTGAGCGGGCAGATGTTGGCCGAGGAGATGGGCGTCAGTCTGCGGACGCTTTACCGCGACATCGCCAGCCTGCAGGCGCAAGGGGCGACGATCGAAGGGGAGGCGGGTGTCGGCTATGTGCTGAAGCCGGGCTTCATGCTGCCGCCGCTGATGTTCACACCGGAGGAGATCGAGGCCCTGGTGCTGGGGTCGCGCTGGGTGGCGGACCGCGCCGATCCGCGGATGCGCGATGCGGCGCTGGCGGCGCTGGGACGGATTTCGGCGGTGTTGCCGCCCGATCTGCGCGACGAGATGGACACGTCGGCCCTGCTTGTCGTGCCGGGAGAGCCGTTCCCGGCGGATTGGGTCGATCCGGCCTTGCTCAGGAAGGCGATCCGCACCGAGCGGCGGCTGAAGCTGTGTTACCGCGACGAGGCGGGGTCGGCGTCCGAGCGTGTCGTCTGGCCGTTCGCCCTGGCCTTCTTCGATCGGGTGCGATTGCTGATCGCCTGGTGCGAACTGCGCGGTGATTTCCGCAGTTTCCGCACCGATCGCATCGTCGAGGCGGAGGTAATGGAGGCGCGCTATCCGACGCGTCGCCAGGCGCTGATGAAGACCTGGCGCGAGGCGCATGAAAGATCGCGGTCGGGCGACGGATGCTGACGGAAACTGGCAGCAGCGAAGGCTAGGGTTCGAAGTGTTGGAAACACAAGGGGCCGGGCTGATGAGCGAGATCGAGGACATTCTTCTGGCCGTCGCGGATCCGGAAATCAGCGCGCGCTTTTATGCCAGCCTGCTGGGTTGTCGGCCGGTGATGGCGGGACCGGACCGGGCCTTGTTCAAGCTGACGTCGGGGCGGGCGCTGGGGCTGCTGCGGCGTGCCGGCGATCGGCGCGAGGTGTGCGAGGTCGACTTTCCGCTGGAGGGCGCCGAGGCGGTGGATCAGGCGCATATCGACTGGTGGGATCGTGGCGCGCGCATTCTGACGCCGCCGACGGACGCCGCGCCGGGCCGCAGCTTCGTAGCGGGCGATCCGGACGGCCATCGGCTTAGGGTCTATGCCGTCGCGGCGTGAGCGCGGTCAGACCTCGGCTTCGAGCCGGTATCCGACCCCGCGCACATTGGTCAGCAGGCCGGCGGCGTCTGCGGCGTCCAGCTTGCGGCGCAGGTGGCTGACGTGGCTGTCGATCGTGCGTTCCAGCACCGCCTGATTGGGGAAGCAGGCCTGCATGATCTCGCTGCGGCTGAAGACGCGCAGGGGCGTGCGGGCCATGTGGGCCAAAATGCGGAACTCCGTCAGGGTCAGGTCGAGACGGCGCTTGCCCGACGGCGTCAGGATCGCCGCCAGATAGTTTTCCAACTGCACCTCCAGCGGACCGACGTGCAGGGTCTTGGCGGTCCGGCCGCCGCCGCTTCGTCGCAGGATGGTCTGGATCGAGGCCGTGACCTCGGCCGGCTTGAACGGCTTGCCGATATAGTCGTCCGCCCCGATCCGCAGCGCCTGCAGTTTGTCTGTGGCCTCGTCCCGCTCGCCGACCATGATGACGGGCGTTTCGCCGCGCCGACGCAGTTCGCCCAGCACATCCCAGCCGTCGCGCACAGGCAGGCGGACGCTGAGCAGGGCAAGATCGGGTTTGAGCGATGCATGCAGGTCGGCCGCCTGCTGGCCGTCGGCGGCGACGACGGTGCGAAAGCCGTCCCGACGCAGGGCGGCGTCCAGGATTTCGACGCCCTCGGCGGCGTCATCGGCGATCAGGATCAGGCTGCTCATGGCGTCTCCGAAAGCCGCCATCGCGCCAGATCGTCGCGTCGTCCAGCAAAACCGGACGGCTGCGGTGAAGTTTCATATCGCCGTCGCAAAGCCTTCACGCAGACGAAGAAAAACCCCCTCCCGCCAAGGCGGAAGGGGGCAGTCGGTCGTTCGGGAGGAACGCTTAGTAGGAGGCGCGCAGCTCGATGCCGAAGGTGCGCGGATTGTTGAAGTTGCCGTAGTCGCCCAGGGTGTTCCGGTTCGACGGATCGCGGCGATAGACGTAGGTCTCGTCCAGCAGGTTGCGCGACCACAGGGCCACTTCCAGCAGCGGACCGCCGTCGCGGGTCGTGATGTCGGCGATGGCGACGCGGGCGTTCACGACGAAGGACGAGTCGGCCTTGATCGCGAACTGCTCGAAGCTGTGGGCCGCATCGGCGTAGTTGGCGTCGATGTGCGCCTTCAGGGTCGCGCCCATGAAGGGCGAGTTCCAGTCGGCGGCGACGCTGCCGGCGTTCTCAGGCGTATAGGCGATGAAGACCTGCTGCACCTGGCCGTTGAACGGGTTGATCGTGTCCGGAACCTTGGCGTCCGTATAGGCGTAGGAGGCCGACAGGGTCAGGTTGTCGCTCGCCCGGAACTGCCCTTCCAGTTCGACGCCGCGGATTTTCGTAGTGCCCGGCGCGTTGATCGTTTCCAGGGTGTTGCGGGTCGAAGCGCCTTGGACGGTGACCAGGCTGAAGTCGATCTGGCTGTCCGTGCGGTCCATGGCGTAGACGGCGGCGTTCAGGCGGACGCGACGATCGAACAGATCGCTCTTGACGCCGACTTCGTAGGCCTTGACCTCTTCGGGATCGAACGAGCGGTAGGTCAGCGAGCGCGAGGAGGCGCCGCCGGCGCGGTAGCCGGTCGAATACTTGCCGTAGACGTTGATGTTGCTGCTGACGTCATAAGCCAGGGTGACCAGCGGGTCGAAGCGATCGACCTTGGAGCTGAAGGTCAGGTTGGTGGCGGCGTTGTTGACGACCTCCAGCTTGCCGTCCTTGTCGTCCCAGGTGTAGCGGCCGCCGACCGTCAGGTGCAGGGCGTCCATGCTGGCCGGGGTCCAGGTCGCCTGGCCGTAGATGGCCTTGGATTCCGAATGGGCCGTCGAGGCGCGGTCCAGCGAGCGGAAGCCACGGATCGTCGGGGTGGGGTCCAGGATGGTGTAGCCCGTGCCGTCGGCATTCCATTGGTTGGTCGAGGGCGTGGCGGCGTCGTCGGACACCGTTTCCTTGAAGTAGAAGACGCCGCCGACATAGTCGATGCTGTCGCCCAGCGAACCGACGGCCTGCAGTTCCTGGCTGAACTGATGCTGCCAGAAGCCGGCCAGCGAATAGCGGCTGAAGCGGCCGTTCGGGCCGACGACCGGCGGACGGTGGGCGCCGGCGATGTTGTCGTACTGTTCGACGTCCAGATCGCGGTAGGCCGTGATCGAGCGAATTTCAAGCGAGTCGGTCGGGCGATACGACAGGTGCAGGTCCATGCCGCGCGTGTCGTCGACGCTGAACTGCTGAGGCACGCCGATGTCGGCCTGCGTCATGCGGTTGGAGCCCTCGACCTGCACCAGGGGCGACAGGGCGCGGATGCTGCCCGAGGGAACCGTAGCCGAGGTGAACGGCACGACGGTCAGGCCGTTCGGGTTGAAGTTCAGCAGCTGGCTGTAGAACGGGGTGTTCTTATCCTTGCTGATGTCCGCCGCCAGGGTGGCGGTGAAGTTTTCGGCGGGCGTCCAGCGCGTCTGGAAGCGAAGGCCGCGACGGTCATATTCGCCAAACCCTGTCTGTCCCGGCAAGATGTTCTCAGTCACCGGACCCTGGACCGAAATGATGCCGTCGACCTTGAAGGCGAAGTCGCCGAGGGCCGGGAAATCAACGTGCAGTTCGGAGTTGTAGGACTCCAGATTGCCGACACCGGCGATGGCGCGCATGCCGAACACGCCCGTGGGCTTCTTGGTCACCAGCGACAGGGCGCCGCCTTCAGTGTTGCGGCCGAACAGGGTGCCTTGCGGCCCCTTCAGGACTTCGACGCGCTCGATGTCGAGCAGGGCGGCGGCGAGGCCGTGCTGGCGGGCCAGATAGACGCCATCGACATAGACGCCGACGCCCTGCTCACGCGCGGGCTGGTTGGCGTCGTTCGGCACGATGCCGCGGATGCCGATGGTCAGGGCGGACTGACGGGCCTCGAAGGTGGCGATGCGCAGGCTGGGGACGCTGCCGTCGGCCAGGTCCATCAGGCTCTGCACGTGGCGATCGGCCAGGGCTTCGGCGTTGACGACCGAGATCGAGATCGGCGTGTCCTGCAGGTTGGTTTCCCGCTTGGTGGCGGTCACGACGATGTCGTCAAGACCGGCCGGCTCGGCGCTGGCGGCCGTCGGCGCGGTCTGAACCGGAGCGGTCTGGACCGGCGCGGTTTGGGCGAAGGCGGAAACGGGCGCGGCGAGAAGGGCGGTCCCCAGCAGCAGCTGAAGGCGCAGTTTGGTCTGACGATGCATTTTTATCCCCTGCTTAGTCGGGGCGGGGATTACGCCGTCATTGCGATGCGCAGTTTACAGCCGTGCAACAGCCCGGTGCATCTTTGATGTCCGAGGACGCGTCAAATCTTCGATGCAGGTCCACGATAATTCCACATCGTCTCCACAATCGAACAGACGGAGCACGTCGGGTAACGCGCTCCGTCCTCGTGAAAGCTATTTCTTCACGTATTTGTCGAGGAAGGTCAGATAGGCGTCCTGGGCTGTGATGCGGTTGTCGCGGCGGGTGAAGCCGTGCCCTTCGTTCGGGAAGACGACATAGTCGATTGGCACGCCATTGGCGCGGACGGCGGCGACCAGTTCGTCGCTTTCGACCTTCAGCACGCGCGGGTCGTTCTCACCCTGCACGACCAAGAGGGGCTTGTTGATCCCTTCGGTGTGGAACAGGGGCGAGATGCGGCGGTGGCGCTCGGCGTCGGTGGCTGGATCACCCATCTCGTCATAAAGGGCGATGCGCTGGGCGCCCCACCACGGCGGAATGGACTCAAGCGTCCGAACCCAGTTGGTTACGCCGAAGATGTCCACCCCGGCCGCAAAGGCGTCGGGATGGAAGGCGAGGGCGGCGGCGGTGATGTATCCGCCATAGGATCCGCCCATCACTGCGACCTGATCGTCGGCGACCCAATCCTGCTGCCTCAACCAGTCGCCGCCGGCGACGATGTCGCGCAGATCGGCCTCGCCATGCTTCTTATCGTCCAGATGGAAGAAGGTCTTGCCGTAGCCGGACGAGCCCCGGTTGTTGGCGCCCAACACAGCATAGCCATGGTTCACCAGGTGCTGGACCATCGCCGAATAGCCGCGTCGGGTCTGGCCGCCGGGACCGCCGTGGACCAGCACGATGGCCGGGGCCGGATTGGCCGCGGACGCGCCCTTGGGCCTGTATAGCACGGCGGGGATCATGACGCCACCCTCGCCGGGGTATCGGACGATGGTCGCCTCGACCAGGGCATTTTCGTCAATGGCGGGGTTCAGGGCGTGTGTCAGGCGCTTCGCCTCGCCGGTGGTCAGGTCGGCGACGAACACATCGGCCGGCGAGGTGTCGGACGAGACGGTGAAGGCGATGGTCTTCTCGTCCTCGCTGAACCGGACATTGCCGATATCGCCGTCAGGCAGGCCGGTCATGGCGACAGGCTGACTGGTCGTCGCGTCCAGCAGGGTCAGTTCGGTCTTGGCGTCGGCGTTCAGGCCGGAGACGCGGTATCGGCCGCTCGGCGAATAGAAGACGAAGCTGACATCCCAATCCGCCTGGATAAGCGGCGTGTTCGCGCCGCTCGCCAGATCGTGGCGGATGGCCTGCTGGAACTCGCCGTTCTGGTCCGTGCCGATCAGCACGGCCTTGGAGTCCGGCGTGAAGTCGAAGGCGGTATAGGCGACATTGCCTTCGTGCGGGGTCAGCAGCTTGGGCTCGCCCGGTGCAGTCAGATCGACCAGATAAAGGTCGTTGTTGGCGCTGGTCAGCGCCTTGTCCAGCACCAGCCACCGGCCATCCGGCGACAGGGCGGCGGGCGAGAAGCCGCCGGTGTTCTCGAACACCGTCCGATGCGCATAGGTGGTCGCATCATAGGCGATGACATCGAAGGCCGAGGCGTCGCGTGCGTTCGACGTGACGAAGAATGTCTTGCCGTCCTGGCTCCAGCTCAGGAAGTCCGCCTTGACCTTGTCGCCGGGTGTGAGGTCCGTGACAGCGCCGTCCGGCGTCCGCACGAACAGATGGCTCAGCTCGTCCCCGCCGCCGTCCTGGGTGAACAGGATGCGCGCATCAGCGGGGAAATAGCTGACGGGATTGACGGCGCTCGTGGTCGAGGTGGTCAGCGGAATCGGATCGCCGCCGGCGACGGGCAGGGCGTAGGCATTGAAAACGCCCGTCTGGTCCGACCGGATCAGCACGGACTTGCCGTCCGGCGAGAACGACTTGGCCCCGCCATAGCCCAGACCATACGAGACGGTGTCGAAAAACTGGGCCGCCGTATAGGTCGGCGTCGCCGGGCTTGTCGCCGCGGGCGCGGCGGCCTGCGCCATTGCTGCGGCGGGAAGGGCGGCCATTAGGGCCAGTACGGATACCAGGCAGGCGGTGGTGCGCATCGGAGCCTCTCGTCGGTGGGATGACCGTAGGAGGCGACAGAACACCACGTCGGATGCAAACTGTCTTCGATTTAATGGATCGTCGTTAGACGACGACCGCTGTCGTGTCGCGGATGAAGCCGCCGCCCAGGACGCGTTCGGTGTCCACGGGATGATACAGGGCGCAAGCCTGGCCGGGGGCCACGCCTTCCTCGCCTTCGTCGAAGACGATGCGGATGTCGCCGTCGATCATCGCGAGGCGCGCTGGCGAGGGCTGGCGCGTCGAGCGGACGCGGGCCAGGACGGGGATGTTGGTCTCGGCCGCCTCGACGATGGTGGCCTCGTCGCCCAGCCAGTTGGTTTCTTCCAAAGTCAGAGAGGCGGTCAGCAGGGCTTCACGCGGGCCGACGATGACGCGACGGGTTTCGGGCTCCAGCCTGGTCACGAACAGCGGTTCGCCCACGGCAACGTTCAAGCCGCGGCGCTGCCCGATCGTGTAGTCCGTGATGCCCGCATGCTGTCCCAGCACACGGCCGTCCATATGCACGATCTCACCGGCCTCACGCCCTTGCGGACGCAGGCGGTCGATCAGGGTGCGATAGTCGCCGGAAGGCACGAAACAGATGTCCTGGCTGTCCGGCTTGGCGGCGATCTTCAGACCCAGTTCGGCGGCGACGCCGCGCACCTGTCGCTTTTCCAGATCGGCCAGGGGGAAGCGCAGATAGTCCAACTGGTCTTGGGTCGTGGCGAACAGGAAGTAGGATTGGTCGCGCGAATGGTCGATCGCCTTGCGCATCTGCGAGCGGTTGCCGGCGACGGCGCGGCGGACGTAGTGACCCGTCGCCATCGCCTCGGCGCCCAGGTCGCGGGCCACGTCCAGCAGGTCGCGGAACTTGACGGTCTGATTGCAGCGGATGCAGGGGACCGGCGTCTGGCCTTTCAGATAGGAGTCGGCGAACTGGTCGATCACCGCATCCTTGAATCGGCTCTCATAGTCCAAGACATAGTGTGGAATGCCGATCATGTCGGCGGCCAGACGCGCGTCGTGAATGTCTTGACCCGCGCAGCAGGCGCCCTTTTTCTTCAACGCCGCGCCGTGGTCGTAGAGCTGCAGCGTCACGCCGACGACGTCATAGCCGGCCTTGTGCAGCAGGGCCGCGACAACGGTGGAATCCACACCGCCTGACATGGCTGCCACCACGCGCGCGCCGATCGGCAAGCCGACCGCCGCCCGCGCGCTCTCCACCGCCGCATCCATGTCGGTGCGGGCGATGTCGGGAACGGGGCAGAAATCTTCGACCAGGGTCATCGCGGCCATTTAGTGCGGAACCGGCGCGATTTCGAGGCCCGCAAACGAAAAGGGCCGCACCCGTCGCCGGATGCGGCCCTTAACGTCTTCGGGGAAACCCTCAGGAGCGGTAGCTCTGGATCCGCGTCGTGCGCAGGCCCTGCATGCCCCATTTGTCGATGGCCTTCTGCCAGGCCAGGAACTCTTCGGCCGTCAGACGATATTTCGCCAGGGCGTCGTCGAGGCTGAGCAGGCCGCCGCGAACGGCGGCGACGACCTCGGCCTTGCGCCGGATCACCCACCGGTCCGTGTTGGACGGCGGCAGGTCGTTGAGGGTCAGGGGCGTGCCAGTCGGTCCGACCACGTATTGTTCGCCTTTGCTATTAAGGCGTCGCTCTTGCAACATGGGCTTATGCCTCTTTCACCAACACCGTAGTGTCATGAAGGTAGGCGTCCCCGACTAAGGTCCGTTTAAGGGTCGTGGTGAAGGAACGGATAACTTCCGCCCCTCCCCGAACGACTCTGTAAACCTTGCTTGCGCGACGATTCATCGAGACTAACGCTTACTTACTCGCCGATCAGCGTTTGATGTTGATCAGCTCGGCCAGCATTTCATCGGCCGTGGTGATGATTTTGGACGAGGCGGAATAGGCGCGCTGGGTGGTGATCAGGCCGGTGAACTCGGCCGACAGATCGACGGTTGAGGACTCCAGCTGCTTGGCCGCGATCTCGCCCGCGCCGCCCGTTCCCGCCGCCTTCAGGTTGAAGGTGCCCGACTGGAGGCTGACGGCGTAGGCGTTGCCCGACACTTCACGCAAGCTGTCGGGGCTGGGGAAGGTGGCGACCGCGACCTGGGCGATGCGGCGCATGACGCCATTGTCGAAGATGGCGGTGACGAAGCCGCCCTCGTCGATCTTGATCTCGCTCAGATTGCCGAACGCCGTGCCGTTGGTGACCGTCGACTGGACGACCGAGGCCGTGTTCAGCTGGCTGAGACCGCCGGCCGAGGTGTTGAGGTCCAGCGTGACGGCTTGGGCGGCGATGCCCAGACCGTCGGCCCAGGCCACCTGGCCGGCCGGCATAGTCAGATTGTTTGGATCGGACTTGCCGAAGTCCAACGTCGCCATGGTCGGGTCGTCGAACAGACCCGTGCCCGCAGGCCAGGCCTTCATCGTATCGACGTCCAGCCGACCCGACGGTGTGAAGGCGATCTTGCCGGTCTTGATTTGGCCGTTGGCGTAGGGTGCGCCCGCGATCACGTCGCTGGCCGGCACGGACACGATTTCCGCATACCAGATGTTCGGTTCGTCGCTCTTCAGGAAGCGAAGTTCCAGGTTGCGCTGGCCGCCCTTGGAGTCCGAAACTGGGATGTTCATCTTGAAGTCGGGCTTCACGCCGACAGGGTTGTCGTCGTCGGCGTTGTACATCGCCATCGAGTTGACCGATGGGTCGTACTTCGTCTTGGCGACGTTTTCGTTGCCCAGGCCGACGTCCGAAAGGTTGAGCGTATAGGCAGGGCCGCTGGCCGGCGTGAACTGGATCTGGGTCGGCGGCGTGCCGATCGCGGTCGCCGAGCCGGCGTTCGCGCCGTTGATCGTCAGCCCGGTGATGGCGCCGGTGGTCGGGTCGAAGGTCGCCGAGGCATCGACTTTCTGCGAACCGGACTTGATCACCAGATCATGGCTGTTGGCGCCGGTGCGGGTGTAGCGGACCGACACGTCGTGGGTCACGGCAGGCGTCGCCGTATCGGACACACCCTTGTAGGACTGGGCGCTGGCCGCGGAGGACGATTCCTGGCTCGAACGCAGGTTGGCGTTGATCTGAACGCGAGTGGTCGGTTCGGCGGTGCCGCCGACCGAGCCGATGTTGATCGAGCGCAGGCGCGACAGGTCGGACGGATCGGTCGAGATCTCGCCGTTGGAGTCCACTGGCCAGCCTTGAAGATACAGGCCGGCGCTGTTCTTCAGATAGCCCTGCTTATCGACGGTGAAGGCGCCGGCGCGGGTGAACAGGCGGGTGTCGGTTGCGCCAACGTTCTCGGCCTGGGTCGTCGTGACGAAGAAGCCCTGACCGTTGACAGCGAGGTCGGTGCTGGAGGTCGTGCGCTGAAGCTGACCTTCCTGGCTGACGTAGGAGCGGGTGTTGGTGGTGACGCCGCCGGCCGAATAGCTGCCGCCCGATGCGGTCTGGCTGTTGACCAGGGTCTGGAACTCGCTGGCCGTGCGCTTGTAGCCGACGGTGTTCACGTTGGCGATGTTTTGAGAGATCGCCGCCAGGGCGGCGGAGTTGGCGGCCAGGCCGGACACGCCGGCCAGCATTGCACTGTTGAGGCTCATGGAAGAACGCTCCTTAAATAGAGGTCATCGGGAAGGCGGCGGATCGCATCATGCGGCCGCCTCCTCGGTGGGGACGTTCGGATTCTCCGTATCGTCGGTATCGTTGGCCGCCTGGGCCTTGATCTCGTTCAGCGAGATCACGGTCGAAAGCGGAAGGATGGAGTCGCCGATCACCAGGTATGGCGCGCCGTTGTACATCTCGACGCCGGTGACCCGGCCTTGGATCAGGGCTTGGGCGTCAACCTTGGCGCCGGCAGCGTCGGTAGCGGCGACCTTCAGCGTATAGACGCCGCCGTCCTCTGCCGTGCCGCCGTCCTTCAGCTTCCCGTCCCAGGAGAAGGTGTGCAGGCCGGACGTCTTGTCGGGCGCGGCGCCTTCCCAGACCACGACGCCCTTGCTGTCGACGACCTGCAAGGTGGCCTTGTCCGCGTCGGCTCCCAACTCGTAGGCCCAGGTGGCATTGCCGTCGTTGAACTCGGTGGCGGTCCAGGCGGCGGTGACGCTCTTGCCGATGTAGTTGGCGGCGTTGTCCAGACCGCCGCCGGCCTGGGCGGCCAGCAGGCTGGTCAGCAGGTCGTTCGTCAGCAGTTGCTGCTCTACGCCGGCCATCTGGGTCAGCTGGGCCGTGAACTGGTTAGAGTCCAGCGGCGACAGCGGATCCTGGTTCTTCATCTGCGTGGTCAGCAGGGTCAGGAAGGTCTCGAAGTTCGAGGCCAGGGCCTTGGTGCCGCCGGTGATGCGGCCCGCTGCGGCGGAGGTTGTGACGGCGTCGACCATGGGGTCAGACCTTCAGATCGACGCGGTCAGGCGTCAGGGAATGGTTGATCCAGGCGCCGGGCGCCGGGACGATGGGAGCGTCGGCCTGGGCCGCCAGGCGAGAGCCGCCGGCGAACAGGGCGTTGCGTTGCTGTTGGCGCTCGAAAGCGCCGCCGCCCGCGGACGGATCACGTTGCGAGAAGTCGAGCGCATCGCCTGCGACCTGGAAGCCGGCGTCCTGAAGCTGGCGACGCAGTTCGTCGGCGCGACCCTTCAGGTCGGCGGCGGCGGCGGGATTGTCGAAGGCCAGGCGAGCGGACAGCTGGCCGTCCTTGCCGATCTCCAGGCTGACATCGACGCGGCCCAAATCTTCGGGCGTCAGCACCATGTCGAACCGGGTCGAACGGCCCTCGAGCTTGCGGGCCATCTGCGCGGCGAGTTTGGCGGTGGTCTCGACGGTGGCGCGTGACAGGGTGGACAGGCTCTGAGCATGGCTGGACACGGCGGCTTGTTGCGCAGGCTGCGCATCGGCCGGCGCGGGGCTTGCGGTCGGCGCATCAGGCGACGCTGAATCGGGCGCGGCGACGGCGGCGGTCGCGGGCTCGACTGCCTTGGCGGAGGAGGGCGTCGGCTTGGGGGCGACTTCGATTGCGGCGCTGGAGGGGGTAGCGTCTTCGGTCGTCGCGTTCTGAACCGCAGGAGCGGCGGTGTCGCCGGTTTGGTCCGTCACCGCATGGAGGTTGCCGCGCAAGGGCGTGGCGGGTTGAAGCACGGTCGATGACTTCGGCGTATCGGTCGAAGCCGCCTCTGTTGGCTGATCGGACGTGTCGGCCGTTTCGGCTGTCAAAGATGACGCCGGTTCGGTTATCGCAGCGGAGACCGTGGCGGGGACAATGATCGACGGCTTGGGCGTCGTTGACGTGACGGCGATCTGGACTTGGGCGGTCGGGATCTGAGCGGCTGCAAGGGATTGAGTGATTGGCGACGGTGCGGCCGGTTTGTCGGGTTTAGCGACAGCGGTCTGGATCGTGCCGGCCGCAGCGTCGAAATTCACAGGTGCCGGCAGTGCTGCGTCGGTCGGACGAGGCGCTGCGTCGCCCTTGACCGTAACGGCAGGCTTGGGCGCGACTGTCGGCTTCGGACCGTCGGTCGTCGTCGGCTGAGTGGGCGTGACCGAGGTCTCGGCGGCCTCGACTTCAGCCGGCTTCGCCGCGGCGGGAGAGGAGGCCAACGCTTCGGTCGTCAGGATTTCGGAGAGTTCCGAAAGGACTGCTTGAGCGGTCGCGGCCGCCAGGGCGGTCTTCGCTTCAAGGTCCTGGTCGGCAGGCGCCGACGCAGTCTTGGCCGCCGTATCAGTTGCAGCACGAGGATTTGTAGCGACCGTCGTCGTGATCGCCTCGGGCGCAACGAATGCGACTGACGCAACATCTTTGGGCGCTTGTGAATCGACAGGGATTTCCGCCGCGTGCTCGGAGACGGCTGGCGAGCCCGCGACATTAAACGATTGAGCGACCGGAACGGCCGGCGTCGGTTGCGCGGCCGTAAGCGGCATTGCGGCGACGAGGCCAGAGCTATCGTCGTCATTCGCAGCCGTGTCCGTGCCGATCTGCTGCTCGTCGGTTAGGAAAAGCTGAGCTTCGGAGGCTGCGATCTCGCCCGAGAGTGTGAGTACGGTGTCGGTCGTCGGGGTCGGTGTATCGACGTCAGGCTCGGCCGCCACGGGCTGGGCCATGATGACGCCCAGCGACCGAGCGCCCGTTAGACGGCCGGGCGTCATCCGTTCGATCGGCGCGCCGTGGACGCCCGCACTCAGCGCGTCGGCGACTTTACTGGAGAACAGGCCCGCATCGACTGACTCTGCGCCGGTGGCAGCAGCCGACGTTCCGGTCGAGACCGGAGCGGCAGGCGCGAGCAGGGCGGAGGCGGTGGACATGGAAGCGCGGCGGCTTTCGTAAGGAGCGACGGCGGCGCCTGCTGCGCCCAAGAGTTCGCCACCCTCGACGCAAGGGCCGGGCCAAGAAAATAAGCCAGCAAAAACAGTGCAAATGCAGCCTCGGGGGGCTACGGGTTCGAAAGGCGGCGGTCGTTATTGCCGCGCTCTCGCCACTTTTTGCCCGGCTTCGCGGCGCTGTTGATCAGTGACAAGCGGGATACCCACAATCTGATTGGCCCGACCTTTGCGCGTCTTTCCCATCATGACGGCCGCCCGATCAACGATCCTGTGGAAAAACAACGCTTTGTGCGAGCGGGCGTGGCGCGTGGCTGGGCAAGAACTGCGCGTCGCGATGCAGTGGTTGCCGGGTAGGGCTGGGGAGACGCGTCAATGTCGCTGAACTCGATCATGAACATTGCGACGTCGGGGCTGAGGACCGCCCAGTCGCAGTTGCGTGTCACCGCCGACAATATCGCCAACGTCGATACGCCCGGATACATCCGCAAGGTCGCCGATCAGTCGGCCGCCGTCACCAATGGCTATGGTTCGGGGGTCGATGTCACGCGGGTGCGTCTGGCGACAGACCGTTTTCTGCAGGCCGCCAGCCTCAGCGCCGGGTCGGACGCCGCGCGCCAGACCGTGCGCTATGAACTGTACGACCAGATCCAGAACCAGTTCGGCGATCCCAGCAGCGACACCAACTTCTTCGCTCAGGTCGATAAGCTGTTCGCCACCTATGCGACCCTGGCCGAAAGCCCGACGTCCTCGGCTGGGCGTCAGGACACGATCTACAAGACCCAGGCGATCTTCAATCAGGCCGCCGGCATCGCGTCCCAGATCCAGTCAGCGCGTCAGGAGGCGGACGGCCGGCTGCTGAGCGCGGTCGAGACGGTCAATCCTCTGCTGGAACAGATCGCCAAGCTGAACAAGACCATCGCCGCCGGCACGGTGACGAACGAGGATGTGACCGGCGCCCAGAACGCCCAGCTCGGCCTGATCAACGAACTATCCAAATATATGGATGTGAAGGTCGAGGCGCGCTCGAACGGCGGCGTGACGCTTCGCACCAACACAGGCACGACCCTGGTGGGCGAGGGTGCGGCGACGCTGTCGTATCAGGCGGCCGGCACCGTGGACGCCATGACGGCCTTCTCGGACATCATGATCACCGAGCCCAGCGGCACGCGCTGGCCGCTGCTGGACGGCGTGTCGTCCGGTCAGATCCGGGGTCTGGTCGAGATGCGCGATGTCGATGCGCCAGCTGCCGCCGCGCGCCTGGGTGAGTTGACGGCCAAACTCGCGGACGAACTGAACCGCGCCCATAACGCAAACAGCAGCGTTCCTGCACCGACCACCTTGACGGGGCGCAACACCGGCCAGTCGCTGGAGAACGCCCTGACCGGCTTCACCGGCACGACGACTATCTCGGCGGTCAATGCGTCGGGCGTGGTGCAGGCCTCGGCCCGGATCGTCTTTTCCGGCGGCACGATGACGATCAACGGCGCCGCCGCGGATCCGACCACCTTCCTCAGCGTGCTGAACGCCCAACTGGGCGGCACAGCGACGGCGAGCTTCTCGGACGGCCAACTGCGCCTGGACGGGGCGGGCGGAAACGGTGTGGCCATCGCCGACGACGCAACCTCGCCCAGCACGAAGGGCGGGCGTGGATTTTCGCACTGGTTCGGCCTGAACGACTTGGTGACCACGAACACGCCGACCTTCTACGAGACGGGCCTGACCCTGACGTCTCAGCATGGGTTCGATCCGGGCGAGAGCCTGACCTTGCGCTTTGCCGGTCCGTCCGGTGCGCGCCTTCGCGACATCACCGTGTCCGTACCCGCCGGGACGGGCACGATGGGCGAGATGCTGGGCGCGCTGAACGACCCCATCACGGGCGTCGGCCGCTATGGCGCCTTCAGCCTGGATGCAGCGGGCAAGCTGTCCTTCAAAGCCTACGACCCGTCTGCGACGTCGATGAGCGTCGTGAAGGACAATACGACCCAAGATCCGTCCGGCGTTTCAATGTCGCAACTGTTCGGCCTGGGCGCGACCGGGTCGACGCGGGCGGGCGCCTATACGGTGCGCAGCGACATCCAGCAGGACCCCGGAAAGCTCGCCCTGGCGCAACTGAACCTGTCGGCCGCGGCGGGGACGCCGGCGCTGAGCAAGAACGATGGGCGCGGCGGCCTGGCGCTGGGGGATGTGGGCAAGACGAACATCGCCTTCGCCGCAGCCGGCGGAAATGCCGGCGGGACCAAGACCCTGTCGTCCTATGCGGCGGACTTCGCCGGCGAGATCGGCGGCAAGGCCTCGGCCGCCAAGACCCGCAGCGAAACGGCAAGCGCCCTGGCCAAGGAGGCGGACAGTCGCCGCACCTCGGCCGAAGGCGTGAACATGGACGAGGAACTGGTCAATATGACAACGTTCCAGCAAGCCTATAACGCCTCTGCGCGCCTGATCCAGGCGAGCAAGGATATGTACGACGTACTGATCGGAATCCTGCAATGACGCGCGTCGCGACCCACGGGAACTACCAGTCGGCCTTGCTCAGTTTGATGAACGCGCAAGGCCGCGCGCAGCAGGCGCAGGAGCGGATCGATAGCGAGAAGATCGCCACCGACATGTCCGGCTACGGCCGAGGCGCAGAGCAGCTGACAAGCCTGACGTCGACCCAGGCGCGACTGGAGGGCTTCATCTCCACTGGCGAGGCCGTGAAGGCGCGGCTGAGCGCCCAGGATCTGGCCATGAGCCGCATTTACGAAGGTGGCAATGCGGCGCGCGAGGCCATTGCAAATAGCTTGGCCGCCGGGCGGATCGACAATCTGATGGTCGAGCTCGGTCTGAACTATCAGACGGTTCAGGGGGGATTGAACGCGGAACACCAGGGCTCGTACCTGTTTGCGGGCGGCCAAAGCGACATCGCTCCCGCCACGGCTGCAACCATGGCCGATTTGACGGCGGCGGCGTCCACCGCCGCGACCTTCGCCAACGACACCTTGAAGCAGAAGTCGCGCATCGACGAGAAGACCACGGTTGAGACCGGGTTTCTGGCCAGCGAGATCGGCGGGCCGCTGACTGAGGTGTTTCGCAACATTCAGGCCTTCCAGAACGGCACGGCGGTGACCGTCGGCGGCGTGACCTATACGCCAGCCGGCTCGGGCACGCTGACGGGACAGCCGGACGCCAACGTCACCGCTTTTTTGAAGGCGCAGATGGGCGAACTGGACAAGGCGAATGCGGGACTGACGAACCAGACGGCCAAAAACGGTCTGATCCAGAACCACGTCGAGACGGCGCTGGACGCCCAGGAAAATCAGAAGACGGCCCTGCAGAAGATGATGCAGGACAAGTCCGGCTATGATCCGGCACGGGCGATCACCGATCTGCAGATGGCGCAAGTGGCGATCGAGGCTTCGGCCCAGATCATCAACTCGCTAAAGAGCACGTCGCTGCTCAATCTGCTGCGTTAAGTTGTCGTTTCGAAAAAGAAAACGGCAACGCTGGACCAAACATCGTTCTGGAACGTATCATGAACAATGGCCCGTCTCGATCTGCGTCGAAAACTCTCCATTCTGGCTGACGCCGCCAAGTATGACGCCTCGTGTTCGTCGTCGGGAACGTCGAAACGAAACTCCGTCGGCGGCAAGGGGATCGGCTCGACCGAAGGCATGGGCATCTGTCACGCCTATACGCCGGACGGTCGATGCATCAGTCTGCTCAAGATCTTGCTGACCAACTTCTGCATCTACGACTGCGCCTATTGCATCAATCGCGTGTCGTCGAACGTGGAGCGCGCGCGCTTCGATGTCGACGAGGTGGTCGATCTGACGCTCAACTTCTACAAGCGCAACTATATCGAGGGCCTCTTTCTGTCGTCGGGCATCATTCGATCCGGCGACTATACGATGGAGCAGCTGGTCCTGGTGGCCAAGACGCTGCGGGAAGTCCACGATTTCCGGGGCTACATTCATCTGAAGCTGATTCCGGAGGCGGATCCGAAGCTGGTGGAGATGGCGGGACTGTATGCCGACCGCCTGTCAGCCAATATCGAGCTTCCACGCGACGAGGCGCTGGCGCGACTTGCGCCGCAAAAGGATGTCGGGGTCATTAAAAAGGCGATGAGCCAGGTGCGCCTGGGCGTCGAGGCGGCCAAGCCGGCCAAACGTGAAAAGATCAAGCCGCCGAAGTTCGCGCCGGGCGGCCAGAGCACCCAGCTGATCATCGGCGCCGACGGCGCGCCGGATACGGAAATCCTGGATCGCAGCGCCTCGCTCTACGGTGGTTACGGCCTGCGCCGCGTCTATTATTCGGCGTTCAGCCCGATACCGGACTCCAGTTCGATCCTGCCGCTGTCTAAGCCGCCGCTGATGCGTGAGCATCGGCTGTATCAGGCCGATTGGCTGATGCGGTTCTATGGCTTCTCCGCGCCGGAGATCGGCGAGGGGGCATCGAATGGCATGCTCGATCTGGCGGTCGACCCCAAACTGGCTTGGGCTCTGAACAAGCGCGAGCAATTTCCCGTCGATGTGAACCGCGCGCCGCGCGAGATGCTGCTTCGGGTGCCGGGGCTGGGCGTGAAAGCTGTGGACCGGATTGTCTCGGTGCGCCGCTATCGGACCCTGCGGTTAGAGGATGTCGGACGGCTAACGCGATCGGTGGCGAAAATCCGCCCCTTCATTACGGCGCTGGACTGGACGCCAGGCGGCTTGACGGATGCGGCGGACCTCAAGGCGCGCGTGACCAGCCGCACGCCCGAGCAGTTGAGCCTGTTCTGATGGCGGTGGCGACGCTGGACGGTGAGACGGACTTCGACGGCTGGCGGAAGGCGGCGCGCGCGTTTCGATTGGCGGGTGTGGAACCCGCGGCGGCGCGGTTCGTCGTGGCGGGGGCGGTGGAACAGGGCGGGCTGTTCGATCAGCCGATTGCCGAAGAAAGGTCGCCGACGCCGGATGACCGCAGAGCTTTCAACGTCCCGAAAGAGTTCGTGGATCTGGCCCAGAACCTGATCCTGCATCGATCCGCTGACCGTTTCGATTTGATGTATCGGCTGCTGTGGCGGCTGAAGGATGAGCCGGACCTGATCAAGGTCATTTCGGACCGGGACGTCGCCGACGCGCTGGAGCGGGTCAAGAACGTCAGCCGGGCTTCGCACAAGATGAAGGCCTTCGTTCGCTTTCGCCAAGTGCATGACGATTTGGGCGAAGCTTGGGTGGCGTGGTTCGAGCCGCCGCATCGGGTTTTGGAAAAGACCGCGCCCTTCTTCCAGCGGCGGTTCACGACCATGCGCTGGTCGATCCTGACGCCGGATGGTTCGGCCTTTTGGGATGGAGAAGCCTTGCGGTTCGGCCCGCCAGCCACCCGCGACATGGCGCCGGCCGAAGACGAGATCGAGGATTTCTGGAAGACCTACTACGCCTCGACCTTCAATCCCGCGCGGCTGAAGGTGAAGACGATGCAGGGAGAGATGGCCAAGTCCTACTGGAAGAACCTGCCGGAAGCCGCCCTGATCCCGGAACTGGTCGCGGCCTCGTCGGTTCGAACCGAGACCATGGTCGCCACGCCGTCTCCTCAGCCCAATCCGCGTTTCGCGCGCGCCGTCGCGCCTGACCTCCATTTGGCGCGTCCCGACGCCGAGGCCGTGCCCGAAAACCTAGACGATGTCGCCAGCGGCGTTCAGGCCTGTCGCCGTTGCCCGCTTTACCGCGACGCGACGCAAGGCGTGTGCGGGGAGGGGCCGAAGTCGGCGCGTCTGATGATCGTCGGCGAACAGCCGGGCGATCAGGAGGATCTGGCAGGCCGCGCCTTCATCGGGCCGGCGGGACAGGTGCTGAACGCCGCCTTGGCCGAGGCCGGCATTGATCGATCCGACGTCTATGTCACCAACGCGGTCAAACATTTCAAACACGAGCCGCGCGGCAAACGTCGCCTGCACAAGACGCCGAATGCGGGCGAGGTTCAGGCCTGCCGCTGGTGGCTGGACTCGGAGCGAAGGTTGATCAAGCCGCAGGTCGTGCTGGCCCTGGGGGCGACGGCGGGTCTGGCGTTGCTGGGTCGCAAGCCGGCTGTGATGCAGGAACGCGGCGCGCCGATCGACCTGAGCGACGGATCGACCGCCGTACTGACGGTCCACCCCTCCTATCTGCTGCGTCTGCCGGACGAGGCGGCGAAGTCCGAGGCGAGACGGTTGTTCATTGAGGATCTGACGGCCGTGCAGCGTCGTATGAGGTGACGCGAGAACGAATCCCGTTCGGCCGCGTTTGGCATCAGCGCCAGCGTGACCGTTGGACGTTTCATCGGGGGAGGCGATCTCGACACGGTCGATCGACAAACATCCGCGCGAATGTCATCGCGCGTTGACATCGAATGCCGGCTTGACCATTAGCGCGGCAGGGATTTCGGCTGTCTGTTCAGAGCGTCAGGGGAAAATCGCGATGTCAGATCGGTCTTCAGGGGCGCGATGAACACGGCTGCATATGAAATCGTCGATAGTGATGGCGAGGCCCGTCTGCGCTTGACCGGCGACTGGACGACCACGGCGCTCGGTCGTCTGCCGACGGAGCTGAGCCGCGATCTGGAAGGCCGCGATATCGCCAGCATCGACACCTCCGATCTCGGTCGCTTCGATACCGCCGGCGCACTGGCTCTGGTGCAGGCCTCAAGCGGCCGCCTGTCCAAGAGCCAGTGGAAGGATCGACCGGAGGCCGGTCGCATCTATCACATGATCGAGCTGCTGGAGCGCGAGAGCGCCCCGGCGCCGAAACGCCCCAGCGCCTTCGTTCGCACCTTCGCCAAGATCGGCCGTGGCGTGTACGATTTCGGCGGCGAGGCCATGTTGTCGCTGGCCTTCCTGGGTCGGCTGATGGCTGCTGTCGTGGAAGCCGCCAAACATCCCGGCGGCATCCGCTGGCCGGCCTGGGTCAGTCAGGCCGAGCGGGCTGGGCTGGACGCCATTCCGATCGTCATGATCACCAACTTCTTCATCGGCGCCGTCATCGCCTTCATCGGCGTGGATTTGTTGACAGACTTCGGCGCCCAAGTGTTTGCGGTTCAGCTGATCGGCGTCGCAATGTTCCGCGAGTTCGCCGTGGTGATCGCCTCGGTCTTGTTGGCTGGACGTTCGGCTTCGGCTTTTGCGGCCGAGATCGGATCGATGCGGATGAACCAGGAGGTCGACGCCATGCAGGTCATGGGCGTCAATCCGTTCCAGGCCTTGGTGATCCCGCGCGTCGCGTCTCTGGTGCTGATGCTGCCGCTGCTGACCTTTATGGGCATGATCGGCGGTCTAGTCGGCGGTCTGGTCGTGTGCTGGAGCTCGCTGAATCTCGGTCCGTCCTTCTTCTTCCAGCGTCTGGTCGAGGATGGCACCATGGCCCAGCATCTGATGGTCGGTCTGGTGAAGGCGCCGGTCTTCGCCCTGGTGATCGCCGCCATCGGCTGCCGTCAGGGCATGTCGGTCGCCGGCGATGTCGAAAGCCTCGGCCGGCGCGTGACGGCCGCCGTGGTGCAGGCCATCTTCGCCATCATCTTTCTGGACGCCGTGTTCGCCCTGGTCTTCCTGGAGCTGAACATATGACCGAAGCACCAGAAAACCTGATCGAGGTGCGCGGCCTGTTGAGCCAGTTCGGCGAGCGCACCATCCACGAAAACCTCGACCTCGACCTGGTGCGCGGCGAAGTCTTGGGCGTCGTCGGCGGATCGGGCGCGGGCAAGACCGTCCTGCTGAACACCATCATCGGACTGAAAGAGCCCGAGGGCGGGTCGGTGAAGGTGCTGGGCTACGACCGTGCGACCCTGACCGACGATCAGTCGGCGGACATCGAGCGCCGCACCGGCATCCTGTTTCAGCAGGGCGCGCTGTTCTCGTCGCTGAGCGTGCTGGAGAACGTTGCCTCGCCCTTGGTCGAGCACACCAAACTGCCCAAAGCGATCATCTATGAATTGGCCGAACTCAAGATCGCCATGGTGGGCCTCAAGCCCGAGCACCACCACCTGAAGCCCGCCGAACTGTCGGGCGGCATGAAGAAGCGCGCCGGCCTGGCGCGTGCGCTGGCGCTGGACCCGGAACTGGTGTTTCTGGACGAGCCGACGGCGGGTCTGGACCCCATCGGCGCGGCCGCGTTCGACGATCTTATCCGGCAACTGGCGGACGACCTGGGTCTGTCCGTCTTCATGATCACCCATGACCTCGATACGCTCTACGCCATCTGTGACAAGGTGGCGGTGCTGGCGGACAAGCGGGTCGTGGAAAAGGCCACGGTGCAGGAGCTGGAAGGCTCCGACCATCCGTGGATCAAGGAATATTTCCTGGGGCCGCGCGGACGCGCAGCCACCAAGTCTGCCGCCTGAGGAGAGCGGATCATGGAAAGAGACGCACATTACGCCGCCGTCGGCATCGCCACCGTCGCCCTTCTGGCGGCCCTGGCGGTGTTCACCATCTGGCTGGCCCGGCTGCAGTTCAACAGCGACTACGACATGTACGACATCGTCTTCTATGGGCCGGTGAACGGCCTGTCCGAAGGCGGCGAGGTGCATTTCAACGGCATCCGCGTCGGCGAGGTCACTGACCTGAACATCGACACCAAGCGCGGCGACCAGGTCATCGCCCGTGTCCGCGTGGACGGCACGACGCCGGTGCGCGTGACCTCGCGCGCTCAGCTGGAACCGCAAGGCATCACCGGCCTGAACTACATCCAGATCACCGCCGGCTCACCCAACAGCGCCCTGCTGAAAGAGCAGTATCCGGATAATGTCGTGCCCGTGCTGCAAAGCCAGCCGTCGCCGATCGCCGAACTCTTAAGTGGTTCGGGCACGGTTCTGGCCCAGACCGTGGATGCGCTGAACCGGATCAACCGCGTCATGTCCGACGACAATATCCGCAGCTTCTCCACCAGTGTGAAGAACGTCGAGGCCCTGACGACGGAATTGGAAGCCCGCAAGGCCATCTTCCAGCAGTTGGAAGAGGCCGTGACTAACGCCAACGCCGCGGTGAAGGAATATCAGGCCCTGGCCGTCGATACGCGTCAGATCATCAATACGGACGGTCGCCAAGCCATCGCTAATATCAACTCGGCGACGGCGGAGGCCCGCACGGCGATCGCCTCGGCCAACCGTTCGATCACGGGTCTGGAGCGTCCGCTGGGTGACTTTGCGACGACCAGCCTCCCGCAACTGACCGGCACGATTGAAGAGCTGCAAGACGCCACCCGGTCTCTGCAATCCCTGATCGACGACGTCCGCGCCAGCCCGCGCGACTTTATCGGTCGTCCCAAATCCAAAGAGCTGGAGGTGCAGCCGTGATCCCTCGTCCTGTCCTTCGACTGGCGGCGTCCGCCGCTGTCCTGACCGCGCTGAGCGGGTGCGCGCTGCTATCGTCGCCGGACCCGGTCCAGAATTACCGGTTCGGCCTGCCGATGGCCGCGCCGTCGGCTGTGGGCGACACGCCTGCGCCTCTCACGGTCTCGATCCGCCGCATCGAGTTCCCGCAGGCGACCGGCGACGACAAAATCCTGGGCGTCACGGGTCTAGAAACGGCCTATATCGGCGGCGCACGCTGGGTTTCGCCGGCCTCGACCCTGTTCGACGACAGCCTCAAGGCGGCCTTCGCCAACCGAGCCGATCGCATTCGCGTGCTGGGTCGCCGCGAGCCGGGGACGCCGCCGCTGATCCTGCAGGTCACGGTCACGACCTTCGAGGCGCGCTACGCCGCGCTGGGCGCCGTGCCGGATGTCGTCGTGACCGCGCGGGCGCAGCTGCGCTCCACCCCGGAACGGCGCGCTGGCGGCGGGACCATTCGTCCCGAGGAAGGCCGCTCGGTCGAGCGGGTGTTCACCGTAACCCAACCCGCCGGCGACAATCGCGTGTCCGCCATCGTTGCGGCCTTCGACACCGCGACGCGCGACATCAACACCCAGATCGCCGACTGGACGATCGCCTCCGCGAACTGAGGCGGTCGAACGCATGACGCCGTGACGGCGGCGGTGCGGGACGTAGGCTTGCGGATGCGCTAGGGTGCGCCGCGAATCTGCTCCCGGAGTTGTCATGAGTTTTTCCGCCACCGACGCGGCCTTCGAAGGCTTCCGAGTCGTTCGCCGGCATCCGATCGTCGCGGTCGCCTGGGGCCTAGTCTATCTGGCCGTCTATGTCGCCATGTTCGGCCTGGGCGCAGACAAGTGGGCTAGCCTGATGGCGGCGGGTGAAGCGCTGGAACAGTCGGCCAACCCATCGATGGCTGAGTTTCAGGCCCTGGGCCAGACCTATGCCGGAGCCCTGATCTGGGCCGCGCCCATTGGCCTGCTGGTCGGCGCGGTGCTGAGCGCGGCGGTGGCGCGCTCGGTCTTGCGGCCGGACGAGTCGTCGTGGGGCTATCTGCGCCTCGGCATGGATGAGGTCCGTGTTCTGGCGGTCAGCCTGATCGTCAGCCTGGCTGTCGGCTTGGCGTCGGGCGTCGGCATGATGGTGGTCGGTGCGGCCATCGGTTTCGGCGCCGCGTCGGGTCAGGCGCTGCTGATTTTGGCCGGCGTGCTCCTGATCTTCGCCGTCTTCGCCTTGATCGTCTGGCTGGCGATCAAGTTCAGCCTTGCGGTGCCGATGACGATCGATCGCCGCAAGATCACCATCGTGGAATCGTTCGCCGCCACCAAGGGGCATTTCTGGTCGCTGCTGGGCATGGCCGTGATCGCCATCATCATGTCCCTGATCGTCAGCATCCTGGGCATGATCATCGGCGCAGCCGCAGACCTCGCCACCGGCGGCATCCAGACGCTGGCGCGCTTCGACGGCGAGGGACTGGGTCAGATCCTGATGCAGGCCTGGCCGGCGATCTTGGTGTCGTCTATCGTCAACGCCTTCCTCGCCGCGCTGCAACTCGCGGTGCTGTATGCCCCGTTCGCAGCGGCCTGGAATGGGCTTCGAGGCGGTCAGCCGACCGACGTCTTTTCCTAACGATCAGGCCGACGCCTTCACCCTTTTCTTTTTAGCCGGAGTATCGACGGAACCGCCCAGGGCCGCAACGCGCGCCTTGCGGCGGTCCTCGTGCCGATCCAGCACCTCCTTGAGGTATTTGCCGGTCCAACTGGCCTTGTTGTCCGCGACCTGTTCGGGCGTGCCGACCGCAACGATCTCGCCGCCGCCGTCACCGCCCTCAGGTCCGAAGTCGAGCAGATAGTCGGCGACCTTGATGACATCGAGGTTGTGTTCGATCACCACAATGGTGTTCCCGGCCTCGACCAGTTCCTGCAGCACTTCCAGCAGCTTGCGGGTGTCCTCGAAGTGCAGGCCGGTGGTCGGCTCGTCGAGGATGTACAGGGTGCGGCCGGTGGCGCGCTTGGACAGTTCCTTGGACAGTTTGACCCGCTGGGCCTCGCCGCCCGACAGGGTGGTCGCCGGCTGGCCGACCTTGACGTAGGCCAGGCCGACCCGTTCCAGCGTCAGCATCTTGTCGCGGATCGGCGGCACGGCCTTGAAGAAGCTGGCGGCCTCCTCGACGGTCATGTCCAGCACGTCCGAAATGGACTTGCCCTTGAACACAATCTCCAGCGTCTCGCGGTTGTAGCGTTTGCCCTTGCAGACGTCGCAGGTGACATAGACGTCGGGCAGGAAGTGCATCTCGATCTTGATGACGCCGTCGCCTTGGCAGGCTTCGCAACGCCCGCCCTTGACGTTGAAGCTGAATCGGCCGGGGCCGTAGCCGCGCGCCTTGGATTCCGGCAGGCCGGCGTACCAGTCGCGGATGGGCCCGAAGGCGCCGGTATAGGTCGCGGGGTTCGAGCGCGGGGTGCGGCCGATGGGCGACTGGTCGATGTCGATGACCTTGTCGAAATGCTCCAGGCCTTCGATCCGGTCGAAGGGGGCGGGGGCCTCGGAGGCATTGTTCAGGCGACGCGCGGCGGCCTTGTACAGGGTCTCGATGGTGAAGGTGGACTTGCCGCCGCCAGAGACGCCGGTGATGCAGGTGAAGACGCCGACGGGGATCTCGCCGGTGACGCTCTTGAGGTTGTTGCCGCTGGCGCCGCTGATTTTCAGCATCCGCTTGCGGTCGATGGGACGACGGCCGTCGACGGGAATTTCGATCTCGCGCTCGCCGGTCAGGTATTTGCCGGTCAGGGACTTGGGGTTGGCCATGACCTGGGCCGGCGTACCCTCGGCGCAGACCTGTCCCCCGTGAACACCGGCGGCCGGGCCCATGTCGATGACGTAGTCGGCTGTCAGGATGGCTTCTTCGTCATGCTCGACCACGAGGACCGAGTTGCCGAGATCGCGCAGGCCCTTCAGGCTTTCCAGCAACCGGGTGTTGTCGCGCTGGTGCAGGCCGATGGACGGCTCGTCCAGCACATAGAGGACGCCGGTAAGGCCCGAGCCGATCTGCGACGCCAGGCGGATGCGCTGGCTCTCGCCGCCCGACAGGGTGCCTGAGGACCGCGACAGGTTCAGATAGTCCAGGCCGACGTTATTCAGGAACCGCAGCCGGTCGCAGATTTCCTTCAGGATGCGCCGGGCGATCTCCATCTGCTTTTCGGTCATATTCTCTTCCAGCGTCGAGAACCACAGATAGGCCTTGGAGATCGACAGGGTGGAGATGTCGGCGATGTCCTCGCCGCCGACCTTGACCGCCAGGGCCTCGGGCTTCAGCCGCTTGCCGTGGCAGGCGTCGCAGGGCGTCTCGGATTGATAGCGGGCCAGTTCCTCGCGCACCCAGGCGCTGTCGGTCTCGCGCCAGCGGCGCTCCAGGTTCGGCAGCACGCCCTCGAACGGCTTGGAGACCTCGTATTTGCGGGCATTGTCGTCATAGACGAACTTGATCTTCTCGGACCCCGTGCCGTGCAGGATGGCCTTGTGCGCCTGGGCGGGCAGGTCGCGCCACGGCTTGTCCATCGAGAAGCCGTAGTGGAGGCTGAGCGACTGCAGCGTCTGGGTGTAGAGCGGCGACGGCCCACGCGCCCACGGCGCGACGGCGCCCTTGTGCAGGGTCTTGTCGCGGTCCGGGATCACCAGATCGGCATCAAAGGCCAGCTTGACCCCCAGGCCGTCGCAGACCGGGCAGGCGCCGAAGGGGTTGTTGAACGAGAACAGCCGCGGTTCGATCTCGCTGATCGTGAAACCCGACACCGGACAGGCGAACCGTTCAGAAAACAGGATGGAGCGCGGCGCGGTCTCGCCTTCCGCCGTCGAGGCCCATTCCGCGTTGGCGATGCCGTCGGCCAGACCCAGCGCTGTCTGCAGGCTGTCGGCGTAGCGGGCTTCCTGATCAGGCTTGGTGACGATCCGGTCCACGACGATGTCGATGTCGTGTTTGAACTTCTTGTCCAGCGTCGGGGCTTCATCGATCGGATAGAATTGCCCGTCGATCTTCAGCCGCTGGAAGCCCTGGCGCTGCCACTCGGCGATTTCCTTCCTGTACTCGCCTTTGCGGCCGCGAACGACGGGGGCGAGCAGCAGGATTCGTTCGCCATCGGGCAGGGCGACCAGCTTGTCGACCATCTGGCTGACGGTCTGGCTCTCGATAGGCAGGCCAGTCGCCGGGGAATAGGGCACCCCGACGCGCGCCCATAGCAGGCGCATATAGTCGTGGATTTCCGTCACCGTGCCGACGGTTGAGCGCGGGTTCTTGGACGTTGTCTTCTGTTCAATGGAGATGGCCGGGGACAGGCCTTCGATCAAATCCACGTCCGGCTTGCCCATCAGCTCCAGAAACTGGCGCGCGTAGGCCGACAGGCTCTCGACATAGCGCCGCTGGCCTTCGGCATAGATGGTGTCGAACGCCAGCGAGGATTTACCCGACCCCGACAGGCCGGTCATCACCACCAGCTGTTCACGCGGAATGTCGAGATCCACGCCCTTGAGGTTATGCTCGCGGGCGCCGCGAACGCGGATGAAGTTATGCTTTTCGGTCATGCTGTCCGGAGAACGCGGAGGAGGGCCGGCGGGTCCGGCGCGTTATCGCTATATGGGGACGAAAATAGGCGATCAGCAAGAACGTTATGGGAACATTTTTGTCTGTGTCTTTGGGTTGTGCGCCCGCTGATCGAAGCTAGACTAGCGTCACCAAAGTGGGGGTTGGATTTGAAACAGTTTGCGGGCCTTTTGGCGGCGGTAGCCTTAGCCAGTTGCAACTTCAATGCGACGCTTCCTAAATCCGATCCTGCCTTGAATGCTGAAGCCAAGGCGACCTTTGCAGACCTTGTAGCGGGCCGAGAAGCCGCCATTTTGGCGCGCTTGTCGTCCGCAAATAAAACTGCAGACGTGAGGGCGCAAATCCCCATGCTCCGCAACATGATCGGTCACGACACGGCTCCCGAACCGACGGTGACCGGCTACCAAAGCATGACAAGCACGAGCGGCCGCTTTTATGTCGTGGGTCAAGATTATACCTATCCCGACCGAGTGGCTCACGTTCAGACAAACTTCGTCAAAGAGGGTGACGCATGGAAAGTCGCGGGATTCAATGTGAACGTGACGATGACTGGAGCCCCAGCTAAAGCGCCTGCCGCCTAAATTTTATTCCGGCATCCACGCCTGCGTGGGCCGCATAAAACGCCCGCCCTTGGCCAGAAGCACGCCACTGGCGTTGGCGACACCCAGTTCAAGGCTTTCGGCGATGCGGCGGGCGCGTTCAATGAAGTGGTCGGCGGCGATGGGCGGGCACAGGGCGCGCGCAGTTTCGGCGAACAACTCCAGCCAGCGATCGAAATGCCGCGCATCGATGGGAAGGGGCAGGTGTTTCGGCATCGGCCGGCCCTGATAGACGCCGGTGCACAGGGCGACCGACGACCAGAACAGCTTCATCTGCGCCAAGTGTGGCGCCCAGTCGGTGATCCGGTCCGCGAAGATCGGGCCGATCAGCGCATCGTCGCGGACGCGGGCGTAGAAGTCTTCGACCAAGGCGTCGATCATGGCTTCGTCTATGCCCGTTTCGTCCCGCAGGCGCTGGACGGCGGCCTCGCGCCTCGCGGCGGCGCCGGCGGGGTCTTCGATGCGGAGACGGGTTTGCATGACGGCTGGTCTAGCCGCCGCCATCCTATTGGTCGAGGAAGTCGCCGGCGTTGAACGACAGGATGCAGATGGCGTCCCCACCCGTCGCATCGGTCGAGCAGGAATCGACGCCGAACAGGTCGGCCTCGACCTTTGCGGTCGAGCGGAACGAGCGACCGTCACGCTGGAATGTCGATCCGATCTTCTCGCTCCAGGGGATCAAGGCTGTGGCGAAGGCGGCGGCCGGCGCACCCGTGCAGGTAAATAAGATATATTCTGCGCCGTCCCCGTTGTCCGCGCGACGATAGGCGTCGGCTGCGGCGGCCTGCTCCAGGCAGGCGGCATAGAGCCGCGCGTTGGGCGTCGGCGCCTGGGTCGGAACGGCGCTGTAATCCGGGGCTGACGGCGGCCGGTCCGGCGCAGTCGCGCATGCGGCGCAAGCCAGTGTGGAGACGATGGCGAGGGTGATGACGGTCTTCATGATTGTCTCCTCAACGCCAAGCTTCTCACGCGGCCGTGTTCGACGCCAGACTTGCGCATTGCGGGATTACGACCCATCCTCCCTGTTCTGACGCGTTTTGCAGAAGGTTTGACGATCATGATCATCGCATTGGCCACCGGTTCCGCCCTGTCCGCCATGCTGCTCGTGATCCTCAATGCCAATCAGCCCAAGCCGAAACGCGTCCCCGTCCGCACTCGCGACACTCGACAAGGTCGCCGCTAGGACGCCGGACGGCGCCACCCTTTTCGACAATCTGAGCCTGACGTTCGGGCCTGAGCGAACCGGCATCGTCGGTCGCAATGGCGCGGGCAAGAGCACGCTTCTGCGCCTGATCTCGGGCGAAGCCGCGCCTGCCGAGGGTGCAGTCGCGCGAGCCGGAACGATCGGCGTACTGGATCAGCGCTATGAGCCAAACCCCGGTGAGACCGTCGCTCAAACCCTGGGCGTTGGAGCGGCGCTGGCTGTTGTGGCGCGGGTTTTGGCGGGGCAGGGAACGGCTGACGATCTGGCCGAGGCGGACTGGACGCTGGAGACGCGTCTGGACGAGGCCTTAAGAGACGTCGGGTTGCCGGAACTGGATTGTGAACGCCTGACGTCCAGTCTCAGCGGGGGCGAGCAGACGCGGTTGCGGCTGGCGGGTTTGAGGCTGGCCCAGCCCGATCTAATCCTGCTGGACGAGCCGACCAATCATCTGGACGCGCAGGCGCGGGCGCTGGTCGCCGATGTCATCGCGCGTTGGGACGGCGGGGTCGTGGTGGTCAGCCATGATCGCAACCTGTTGCGCCGCATGGAACGAATCCTTGAGGTGTCGAGCTTGGGCGTCGCCAGCTACGGCGGCGGCTATGACGCCTATGTCGAGCGAAAAGCGCTGGAACGCGAGGCGGCGACGCGGGATCTGGCCGAAGCCGAGCGCGACCTCGCGCGTGCTGGCGCCGAGGCTCAGCAGCGCGCGGAGGCTCAGTCGCGCCGCGACGCCGCCGGCCGCCGCAAGGCCGCCAAGGGCGACATGCCGAAAATCCTGCTGGGCGCCCGGGCCGAGCGCGCCGAAAACACGGGCGGACGCAGCCGGTTGCTGGCCGAACGACAGGCCGAGGCCGCGCAGGACGCCTTGGCCTCAGCCCAGGCGCGCGTAGAGCGAACGCGGACGCTGGCGATCCCGATGCCGACGACCGGCCTGCCGACGGGACGGACGGTGCTGACGATGGACCAGGCCGGCTGGGCGACACCCGAGGGGCGGACGATCGTCTGGCCGATCGACCTGAAGCTGATCGGGCCGGAACGGGTCGCGATCACGGGACCGAACGGCGCGGGCAAGACGACCCTGCTGCGGCTGATCACCGGCGATCTTTCACCGACGACGGGCGCCGTCGATCAGCCTGTGCGTGCGGTGTTGCTGGACCAGGAGGTCAAGATCCTGCATCCGGCCGAAACCTTGGTGGAAGCGTGGCGGCGATTGAACCCGCAAGGGTCGGTCAATGACGCCCAGGCGGCGCTGGCGCGGTTCCTGTTTCGCAATACGGCGGCGCAGCGCCGGGTCGGCGAGCTGTCTGGCGGGGAGCGGCTGAGGGCGGGTCTGGCCTGCGTCATGACAGGCGCGACGCCGCCGCAGTTGCTGGTGTTGGACGAGCCGACGAACCATCTCGACTTGGACGCCATGGCGGCGGTCGAAGAGGCGCTGAACGCCTATGACGGCGCGTTGATCGTGGTGAGCCACGACGTGGATTTCCTTGAGGCGCTGAAGATCACGCGCACGATCAAACTCTGAAGTCGGTCAGCCCCAGGCCTCGACGGCGCCCTTGCGACGGACCATCGACGGGCTGGACAGTTGGGTTCGCGGCTCGGCTTCGGCGCGACCGAACAGCCAGCCTTGGCCGTATTCAACACCCGCCGCCTTGAGCTCGGCGGCGACGCCGTCGGTCTCGATCATCTCGGCGATGGTTTCCAGCCTCATCGAGCGGCACATTTCGACGATGCTGTGC
Source organism: Brevundimonas sp. MEB006b (assembly GCF_030209705.1). NCBI lineage: Bacteria > Pseudomonadati > Pseudomonadota > Alphaproteobacteria > Caulobacterales > Caulobacteraceae > Brevundimonas > Brevundimonas sp. MEB006b. The sequence continues at coordinate 351,059 of NZ_JARVRL010000006.1, forward strand.
AGCATGGCCTTGGAGCGTTGGTCGGTCTGGATATCGCGAACGATGGCCCCGTCGATCTTGACCGAGTCCACAGACAGTTTGCGCAGATAGTCGAAAGCGGCGGCCCCTGCGCCGAAATCGTCGATGCAGACCTTTATGCCGGCCTCGCGCAGTGCGGCCAGGCGACGGTCGGCGGCCTCAATGTCCGCGACGGCGGAAGTTTCCGTCACCTCGACCATCAGGCGGCGGCGTTCCTCGGGCGCGCCGGCGGTCATGCGCAGCAACTGCTCGACATAGGTGTCGTCGCCCAGCGAGGCGCCCGAAACATTGATCGCCATCTTCAGAAGGCCAGCGCCGGGCTGGCGCATCCGCTTCAGCACCTTCTCCGCCACGGCGAGGTCGAACGACTCGATCATGTCCAACTCCTCGGCCATGCGAATGGCCTCGGCGGGTCCATTGTTGCCGTTGAAGCGGGTCAGGGCCTCGAAGTGGTGGACCGCGCGGGAGTCCAGATGGACGATGGGCTGATAATGGACCTGGAACTCGCGCGACTTGACCAGGCTGCGGAACGTTTCAGCGTCGCGGAAGGTGCGCTTTAGCGAGTCCGCGAAGGCGATCTGTGGATTGGCGAGGCCGTCGCCCTTCAGGCAGCCTTCAATGGCGAACCGCATGGCGCGCAGGACGCACAGGGAATCCGATCCGGGCGGCACGGGCGAGCTGAACGCCTCGGCGCCCAGCGACAGGCCTTCGGCGCGACCGGCCTCCACGATTTCGGCGGCGATGTCGCGACGGTCGTTGGCGGGGCGGAGAAGGGCATAACGGACGCCGGTGACCTGCGACGCGCTCGATCCCTCGACGGCGGCGGACTGAAGCGTGGCCTCGATGCGGCGGTTCAGACGGTCGGCGGCTTCGCCGGTGACATTCTCCAACCCGGTAATGTCGAGGAAGGATAGGGCCAGGTCGGGGTTGGACTCCAGCACGCGCCCTGCGTCGGCCAAGAAATCCTCCGGTTCCAGAAGCGGGCGTGTTTCCAGATCCTCCAGCGCAAAGGCCGGGCCTTCGTAGGATATGGCGCAGGAGACGGCCGGCGCCATCTGCGGCAGGACGAAGGCGCGGAACGATGCACGACGCACGCGGTCAGGTCCGGCCGCCACCAAGATCGATGTCGTGGGAATACGCACGCCGACCTTCATGCCTTGCAGGGCGGTCAGGGTGGAGGCGCCATCGTGCAGCAGATCGAGCAGGGGACGGCCCGTCCAGGTCGCGCCTGCGTCCTCGCCGGCCACGGCGCCCGCGCCGATCGCAAAGGCGACCACGCCCTTCGGATCCACCTCCACCAAGGTGTCGGCGGAAGCGAATGCCAGGCCTAGGAGGCGAGTGGTCAGCGTCATGAGGCCATGCTGGCACACAGTCGCTTAAAAAATAGGCAATGACCCTTAGGACGCGAACCGTGATTTGCGAACGGCGAAGGGGCGTTCCGTTCAGGCCATGCGGTTCAGGCCATTCGGTTCAGGGCGACAGCGCGTCCGTCGCCCAGCGAGGCGCGGCCGTCGGCGGCATAGGCGCAGGCGGGTGTGCGAGCAGCGGTGACCTCCGCCGCGATGGCGCGGACCAGGCCCTCGGAAATTTGACGCGCGGCGTCGACGGCGCGGCTGTGACGAGTCAGGACGGCGTCGAACTCACGCGTGGCGTCGACCAGTGTCCTGCGGTCTACGAGTGGAGCGCCACTCAGCAGCGCCGGATTGGCCTTCACATGGGCGGAATCGCGACGGTAGAGATTGGCCATCTCCTGGGTTTCCGACAGACCGGCCGCCACATCCTGAGGACGGCCATCGGCGAAAGCGGCTGTTTCGGCCTTCAGTCGCTCGGTGAGACGCAAGGTCAAGGTCGTCAACTGACGAACGCGCGCCTGGGCCAGTTCGGTGTCGCTCATTGCCGGCCCTCCTGCATCTTCAGCATTTCGGCCATGACGGTGTTGCTCAGGCCGATGCCGCCGGCCTTCACCGTAGACTTGGCCATTTCGTCCAGCATGAAGCTGCGCCATGTCGCCTCGCCCTGGCCGCCGCCGAACAGGCCGTCGGTCGACAGGCCTTCGAACATCGGCTTCAGCATTTGCGAGATGAAGGTGGCCTCGAAGGCCTTGGCGGTTTCCGCGATCTTGTCTCGGTTAGCCGCCGTGGGCGCGGCCGCGGTGGGGCGCAGCAGGTCGGCGGAGACGGTCAGGTCGGTCATGCTCACATCACCTCGATGTCGGCCTGCAGGGCGCCGGCGGCCTTGATGGCCTGCAGGATGCTGATCATGTCACGCGGGCTGACGCCCAGGGCGTTCAGACCGTTGACCAGGGTGGACAGGTTGGCCCCGCCGCCGACCAGCCGCATCTGGGTGCCCAGATCCTCTTCGACGTTCACCTGAGTCGAGGGCACGACGGCGGTCTGGCCCCGGCTGAACGGCGCCGGCTGACTGACCTGCGGCTGCTCGTCCACCGATATGGTTAGGTTGCCCTGGGCGATGGCCACGCGAGAGATGCGCACGGCGTCGCCCATGACGATGACGCCGTTGACCTCGTCGATGATGACCTTAGCGGGCGTATCGACGCTGACGGCCAGGTTTTCGATCCGGCTGATGAAGCCCGCCATGCCCAGTTCACCAGGCGCGCGCAGAGACACGACCGTACCGTTCTCGGCCAGGGCCGACCCCGGATAGGCGGCGTTGACGACGGCGGCGACGCGCTGGGCGGTGGTGAAGTCGGGGTTGCGCAGGTTCAGGCGCACCTCGTTCATATTGGCCATCTGGAAGCCGGTCTCGCGCTCGACCAGGGCGCCCGAGGCGATGCGGCCCGCGGTCGGCACGCCGCGTGTCACCGACGACCCCGACCCGCCCGACGCCGAGACGGCGCCGGTCTGGACCGAGCCTTGCGCCACCGCATAGACCTGACCGTCCGCGCCTTGCAGGCTGGTGACGACCAGCGAACCGCCCAGCAGGCTCTTGGCGTCGCACATGGAGGCCACCGACACGTCGATGCGCGAGCCGGGCGTGGCGAAGGCGGGCAGGTCGGCCGTGACCATGACGGCGGCCATATTCTTGGTGTTGGCGTTGGCCCCACGAATGTTGACGCCCAGTCGCTCGGTCATGCCTTCCAGCGATTGGCGGGTGAAAGGGCAGTTGCGCAGGCTGTCGCCCGTGCCGTTCAGACCCATGACCATGCCGTAGCCGACCAACTGGTTTCCGCGCACGCCCTCGACGGCGGCGATGTCCTTGATGCGTGACTGCGACTGGGCCAGCGCCGAGGTCGCGCCGCCGACGACGACGAGCGTCGCGGCGACGGAGGCGATCAGGCGGGCAAGCAGATTTTGCATCGGTCAGGCGTCCACGCAACGTTACGATGCCGTCTGTGCGAAGATCGTGCCGCGGAATTAACGACGTGAATTCAATGTCAGTCGGTCTTTGGCGGGCAAAGAAGCGGCAGGATTTGCCGAGGCGTTAACCAAACAGTCATCGCCGCCCGTCATCCATGGTTTTATGACGCGGAGCACCTGCACATGAAGGTTGTCGGCCCCAACGGCGTCAGCACGCCTGCCAGCACACGTCCAACGCGATCCGCCAGCGGTTTTTCGCTGGGCCAGACTGCGCCTGCGTCCGCGCCCGCCGCAACGACTGCCAGCGCCGCGACAGGCGGGGTCTCTGACGTCTCGGCCCTGATGGCTCTACAAGGTGTCGAGGGACCGCTGGAAAAGCGACGTCGCGCGATCCGGCGCGGCAGCGGTCTTCTGGATCGCCTTGATGAAATCAAGCTGGCCCTGCTGAACGGCGACGCCGACGAGGGGGCTCTGGATCGACTGGCGCGAAGCCTGCGCGAGGAGCGCGCCGATGACGACGACAAGGACCTGGGCGCCCTGCTGGATCAGATCGACCTGCGCGCATCGGTCGAACTGGCGAAGGCGGAAATGCGCCGCAACCGCCCCTGATACGAAATAATCGTCTGACATCAGGCGGCTAAGCTTTGACAGTGAGTGACTTTTGCCACTGTCAGGCGGTTAGTCGCCCTATTTTCATCACGGAATCGAGAACCGCGTTGCCGCGACTCGACGGGCTGATTATACGGCCATCTACGCCACAGGGGGGCGTGTTAGAGAGCGTGAGATCGATGAGCGCCTTGGCGTCCGTTGTGTCCGACGAAACCGGCCCGTATCGGCCGTCTGACAGCGAGCCGTTCATGAACGAACGGCAGCAAGCCTATTTCAAGAAGAAGCTGCTGGCCTGGAAGGATGAGATCCTTCGCGAGTCCAAGGGCACGGTCGTCAATCTGAAGGCCGAAACCGAAAACCACCCCGATCTGGTGGACCGGGCGTCTTCGGAATCCGATCGCGCGCTGGAGTTGCGCACCCGCGACCGCCAACGCAAGTTGATCTCCAAGATCGACGACGCGCTGCGCCGGATCGAGGACGGCTCCTACGGCTACTGCGAGGACACGGGCGAACCCATCAGCCTGGGTCGTCTGGAAGCCCGTCCGACGGCGACCCTGTCGGTCGAAGCCCAGGAACGCCACGAACGCCGCGAACGCGTTCACCGCGACGACTGAGGTTTAAGCCTTCCGCGCCTTGACTTCGCCGGGTTGCGGGGCGACCTAGCCGCCTCGCTTTCGAGGTCGTCTATCCATGTCCGTCAAGGTTCGTTTCGCCCCGTCGCCCACGGGTAAGCTGCACGTCGGCAATGTTCGCACTGCCTTGGTGAACTGGATGTTCGCCAAGGGGCAGGGCGGATCGTTCGTCCTGCGCATCGACGACACCGACCTGGCGCGCTCCACGCCCGAGTTCGAACAGGGGATCGAAGACGACCTGACCTGGCTGGGGATGCCGTGGGACGAGCGTTACAACCAGTCCAAGCGGTTCGATCGCTACGAAGAAGCGGCCGCCAGGCTGAAGGCGTCGGGGCGGCTTTATCCCGCCTATGAGACCGCCGACGAACTAGACCGTCGGCGCAAGGTGCAACTGTCGCGCGGCCTGCCGCCGATCTACGACCGCGCGGCGCTGGAACTGACCGAAGAGCAGAAGGCCGCTTACGAAGCTGAAGGACGCCGCCCCCATTGGCGCTTCAAGCTGGATGGCAAGCGCGTCGCCTGGGAAGACCTGGCGCGCGGTCATGCGGAGGTGGACACCGCCTCGATGTCGGACCCGGTTCTGATCCGCGAGGACGGCCTGTTCCTCTACACCCTGCCGTCGGTCGTTGACGACATCGACATGGCCATCACGCACATCATCCGGGGCGAGGATCACGTCACCAACACTGGCGCGCAGATCGAAATCTTCGAAGCGCTGGGCGCGACGGTTCCGGGCTTCGCCCACATGCCGTTGCTGGTCGGCGCCGACGGCGCTGCCTTGTCCAAGCGTCTGGGATCGCTGTCGATCAGCGACATGCGCGACCAAGGCTATGAGCCGATCGCCATCACCAGCCACCTCGGCCGGATCGGGACTTCTGATCCCTTGGAAGTCGGCGCCTCGGTCGAGGCTCTGGGTCAGAGCTTCGCCTTCTCCAAGATGGGCCGTTCGCCGGCGCGTTACGATACGGCGGATCTGGACCGGCTGAACGCCCAGGCGCTGCACGTCATGGATTATGCGACAGCGCAGCCGCGTCTTCAGGCTCTCGGCGCCGATCTGGGCGAAGCCTTCTGGAATACGGTTCGGGGCAATCTGACGAAGTTCGCCGACGTCGCGGACATGGCGCAGATCGTCCGTGGTCCGATACAACCGGTGATCGAAGATGCGACCTTCATTGAAACAGCGCTGCGTCTGCTGCCGGAAGTGATCGACGAGAACGCCTGGTCGGCGTGGACCTCGGCCGTCAAGGCCGAGACGGGCGCCAAGGGCAAGGCGCTGTTCATGCCGCTGCGTCTGGCGCTGACGGGGCAGCAGCACGGGCCGGACATGGCGGCCATGGCGCCGCTGATCGGTCGCGAAACCATCCAGCGGCGTCTGAGAGGCGAGGCGGCCTAAGCCGCCTCACGCATTCTAGGCGTTGCAGACAGCCAGTTCGTCGGCGCTCAGGGCGACGCCCTTGTACGAGAAGGCGGTCACGGGACCGAACTTCTGAACCACGCGACGGCAGGCGCGCGTCGCGGGCTGTTCCGTGCCGCCTGCAGCGGTGCAGGTCGCGCCTTCGCAGGACCAACGAGCGCCGTCGATGATGGTGGCGCGTGCGGGCGCCTTGGCGGCGTCGGCCAGCGTCAGGCTGGTGGCTGTGGGGGCTTGGGCGACCGCAGGGGCGGCGGCGAACAGGGCGGCGGCGATCAGCAAAGCGCGCATCGAAAACTCTCCGAAATGAAGAACGGCGTCATGCCGCTCCGCTCCCATGTCAGTTTTCCATAAAAACTGTCAAGACGCGCGCAGCGGATTATGAGCGATGATCACTTATCGATGATCATGTTTCAATTGCGGCGCATCGCCGCCGGCCTGAACCTGCGCCATCGCCTCTTCGACGGTTTCGGCGACGGTCCAGGCGTCCAGGAATGACGGCGGCGTCATTCCTTCTGCGACGCTGTGCTTCATCAGCTCGAAGAAGCCGTTCCAGAAGCCGTTCAGGTTCAGGAAGACGACCGGCTTGTGGTGCAGGTCCAGCCGCTTCCAGGACAGCAGCTCCACAACCTCTTCCAGAGTGCCGATGCCGCCGGGGGCGACCACGAAGGCGTCGGACTGGTCGTACATCAGCTGCTTACGCTCGTGCATCGAAGTGACGACGACGGTTTCGACCTCGTCGAACAGGCGTTCGCGGCTGCGCAGGAAGGCCGGCATGATGCCGACGACCCGGCCGCCCGCCTCGTGCGCGCCACGCGCGGAGGCCCCCATCAGGCCAACGCCGCCGCCGCCATAGACCAGCCGCCAGCCGGCCTCGGCCGCCGCCTTGCCGAACGCGTAGGCCGCCTCGGTATAGGAAGGGTCGGCGGTCTCGGAGGCGCCGCAGAACAGGCAGACGGAAGAGCCGTCGAACGGCAGGAACGAAACGGGGGGCAGGGACATGGAGCCTCGAAGAAAACGAATAGACGGCCTGGCCATGGCCAAACCGACGGCGCTCAAGCTAACACAGGCTCGAGCCGCTGGGTCGCCAGTCCTATATCGTAGAGGCGCAGGATGAAACGTCAGATGATGGTCGCGTGTGTCGCGGTCCTGGCTGCCGCAGCCTGTTCCGATCAGCAGGGCGGCGTGGCGGGGCCGACGGGGGCCGACGAGGCCTCGCCTTGGGTCCGCCCGCCTCAGATCGATGGTGTGACGCGCGACGGCGGCGTCCTGGTGCTGCGCGGCGGGGCGGGGCCCAATGCGCGCGTCGTGCTGCGTGCGCCGGATACTGCGGCCGTGGCGACGACGGCGGACGGCGCGGGGCGGTTCGAACTGCGACTGCCGCCTTTGAGCGGCGATGTGCGCTTCACGCCTGAGGTGCAGGTGGGCGAGGACGCCGCCGTCTCGCCCGAGACCCTGGTGGTGATCCAGGGCGGGGCCGGTCCCGTCGCCCTGATTGCAGCAGGCCAGCCGACTGTCCGGCTCGATGGCGGCGAGGGGTTGGATGCGGTGGATTCGGACGGTGCGACGCTGATGGCGTCAGGCCGTACGAATGGGGCGGCTCCCTCGGTCAATATCAACGGCGCAGATATGGCGCCGACGGCGATCGGACGCGGCCGCTGGCGAGCCGTCATCGGACAGTCGGGTCCGGCGACGATCACGGTGAACGGAAAGAGCTTCGACTATCCGGGCGCGGGGGCGACTGCGGGCTTCGTCGTCGAGCGGGCGGGGGCGGGTTGGCGGATCACTTGGCCTGTCGAGCCATCTGGGCGTCAGACGACCTGGCTGCCGGACTGAAGGCGCTTAACGATCTGGAAACCATTTCGGTTAATGAATGGGTTGTCCCCAGGGACACCATCACCGAACCTGCTTGCAGCCCGGCGCCCCCGTCGGGCTTCTTTTTTCCCGGACGATCAGCCCTTCCTCGGCGTGTCTCCGACCCCCTCGGTACGATCGCGGAACAGGGCGGCGCGGGCGAGCAGGATCAGGGTGACCGGCGTCGTCACCGTCAGGAACAGACCGATCAGGATTTCGCGCGGCATGAAACGCCGCTCGACGGTCGTGAACCAGACGATCGACGCCAGCAGGACCAGGGCCATGCCCAGCGTGGCCCCGAGCGTCGGGGCGTGGACGCGCTCATAGAAGGTCTTCAGCCGAACCAGCCCAACCGCGCCCAGTAGCGAAAGGGCTGAGCCGATGACGGCCAGGGCGACGACGATGATCGCGGCCCATGCGGGAACGTCAGCTTGGGTCATTCAATCACCTCGCCACGCATCAGGAACTTGGCCAGGGCCACGGTGGCTGCGAAGCCCAACATGCCGATCACCAGCGCGGCCTCGAAATAGAGCTGGCTGTTGGTGCGGATGCCGAACACCACCAGCAGCAGCATGCCGTTCAAATAGAGGGTGTCCATGCCCAGAACGCGATCCTGGGCGCGCGGACCGTGAATGATCCGCCATGCCGCCAGGCCCATGGCGCAGATCAGCATCAGCTGGGCCAGACCCAGGCCCCAGGTCAGCACCGCCGCCGTCATTCGAAAATCTCCATCAGCCGGCGCTCGTAGCGATCCTTGATCAGCCGCACCCAGGTCTCTTCATCCACCAGATCCAGCACGTGCAGCAGCAGACGGCCGGTGGCGGACTCGTACTCGACCCACAAGGTGCCGGGCGTCGAGGTGATGATGATGGCCAGGACCGCCAGACCATACCGGTCGCGCAGGTCCAGCGGGATATGGATGAAGCCGGATGTGCGCTCATGCCGTCGCCGCCCCAGAATGATGTGCGACACCGCCCAGTTGGAGCGCACGATGTCGCCGACGACGTCGATGGCGAGGCGCACTATGGCCATCGGCGACTTCACCCGCACGCGATCAACGCCCAGCGCCAGCATGATGATCGGCGCCAGCAGGGCCAGCAGCACCGCGAGAGCCAGAGACGGTGGCGCGACCGAGGCGCTGAGCAGGATTGAGGCGACGAACAGGCCTAGTGAAAGGATGGGGTAGGGGAGGATGCGTCTCATCGACCGCCCCCGCCCAGCACCGCGTGAATGTAGCCTTGCGGGTCAGCCAGCCAGGCCGCCGTGTGGTCAGTGTAGATCAACGCGGAGCCAGCGAAGATGGCCAGGAACACGCAGGCGCCGAGCAGGACTGCGACCGCCGTCAGCTCGGCCGCACCCACCACAAATGCCGGCGCATCCTCGTCGCGCGTCCAGATCGCGCCGACGCCGAGACGCGTCAGGCCGATCAAGGCGCCGAGGCTGGACACGGAAAGCACGGCTGCCAGCGTCCAGGCCGCCGCATCGCCAACGCCGACCAGGGCGCTGATCATCGACAGTTTTCCGACGAAGCCGGCCAAAGGCGGCAGGCCGGCGACCATCAGAGTGCAGATAAGAAAGGCCCCGCCCAAGGCCGCGACGGCCGCCGGGATGACCAGGCCCGGCTCGTTGCGCTCTTCGTCGTCAAACGGATCACGATATTCGTCATCGAAAACAGCGCGCGCTTCGCCGACGTCGGCCTCACGTCCACGCTGGAGGATTTCGGCCAGCAGAAACAGGGCTGCGCAAGCCAGGGTGGAGCCGATCAGATAAAAGAGCGCGCCGCTGAGGGTCGCCGCATCGCCGACGCCCAGGCTCGCCAGAACGGTGCCGGAAGAAATCATCACGCCGAACCCGGCGGCGCGCGACAGATCGCGAGAGGCGATCAGGCCGAAGGTGCCGAACGCTATGGTCGCCAGTCCGCCGACGAACAGCCAGGTCAGGCCAAATCCGGCGGAGGCGCCCGCGTCGGCGCCGAACAGCAGCAGACTGAGGCGGATGACCACGTAGACCCCGACCTTGGACAGGATGGCGAAGACCGCCGCCGCCGGCGCGCTGGCTGCCGAATAGGTCGGGGTCAGCCAGAAGCCCAAGGGCCACATGGCGCACTTGATCAGAAAGGCCGTACCCAGCACCGCCGCTCCGATATGAAACAGTCCCAGGTCATCCGCTGAGATGGTCGCAACCCGCGTTGAAACATCCGCCATGTTCAGCGTGCCGGACACCCCGTAGATCAGGCTGACGCCGATTAGGAACAGCAAGGACGCGGTCAGATTGACGGCGATATAGATCACGCCTGCCCGCACACGCGCTTCGCCCGACCCATGCAGGGCCAGTCCGTACGAGGCGGCGAGCATGATCTCGAAAAAGACGAACAGGTTGAACAGGTCGCCGGTCAGCAGGGCGCCGTTCACCCCCATGATGAGAAGCAGGAACAGGGCGTGGAAGCGCGGCCCCGCCCGGTCCCATCGCGCCAGGGCGAAGATCAGGGCGCATCCGCCCAAAACGCTGGTCAGCGCGACCATCATCGTCGACAGCCGGTCGGCCACCAGGACGATGCCGTAGGGCGCAGCCCACGATCCCAGGCGATAGACCCGCGCAGTATCGCCGCCGCCCACGGCGCCGTTTGCGCTTTCGTGCAGAAGAACCAGGGCCATGATCAGAATGGCGGCCATAGCGCTCAAGCTGAGCGCCGCCTTCAGCGTTCGGCGACGTTCGTCAAGCAGCAGCATGGCGGAGGCGATGATCATCGGCAGGACGATGGGGCCGATGATCAGATGGGCGTTCCAGTCGATCATGCGTCCGGCTCCTTGCCATCGACATGGTCGCTGCCGGTGATGCCGCGCGCGGCCAGAATGACAACCAGGAACAGCGCGGTCAGGGCGAAGCTGATGACGATCGCGGTCAGGACCAGCGCCTGCGGCGTCGGGTCGGTGTAGCGCGCCGGGTCGGAGACCTCGCCCGCCAGCACCGGCGGCGCGCCCGACCTCAGCCGTCCCATGGCGAAGATGAAGATGTTGACCGCATAGGACAGCAGCGACAGCCCCATGATCACCTGAAAGGTGCGCGGGCGCAGCAGCAGCCAGACACCCGAGGCCGACAGCACGCCGATGGCGAGGGCGAGAACCAGCTCCATCATGACAGCTCTCCTTCTTCGGCGTCTCTTTGCTTGGGCTTGCGCAGCGACTGGTGCGCCAAGGCGACGAGGGTCAGGACCGTGGCGCCCACGACCAGAACGACCACGCCCAGGTCGAACAGCACGGCGCTGGCCAAGGGCACGCGGCCTAGGATCGGCAGATCGGCATACTGGAACCAGGAGGTCAGGAAGGGATAGCCGAAGAGCCACGAGCCGATCCCGCTGAGGGCGGCGATGACTAGGCCGGCGCCGATCCAGAAGATGGGCCGAATGGCCAGCCGCTCTTCGACCCACCGAGCGCCCGAGGCCATATATTGCAGGATGAAGGCGATCGACAGGGCCACGCCCGCCGCGAAACCGCCGCCCGGCAGATCATGCCCGCGCAGGAACAGGTGAACGGCGAGCAGGATGATGAAGGGGAATATCCAGCGCATCACCACGCGGGGGATCAGCATGGTCTCCTTCAGCGTGTCGCCCTCCGATCGCGTCTCATGATCGCGGTCTGAGGCATCCTGCACGCTCTGCTGGCTGGGATTGGACAGGGTGTCGTCGGCGGGACGGAAGCGGCGCAGCAGGGCGAAGATCGTCAGGCCGACAATGCCCAGAACCGTAATCTCGCCGAAGGTGTCGAAGGCGCGGAAGTCGACCAGGATGACGTTGACGATGTTGCGCCCGCCCGCGTCCTTGTAGGCGTGCTCGACGAAGAAGCGCGAAATCCCCTCGATCGATGGACGCGTCATGACGGCGTAGGATATGGCCGCCAGGGACGCGCCGACGGCGGCGGCGATGATCAGGTCGATGCGGCGACGGCGGCGAGACCGCTTCTCCATGGCCTGTGGCAGGCGAATGGTCTCGAGCCGCTTCGGCAGCCAACGCAGACCCAACAGCAGCAGGACTGTGGTCACGACCTCGACCAGCAATTGGGTCACGGCCAGATCCGGCGCCGACAGCCAGACGAAGGACAGGCAGCTGGCCAGACCTGCGCCGCCCATCAGAACCACGGCGGCCAGTCGGTGATATTTGGCCTGCCATGCCGCCGCGACTGCACAGCTGGCGCCGAGCAGCCACAGACCGGCGAAGGCCCAGTTGGACAGTGTCAATGTCGGCATGATCGGGCGGATCACCAATCCGGCGCCGATCGCCGCCAGCCCGCCTACCAGCAGGGCGACCAAGACGATGGCCCGCAGCTGTGGCTGTTGTCGTGTCGCCCCGAACAAGCGAACCATCACCTCCGACCCCTTGAAAAGGCCGGTCATGGTGCGCTCGAACAACCAGCCGCCGTTCAGACGCTTCCAGCCCCACGGTCCGCCGCGCGGATTGGCGTTGATGCGTTTGCCGAAGACGACATAGAGACCCACGCCGCCCGCGAGGGCGATAAGGCTCAGCACCAGCGGCAGGTTGAATCCGTGCCACAGGGCCAGACTGTAATAGGGCAGGTCAAAGCCCAGCACCGAAACGGCGGCGCTCTTCAGGAACGGCCCCACCGTTACAGCCGGGAAGATGCCGACGACCAAGCACAGGGCGACCAGCACCTCGACGGGGCGCCGCATCCAGGCGGGCGGCTCGTGCGGGATGCGATCCAGCTCTGTCGGAGGCGGGCCGAAGAAAGTCGCGTGGATGAAACGCAGTGAATACAGAACGCTGAATGCGCTGGCCAAGGTGGCCAGGGCGGGCAGCAGCATGTTCAGGCCGTGCGTATGGGCGCTGGCCACCGCCTCGGCCAGGAACATTTCCTTGGACAGGAAGCCGTTCAATAGGGGCACGCCTGCCATCGCCGCCGCAGCCACCATGGCGAGGGTCGCGGTAAAAGGCATGAAGCGGAACAGACCGCTCAGCTTGCGCATATCCCGCGTGCCCGCCTCGTGATCGATGATGCCGGCGGCCATGAAGAGCGACGCCTTGAAGGTGGCGTGGTTCACCGTGTGGAAGATGGCCGCAATACAGGCCAGCGGACTGCCCAATCCCAGCAGCAGCACGATCAGGCCCAGATGGCTGATCGTCGAATAGGCCAGCAGGCCTTTGAGATCATGCTGGAAGATGGCGCACCAGGCGCCGAGCAGCAGCGTCGCCAGACCCATGCCGCCGACGATCAGATACCAACTCTCGGACCCCGCCAGGACGGGCCAGAAGCGGATCAGCAGGAAGATCCCAGCCTTCACCATGGTGGCGGAGTGCAGATAGGCGCTGACCGGCGTCGGCGCGGCCATGGCGCGCGGCAGCCAGAAGTGGAACGGAAACTGCGCGCTCTTGGTCATCGCGCCGAGCAGCAGCAGAATAAGCGCCGGGAGATACAGCGGGCTGGTCTGAATCGCCTCACGTGACGCCAAGACGACATCGAGGTCGTAACTGCCGACGATCCGTCCGATCAGAATCATGCCGACCAGCAGGGCGATGCCGCCAGTGGCCGTCACGGTCAGCGCCATGCGCGACCCTTCGCGCGCGGCGGGGTTCTGGTGCCAATAGCCGATCAGCAGGAAGGAAAAGAGGCTGGTCAGCTCCCAGAAGACCACCAACTGGATCAGATTGCCGGACAGCACCACCCCCTGCATCGCGCCCATGAAGGCCAGCAGGAAGGAGAAGAACCGCGGCACCGGATCATTCGGAGACATGTAGTAGCGGGCGTAAAGCACCACCAAGGCGCCGATCCCCAAAATCAGGGCGCTGAATAGCCACGACAGTCCGTCCAGTCGCAACACGAGATTGACGCCCAGCGACGGCAGCCACGGGATTTCGTAGCGCAGCGTCTCACCGTCCTGGAACATTGGCCATAGCGCGGCCAGACACCCCAGGCTGACCAAGGCCACGACCCACGACAGGATGGCGGCGGAGGTGCGTGCGTGACGCGGCAAGCCGGACGCGACGATGGCGCCAAGGAACGGCAGGACCAGGATGACGACGAGAAGGAAGCTGATGGACATCGAGGCGGGGCGTCTCTCCTGGATCGTGAGGAATAGCTTTGCCAACGCTCAAGGTTGGCCAAGGTTCGCTTTGATCTACGGACAGGGGCGGTGTGCGTCAAAGCGACACCAGATCGCGGCACGTCCGCGCCCAGCAGCTCGGTCGTCGTGCGAGAAGGATCAGGTATTATGGAAAGTTTTTGACCTAACGCCTTGTCTGGCCTCAGTCTTTACCCCGAGTGGCTCCGCAGGTAGGATTCGAACCTACGACCAGCCGATTAACAGTCGGCTGCTCTACCACTGAGCTACTGCGGAACATCTGCTCGGGAGGCGGGCGTATAGCAGCGGCTGTTCCGATCTTGCAATGGGAAAACGAGCCAATCGAAACGATATTTATCGACGATCCCGCAGACCCGCGTGTTGCGGCCTATCGCGATATCCGAGAGCGCGATCTGACGGGTCGTCAAGGACTGTTCATCGCGGAAGGGGAGGTGGTGGTGCGTGGACTGGCGTCGGCGGCGTCGCGCTGCCGGCCCCTGTCGCTGCTGCTGGCGGAAAAGCGCGTTGCGGCCTTGGGCGATGTCATCACGTCTCTGCCGCCCGCGACGCCCGTCTATGTTGCGGGCCAAGCCGTGCTGGACCAAATCGCGGGTTTCGAACTGCACCGGGGCATTCTGGCCTTGGGCCAAAAGCCCGAGCCGCTGTCGCTGGACAAAATGCTGGCGGATATCAGGCCGCAGGACGTGTTCGTTGTGGCCAGCGGGATCGGCAACCACGACAATGTCGGCGGCTTGTTCAGGAACGCCGCCGCGTTCGGCGCCACGGCGGTGCTGCTTGATCCGACCTGCTGCGACCCCTTTTACCGCAAGGCGATTCGCGTTTCGGTCGGCGCGGTGCTGCGCACGCCGTTCGTCGTGGCCGGCGCGACAGACATTATCGAGGCCCTGCAGCGGGCCGGCGTCGAGGTGTTGGCGCTGACGCCTTCGGCGACCGAGCGGCTTTCGGACTACAGGCGCGCCGGACCGGTCGCTCTGATGCTGGGGTCAGAAGGGCCGGGGCTACCCAAGGATTTGATCGACCGTTGCCGGCCGATCGGCATCGCCATGGCGGGCGGGTTCGATTCGCTGAATGTCGCGGCGACCAGTGCGGTTGCGCTTCATCACCTCACGACGACGGCGCTCACTGAAAGCTGAAAACGCGAAGGCCGCCCCTCGGGGCGGCCTTCGTCCGTATCGTCGCGATGGAGGCCTGACCGGGAATCGAACCCGGGTGCAAGGATTTGCAGTCCTCTGCGTCACCACTCCGCCATCAGGCCGCTTTTTGTCCCCGATTTCTCGGGGGCGGTCATCGCGAGGGGCGTTCGCTATCAGATCGGATTGTCCGCTGCAACGCACGGACCTATAAGCGCGCGAGTTTTCCTCCCGGATTATCGTTGAAGGCTGCCTACAGATGGATTTCACCGCAGAGCGCAAGGCCATGGTCGACTCGCAGGTGCGAGTGAACGACGTGACGGATCGCGCGATTCACCTGGCCATGATGGCCGTGCCGCGTGAAAAGTTCTGCGCGCCTGATCGCGCCTTCGCCGCCTATTCCGAAGAATCGGTCGTGATCGCGGGCGAGCGCCGCCTGATGCCGGCGCGCGACGTCGCCAAGCTGCTGCAAGCCGCGGATGCACGCGAAGACGAGAAGGCCCTGGCGATCGCCGCGCCCTATGCCGCCGCCGTGCTGGCCCGTATGGGTGTCAGTGTTACGGCTCAGGAGTCGGACGACGCCGTTTTCGCCGTGGTCGGCGAGGCCCTGTCCGAAGCGGGCGTGACCACGGTCGTCGCGCCCTTGGCTCAGCCGACCGGCGAAGGATGGGATCTGATCATTTCCGAAGGCGGCGTCGAGAGCCTGCCCGAATCGTGGGGCGCGGCCCTGCGTCCTGGCGGCCGGATCGTCGTGGTCGAACGCCGCGGCGCCATCGGCAAGGCGGCCCTATATGTTCAGACGCGCGAAGGCCTGTCGCGCCGCGAACTGTTCGATTCGTCGCCTGCGGTCCTTGCCGAGCTGACGCCGGCCCCCACTTTCGCGCTGTAAGATCAAAGAGACGCGCGGTTGCGACGGAAATCCCGTTCGCAACCGTGAAGAAAACTTAACTGGCGTGTGGTTCGGTCAGGCCGCAGTTACGCTTGAGAAAACATTCGGGCGTTCTTCGGAGCGTCACGCAAGGACGGACAATGTTGAAACGCTCGCGTGTGCTGGCTTCGGCCGCTGTGGTCGCCGTGATGACCGGTCTGGGCGCGCCGGCCTGGGCCGAGACGCTGCAGGACGCCATCGCCCTGGCCTATCGGACCAACCCCAACCTGCTGGCCCAGCGCGCCAACCAGCGTGCGCTGGACGAGACGGTGGTTCAGGCGCGGTCGGGCCTGCGCCCGACCATCGGCGCTTCGGCCGGTGTGGACTACACCCGCAGCGACTTCCCTGCCGTGACGCAGTTTGTCGACACGAACGGAGACGGCATACCCGACACCCAGGTCACGACCTCGTCGTCCGAAACCGAAGGCGCCAATGTTGGCGTCAGCGTCAGCCAGAATGTCTGGACCGCCGGTCGCACCTCGCGCGCCATCGACCAGGCGCGCGCCAGCGTCCTGGCCGGCCGCGAGAACCTGCGTGAGATCGAACAGTCGGTCATGCTGTCAGTAATTCAGGCCTATGTGAACGTCACCCGCGACATGGAAATCCTGCGTATCCGCCAGGAGAACCTGACGGTGCTGCAACGCCAGCTGGAAGAAACCAGCGCCCGTTTTGAAGTCGGTGAGATCACCCGCACCGACGTGGCCCAGGCCGAAGCCTCGCAGGCGCAGTCCGAAGCCGACCTGGCGAACGCCCAGGCCCAGTTGTCCACGTCGCGCGCCGCCTATGCCGCCGTCGTCGGCCAGTCGCCGGCCGATCTGGAAGCCGCGCCGGTCCTGCCGGAAGTGCCCAGCGACTTCGACGTCGCCATCGAGACCGCGTTGCAGCGCAATCCCGCTGTCCTGGCCGCGACCTATCAACTGCAAAGCGCCGAGGCCGCCGTTGCGGCCGCCCGTTCGGAATATCTGCCGTCGGTGCGCGCTACCGCCTCCTATGGCGGATCGACCAACGATCTGGGCGACCTCGGTGAACTGGCCGATCGCCGCAGCTTCACGGCCGGCGCCACTCTGTCCGTGCCGCTGTTCACCGGCGGCCTGAACCGCTCGCGCGTCGCCCAGGCTTTGGAGCGCGCCAACGCGGCCCAGATTGGCATCGAGGGCGAGCGCCGCACCGTGCTTCAGAACGTCAGCTCGGCCTATGCCCAGGTGCTCTCGACCCGCGCCACGGTCGCCGCCGGCACAGAAGCGGTTCGCGCCGCATCGGTCGCGGCCGAAGGCGTGCGCCAGGAAGCCCAGGTCGGCCTGCGCACCACGCTGGACGTGCTGAACCAGGAGTTGGCGCTGCGGAACGCCCAAACTTCGGTCGCCAGCGCCCGCGCCGCCGAATACGTCGCCCGCGCTTCGCTGCTGGCCGCCATGGGCCAGTTGGAAGGCCCGGCGCTCAACCCGACGATCGAGGCCTATGATCCGGCTGCGAACTACGACCAGGTCAAGGGACGCGGCGGCCTGCCGTGGGACGGCGTGATCGAGACGCTGGACCGCGTGGCCTCGCCGCCGATCGTGACCACGCCGGACACCGCCGACGCGCCGATCGACGCTCAGCTCAAAGGCGAGGTCGTGCGCACGGTGCCGCAGAACTGACCGCGTCGAATACGGACGGAAACCGCCCGTTGATTCCGACGGGCGAAGATGCGACGACAAGGCACAGGTTTCGAGCGGTCCGTCGTTCGGCGCCCATCCCTTCTACCCAGGCCTCGCCCAAGGTTGCGCCATGACCGATCAGTCCGCCCAGGAACCGACCATGGAAGAGATTCTGGCGTCGATTCGCCGGATCATCTCCGAAGACGAGGCCCCGGCCGAGACGCCGGCGGCCGCGATGCCGGAAGCCACGCCTGAGCCGGTTCCCGAACCGATCGCGGCCGAAACCGTCTTCGCCGCCCCGGTCGAGCCGACGCCGGAACCCGCCGCCGTCGAAGACGACGTGCTGGAACTGACCGACCGCTATGAAGCGCCGGCCGAGACCATCGGCGACCTGGACGTGGTCGAGCATTCGCCCGCGCCCTATCAGCCCGAGCCTGAACCCGCGCCGGCTTACGAATCGGCTCCCGAGCCGGCCCCGGCCTATGACACTCTGGTCGGCGACAGCGCCGCCGCCAGCGCGGCCTCGGCCTTTGCGGGCCTGGCCGCCAGCTTCAAGAAGCCTGAGCCGGCTCCGTCGGCCTCGGGCGACCTGCCCTTCGTCAGCGGCAACACGGTCGAGGCCATGGTCGCCGAGATGCTGCGCCCGCTTTTGAAGGACTGGCTGGACGCCAACCTGCCCGGCATTGTCCAGGCGGCGGTACAAAAGGAAGTCGAACGCATCGCGCGCAGCGCCTAGCTCTTCGCTTCAGCCCAGACTATCCGAGGGGCGGCTCCTGAAGGGGCCGCCCTTTCGCATTTTGCAAAAGACCAGACGCCAATGCTTGAGAAGACTTTCGAACCCCAGGCCGCCGAGCCCCGCCTTTACGCCCAGTGGGAAGAGAGCGGCCTGTTCGCGCCCCGCACCGACGGCGCCGCAGAGGCCTATTCGATCGTCATTCCGCCGCCCAACGTGACCGGCAGCCTGCATATCGGCCATGCCCTGAACAACACGCTGCAGGACATCCTGGCCCGCTATCACCGGATGAAGGGCAAGGCGGTTCTGTGGCTGCCCGGCACGGACCACGCCGGCATCGCCACCCAGATGGTGGTCGAGCGTCAGCTGGCCGCCGCCGGCAATGTGGGTCGTCGCGACATGGGCCGCGACGCCTTCATCGAGAAAATCTGGGAGTGGAAGGCCGAAAGCGGCGGGACCATCGTGCGCCAACTGCGCCGCCTCGGCGCATCTTGCGACTGGTCGCGCGAGCGGTTCACCTTGGACGAGGGGCTAAACGCCGCCGTCCGCAAGGTCTTCGTGCAACTGCATAAAGAAGGCCTGATCTATCGCGACAAGCGGCTGGTGAACTGGGACCCGCATTTCCAGACCGCCATTTCGGACCTGGAGGTCGAGCAGCGCGAAGTCGACGGCGCCTACTGGCATTTCGCCTATCCGCTGGCCGACGGCGTCACCTATGAACATCCCATCGCCTTCGACGAGGACGGCAAGGCGACCGAGTTCGAGACGCGCGACTTCATCGTCGTCGCCACGACCCGGCCCGAGACCATGCTGGGCGACACGGGCGTGGCGGTGCATCCGGATGATGAACGCTATGCCGGCTTAGTCGGCAAGTTCGTGACCCTGCCGATCACCGGCCGTCGCATCCCCATCGTCGGCGACGACTATGCCGATCCGACAAAGGGTTCGGGCGCGGTGAAGATCACGCCGGCGCATGATTTCAACGATTTCGGCGTGGGCAAGCGGGCGGGCCTGCCGTCGCTGAATATCCTCGACGCTTTCGGACGCATCACTGACGTCGATACGGCCGACGTGCCTGGGGATTACGTCGGGCAAGACCGTTTCGCCGCGCGCAAGGCCATCGTCGCCCGCGCCGAGGAAGAGGGCTGGCTGCGCGAGATCGAGAAGACCAAACACGTCGTGCCGCACGGCGACCGCTCCGGCGTGGTCATCGAGCCGTGGCTGACGGACCAGTGGTACGTCGACGCCAAGGTCCTGGCCCAACCCGCGCTGAAGGCGGTGGAGCAGGGCGACACGGTGTTTGAGCCCAAGTCGTACGAAAAGATCTATTTTGAATGGCTGCGCAACATCGAGCCCTGGTGCATCTCGCGTCAGCTCTGGTGGGGGCATCGCATTCCGGCCTGGTATGGCCCGAACGGCGAAATCTATGTCGCCGAAACGGAAGAGGACGCCCGCGAGCAGGCGATGGCGGACTATGATTCCGAGGTCGCCCTGACCCAGGACGAGGACGTTCTGGACACTTGGTTTTCCTCGGCCCTGTGGCCCTTCTCGACCATGGGTTGGCCCGAAAAAACCGAGGATCTGGAGCGGTTCTATCCGACCAGCGATCTGGTCACGGCGGCGGACATCATCTTCTTCTGGGTCGCCCGGATGATGATGATGGGCCAGCACTTCATGGGCGAGGCGCCGTTCAAGCGTGTCATCATCAATGGCCTCGTCCGCGACGAGAAGGGCCAGAAGATGAGCAAGTCCAAGGGGAACGTCATCGATCCCTTGGGCATCATCGACGAGCTGGGCGCCGATCCCTTGCGTTTCACCATGGCGATCCTGTCGGGCACGCGGGACATCAAACTGTCGAAGCAGCGGATCGAGGGCTATCGCAACTTCGGCACCAAGTTGTGGAACGCCGCGCGCTTCAGCCAGATGAACGAGGCGCGCCGGGTGGCGGGCTTCGATCCCGCGAGCGTTGACCAGACAATCAACCGCTGGATCCGAGGCGAGCTGGCCAAGGCCGAACGCGCGGTGTCCGAGGCCATCGAAGGCGGACGCTTCGACGATGCGGCCGGCGCCCTGTATCGCTTCGTGTGGAACGTCTTCTGCGACTGGTATCTGGAGCTGGCCAAGCCCGTCTTCCAGGGATCGGACGAGGCCGCCAAGGCCGAGACGCGCGCGATGACCGCATGGACGCTGGATCAGACGCTGAAGCTGCTGCATCCGGTCATGCCCTTCATCACCGAGGAACTGTGGGCCGAACTCGGCAAGGAAGGCCCCACGCGCGACGGCTTGCTGATCGGCGCCGAGTGGCCGGTGCTGCCGGACGCCTTCATCGACGCCTCGGCCGAAGCTGAGATCGGCTGGCTGGTCGATCTGGTCAGCGAGATTCGCGGCCTGCGCGCTGAGATGAACGTGCCGCCGTCGGCCAAGCCGCCGCTGGCCTTCGTCTCGCCCGATGACGTGACGGCCGAGCGGATCGCCCGCCATCGCGATCTGATCCTGACCCTGGGCCGGGTGTCCGAGGTCGGCTCGGCGGATGCGGCGCCGACAGGGGCCGTGACCTTCGTGTCCGGCGGTTCGACCATCGCCCTGTCCTTGGCGGGAATCATCGATCTGACCGCCGAACGGACGCGTCTGGAGAAGGAAATCGCCGCCTTCGACAGCGACATCGGCCATGTGAACAAGAAGCTGGGAAATCCCAACTTCGTGTCCCGCGCCGCGCCGGAAGTCGTCGACGAACAGCGCGCCAAGCTGGCCGAGGCCGAGGCAGGCAAGGTCAAGCTACAGGCGGCGCTGGCGCGTCTGGCGTCGCTCTGACGCTTTGATGAAAGCAAGGCCGTGAAGACGCGGATTGATCAGCTTCTGGTTGCGCGCGGCCTGTTCGACAGCCGATCGCAGGCGCGCGCCGCGATCGAGGCAGGGCTGGTTCTGGCCGACGGCGTGCTCGTGCGGAAGGCGTCCGAACAGTTCGCGGACGACATCGCGCTGGAGGCCCAACCCGCCCACCCTTGGGTCGGGCGTGGCGCGCTGAAGCTGGACCACGCCCTTACCCTGTGGCCCATCCTCGTCGAGGGCAGGGTGGCGCTGGATGTCGGCGCATCGACCGGCGGCTTTACCGAGGTTTTGCTGACCCGTGGTGCGGCGAAGGTGTTCGCCGTCGATGTCGGCTTCGGGCAGATGCACGCACGGGTGTCGTCCGATCCACGCGTAATCAATCTGGAGCGCACCGATGCGCGGGACCTTACGGAAAATCTGATCCCGCAGACGCCCTCACTGGTCGTCTGCGACGCCAGTTTCATTAGCCTGATCAAAGTGCTTCCAGTCGCGCTCGATCTTGCAACCCCTGGCGCGGACCTGGTCACCCTGGTCAAGCCGCAGTTCGAGGCCGATGGCCCGGGCGGCGGCAAGAAGGGCGTGATCAAGGATGCGAGGGCGCATGCGGCGGCCGTGGAGCGCGTGCGCGACTGGCTGGAAGCGTTGGGTTGGGCGGTTCAGGCGACAACCGAAAGTCCGATCACCGGTGGCGACGGCAATCTTGAGTTCCTGCTCTGGGCAAAGAAGCCGGGCTAGGGCCGTAACCCCCAAAACGGGCTCAAGTAGGCCAACGGCCGATAGCCCCTGAAACAAAGAGAAACCGCCGGAGGATTACTCCTCCGGCGGCTCCGTCACGTCGTCGATCGACAGGGGGGCTGAAAATTAATCGACGACGCGATAGCGGCCGTACTGGTCGGGGCAGGTGCGGACGTAGCGGGTGTCCGTGCGACCATCCGGCAGACGAATCTGGCTTTCGGCCAGACGGCATCCGTCTGAATTCTGATAAGATTCGACCGGGCGTGAGCGGTCGTCGTAATAGCCGCCACGGCTGTAGGCATAGTCATCGCGACGATCATAGTCGTCGTAGCGATAGCCTTGGTCGCCGGTGTAACGATCGTCGTAATAGCCGTAGCTCGGTTGGCTATAGCCCTGGGCGTAATAGCCGTTCGAGCCATAGCTGCTCTGATAGCTGCGGCAGGCGTCCGAGCTGGATCGACCGACCTGCGACCCGACGACAGCGCCGAGCACGCCGCCCAGGATGCTGCCTTCCGTGCGTCGACCGCGTGCGGCCAGTTGCGAGCCGATGACGGCGCCCGCGCCGCCGCCGATCACCGCGCCGGCGCCGGTGCGGCCTTGGCGCTCACGCGCGCAAGGATCGTAATAGCGGCCGCTGTTGTAATCATACGAGCGGCTGTAGGCGCCCGTGCCGTAGTTCTGGCTATAGCCGCTGCCGTAATAGTTCTGGGCCGACGCCGTGAGCGGGGCAGCCGTGACGCCGAACGCCAGGGCGGCGACGGCGGCGATCGATGTTTTCGTGAGACGCATTTTCCAACCCTCTGAGGACCGAACGGTTTTCCGTCACACGTTAACGGCAAAGCCTCGTGTCTCGTTGCACTAGGATTTACGACGGCGAAGCTGAACGGCAATTGATCGGTTTGTTCATCTTCGTTCATGTTTAGCGAACCTGCCGCGATGGCCCTGCGGCTTGAGCGAAGGGAGACCTGCGGCTAGAAGCCCGCCGATGGATATCCTCACCATCGACCGCGTCGGCGGCCAAGGCGACGGCGTCGCCCAGACGCCATCCGGCCCGGTGTTCGCCGGCCTGACCTTGCCCGGCGAAACGGTGCGCGGCGTCGTCGTGGACGGTCGGTTGGAAGAGGTCGAGATCATCACGCCCAGCCCTGACCGGATCGCACCGGTCTCGCCACAGTATGGCGACTGTGGCGGCTGCTCGCTCCAGCATTGGTCCGAGGTGCCGTATCTGGAATGGAAACGAGAACAGGTGCGTCTGGCATTGGCGCGCGAGCGGATCGAGACCGAGATCGAGGCGACGGTGGCGACCCCGCCGGCCAGCCGTCGCCGCCTGGCTCTTCATGCCCGTCGCACCCAGGATGGACGGGTGGTGCTGGGTTTCAAGGCGCGCCGCTCCTGGCGGCTGGTCGAAGTGAAGACCTGTCCGGTCGCCGATCCCCGGATCGTGGCGGCCATTCCGGCGCTGACCCAGGTCGCGGTTGCGTTTTTCGAACATCCGAAATCGGCGCCGACCCTGCACGTCACCTGGACCCTGTCGGGGCTGGACGTTGACGTGACCGGGGTCGAAAGGCGCTCGGGCGGCGGCCTGTCGGCTGACGCCCAGATGAAGGCCATCCAGGCGGCGCACCGGGCCGATCTGGCGCGCCTCAGCCTGGCGGGCGACACCCTGGTGATGGCGCGCCAGCCCAAGGTGGCGTTCGGTCCTGCGACCGTGTCCCTGCCGGCGGGCGGTTTCCTGCAGGCGGTCCCTCAGGCCGAGGCGGCGATGGTTTCTCGCGCGCTGACGGCGGTGAAGGGCGCCAAGAAGATCGCCGATCTATTCTGCGGCGCGGGGACTTTCACCTTCCCGTTGGCCACGGTCGCGCCGGTGATCGCAGCGGACGCATCCAAGCCGGGCATCAATGCGCTGAAGGCCGCCGTCGGGTCTGCCAAAGGGATGAAGGCCATCACGG
This sequence comes from Brevundimonas sp. MEB006b, assembly GCF_030209705.1. Classification (NCBI taxonomy): domain Bacteria; kingdom Pseudomonadati; phylum Pseudomonadota; class Alphaproteobacteria; order Caulobacterales; family Caulobacteraceae; genus Brevundimonas; species Brevundimonas sp. MEB006b. Next base: position 374,931 of record NZ_JARVRL010000006.1, read on the forward strand.
CCGAGGCGCGCGATCTGTTTCGTCGGCCAATGAATCCCTATGACCTGAAGGGATGCGACGCCATCGTGTTCGATCCGCCGCGGGCCGGCGCGATCGACCAGACGGCTCAGATCGCGGACACCAAGGCCGGCGTCGTCGTGGGCGTGTCGTGCAATCCTCAGACCTTTGCGCGTGATGCGCGGGTGTTGATCGATGCCGGTTTCCGGCTGGAGGCGGTGACGCCCGTGGATCAGTTCCTGTGGTCGTCGCACGTCGAACTGGTGGGGGTTTTCAAACGATGACCTTGGACGACACGAGCGAAGAGGACGGCGGCGGCTTCGACGCCGACGACTGGATGCGGCTAAAGCCGTTCACGGGCGCCGTGGCGACGCTGGACGACGTTCAGGCGAGACGTGCGGTGTTCGCCTTGGGCGAAACCGACGATCCGCGTCCCATCGTCATGGACCTGCCCCAGCCTGTCATCTGGTGGGAAGAGGACGGTGAACAGGCGGCGGTGGCCGTTCAGGCCGAAAGCCATCTCGGCGCCGATGGCGAGGAGATGGAAATCCTCGGGCTGATCCTGCCGGACGGGGAGGGCGCGGTGGCCCTGATGGAGGACGTCGATCTGGTCGATGACACCGACCCCACCTGGCGCGATCTGGTCACGCGGGCCATCGATCCTTCGGCGGCGGACAACTAACCGAACAACTCCAGCTGCGGCCGAGCGTCTGCGGGCACGCGGAACTGGGTTTCGTCCGACAGGTGGTGTGGCGTGTCGAGGCCGTAGCGTTTGACGGCGGCCTTGAACCGGGTTCCGATCAGTTCGGCGACAGGGCCTGTTCCCTTCATCCGCTGAGACCAGTCGGCGTCATAATCCTTGCCCCCGCGTGTCTGGCGGATCAGGGACATGACGCGGGCGGCGCGATCCGGGCGGGCGTCGGCCAGCCATTCCCGAAACAGATCCTTGATCTCAAGCGGCAGACGCAGGGTGACATACATGGCCCGCGTGGCCCCCGCCTTGGCGGCGGCTTCCAGTATAGCTTCCAGTTCGTGGTCGTTCAGACCGGGAATGACGGGGGCGAACCCGACCCCGACCGGACAACCGGCGTCCGCGAGGCGGCTGATCGCCTCCAGCCGCTTGGCGGGGGTCGAGGCGCGCGGCTCCATCGCCCGCGCCAGCCCACGATCCAGGGTGGTGATGGAGACGAAGGCCGAGGCCAGCCCCGCCTTGCCCATCGGGCCCAGAATGTCGGCATCGCGCGCGATCAACACCGACTTGGTGATGATGCTGAACGGATGCCTGAATCTTTGCATGACCTCCAGGATCGAGCGCGTCGACTTCAGATCACGTTCAACCGGCTGATAGGGGTCGGTGTTGCCGCCTATGTGGATGCGCTTGCATCGGTATCGGGGTGCGAGGAACGCCTGTTCCAGCAGACTTGCGGCCTGGGGCTTGAAGAAGATCCGGCTCTCGAAATCCAGGCCCGGGGATAGGCCCATCCAGGCATGGGACGGACGGGCGTAGCAGTAGATGCAGCCATGTTCGCAACCTTTGTACGGGTTGATGGAGCGGTCGAAGCCGATGTCCGGACTGTCGTTCCGGGCGATGATGGTGCGGGCGTGTTCAGGGGTGAGGGTGGTGCGCAGCGGCGCGGCCTCGGCGTCGTCTTGCGTCCAGCCGTCATCGAACGACTGGTGCTGCTCAGGCTCGTAGCGGCCGCTGGCATTCGAACGCGCGCCTCTTCCCTTGGCGGTTTCCATGGGAAGTACGATGCGACATCATCTGGAACAAAGCAAGAACATTTGTTCTCGCGATTTTGGTCTCAGTCGGGGCCGATGACCATGCAGGTCACGCGACGCGCGGCCAGCGCCTCGCAGGCGGACTTTGCGCCGGTTTCGGTCAGGCCGACGAAGCGCGAGCGATACCAGTCGCCGGCGGTCTGGACGTTGCGTTCGGCGGTGGCGAACTGATCGCGGAAGCGGCGGTTGACCTCGGTCAGCCAGTCGGTCGCCACCTTCTCTTCGCGGAAGGCGCCGACCTGCACTGCCCAGCGACCGGCCGGCGTTCTGGGCGCGGCTCGGGCGGGTTCCCGCGTTGTGGACGACGCCGAGCGACGGGGCGTGGTGGACGGCGCGACAGCAGCATTGGCCGGCGCGCCGTTCAGCGAAGCGGTGACATTGCGGGGCGCACGCGGAGCGGCGGAGGCGGCCGGCGCCGAACCAATGGGCGGCAGCGTCGCGGCGGCCCGCTGGCTGGCTGCGCGCTCCGACGGGGCAGGGGCGACGCGGGTCGGCAGGGCGGCGGGCGCCGGTGCGGCCGTATAGGCGACAGCGGTGGATTCCGCGCCGACGCCGTCCTCGTCGTCATTGACCGAAGCATAGGCGATCGGGGCGTCGGCGATTGCCGACCCGACGCCGAACCCGCGCTGCTCGAAGAAGGTCTGCGCCACCTGGATCCGCTCGCCCTGGGCGCGGCGGCGCTCGACCTCGAACCCGGTGTCCATGAGTTCGGCGACGTGGGCGTTGCGGCTGGCTGTCGAACGGCCGCCCAGGACCACGGTGATCAGGCGTCGTCCGTCACGCACGGCCGAGGCGGCGAGGTTGTAGCCCGAGGCGTTAGTGTAGCCGGTCTTCATCCCGTCATAGCCGCGCCCGGTCGGCAGCAGGCCGTTGGTGTTGCGATAGTTGCGGCCGTTGTAGGCCCAGTCGTGAAGGCCGAAATAACTGTAGTACTGAGGGAAATCGCGCATGATCGCGCGCGCCAGAATGGCTTGGTCGCGCGCGGAGGTCACCTGACGTGCGTCCGGCAGGCCGTTTGCGGTGTAGTAGCGCGTCTGGGTCATGCCTAGCTGCGCGGCCTTCTGCGTCATCATATTGGTGAAGCGGGCTTCCGATCCGCCGATGTGCTCGCCAATGGCCAGGGCCATGTCGTTGGCGGACCGCACGGCGGTGGCGCGCATGGCGTCGTCCAGGGTGATGGTCTGGCCAGCAGCCAGGCCCAGTTTCGATGGCGGCTGGGACGCGGCGCGCGGCGAGATCGTCAGCACGTCGTTCACATTGGCCTTGCCCTGAGACAGCGCTTCGAACGTCAGATACAGCGTCATCATCTTGGTCAGGGACGCTGGATAGCGGCGGCTGTCGGCGTTTCGCGCGAACAGGACCTCGCCCGTGGCGGCGTCGATCACGATGGCGGCGTAGCGGCTGTTCTCCTGGGCCGAGTAGGCGGTCTGGGCCTCGATCGGCCTGACGTTTGCGCCCAGAACCAGCGAAAGCGCGAGGACGGCGAACAGGCCACGGCGGAGAAAAGCAATCATGGGCGGGACAACCCCTCGGTGAGCAGGGTGCGACAGGCCCCCCGGCCGTCACGAACAAACAGCTAGCATAGGAAGCGCGGGTTTCGTGGTGGTTAACCGCGCGTCAACGCAAATTTGACCGGCCGATCAAGGTTATCGCCGATCATATTGTGCATTGCACAAAACGCTTGAAAAACCTTCGCACGTGCAGCATATTGCGGGTCTGCGAGATCCTCTCGCGTCATTATTTCCGCCCTCAGGCCCGTCCCCAAGGGCCTTCTACCGGAGAGACGATCATGGCCGACGCCGCTGAAACCGTGAAGAAAACCGCCGACCAAGCCACCGCCGCCGCAACTTCGGCTGCCGCCAAGGTCAAGGCGCAAGCCGAAACCATGCAAGCCGCTGGCACCCAGGCCTTCCGTGAAGGCATCGACAAGTCGACGGCCTCGATGGCCGAGTTGAACGCGCACAGCAAGAAGACCCTGGAAGCCATGGTCGAGTCGGTCACCGTCGCCCAGAAAGGCGCCGAGGCCCTGTCGCAACAGGCGCTGGGCTTCGCCAAGTCTTCGTGGGAAGACGGCGTCGCCGCCTCCAAGGAACTGTCGACCGCCCGTTCGGTGCAGGAGTTCTTCGAGCTCCAGACCGCCTGGGCCAAGAAGTCGATGGAGCGCTATGTCGCCGAGCTGACCAAGACGAACGAGATCGTCACCGCCACGGTCAAGGACAGCATCAAGCCGATCAACGAGCGCGTAACCGCCTCAGTCGAAACCTTCCAGGCCGCTCGCTAATCCCGCGAACGGCCTGAAGAATCGAGAAGGCCCCGGAGTTCGCTCCGGGGCTTTTTTGCTGTCAGGGCAGGGCGGAATGGTCGTAGCTGAAGACCCGCGCCAGCTTCCACTCGGCCCCCTCCTGTTTCCACATCTGCGTGAAGCGGGCGCGTCCGACGCGGGTTTCGGGTCCGTCGCCCTGGCGCTCGTAGAAGACGTGCTCGCCCGTTTCGACCGCGCCGTAGTTGTTGATGGGATAGACGGCCAGACCGTCCCGCAGAGCCTCGCGCCGAGTCCGCCAAGCGTCGGGCGCGCTGCGGTCCTGACAGCGCGAGGCGTATTGCGCCACGAAGCTGTCGGCGTCGGTCGCCACACGCCCGCCTCGGTCGTCGAAGAATTCGAAATCGTCGGTCAGCATGGCCCGAAGTCCGGCCGGGTCGCAGCCTTCGAAGAAGACAGCGAAAAGTTTGGCGTCGGCCGCCATGACGGCGGTTTCCAGCGGCGTAGGCTGGGCGAAGGCGGCGAGCGAAAGGGCGGCGACGAGGGCGGCGGGCATGGCGATCGGGAGCTGTTCAACTGAGGCGCTCAACCTGAGCCGTTGACCTGCTGTGATCACGTGAAATCTTTGTCAGACGCCCTTCACGAAAGCCGTGACTGGACGCCGCTTCAATTCAGGCCATCATTCCCTATCTGAGAGCCAAGACGACTCCCCGATTACGGAACACGAATGCCCATACAAAGGCCCGGTGAGACCGGCGGCGGTCAAGGAACCGCCGTCGTCACCGAAACAAAGCCGAAGCTGCAAAAGCCCTCGCTCTATCGAGTGCTGATTCTGAACGACGATTATTCGCCGATGGAATTCGTCGTCTATGTGCTGGAGCGGTTCTTCCAAAAGAGCCGGGAAGAGGCCACCCGCATCATGCTGCATGTGCATCAGCATGGCGTCGGCGTCTGCGGCGTCTTCACCTACGAAGTCGCCGAGACCAAGGTCGCGCAGGTCATCGAGACGGCGCGCCGCCACCAGCACCCTTTGCAATGCACGATGGAAAAGGACTGAGAGGAGCCTCCCTATGCCTTCATTTTCCCGTCCTCTCGAAGAAACCCTGCACCGCGCGGTGGGATACGCCAATGCGCGCAGGCATGAGTATGCGACGCTCGAGCACCTGCTGCTCGCGCTGATCGACGATCCCGATGCGACCGGCGTCATGCAGGCCTGCAACGTCGATCTGTCGGCGTTGAAAGCGGCGCTGACCCTCTATGTCGACAACGACCTGGCCGCCCTGGCCACCAGCGACGGCGAGGACGCCAAGCCGACCGCCGGCTTCCAGCGCGTGATCCAGCGCGCGGTGATCCACGTCCAGTCGTCCGGCCGCGAGGAAGTGTCCGGCGCCAACGTCCTGGTCGCCATCTTCTCCGAGCGCGAGAGCCACGCCGCCTACTTCCTGCAAGAGCAGGACATGACGCGCTATGACGCGGTCAACTTTATCGCCCACGGCATCGCCAAGAAGGCGGGCGCCAACGAGGCCCGTCCGGCCAAAGGCGCTTCGCCCGAAGAGGCCGAGGATGCTTCCGCCGTCAAACAGGGCGGCGAGGCGCTGGAAGCCTATTGCGTCGACCTCAACGAGAAGTCGCGCCAGGGCAAGGTCGATCCCCTGATCGGTCGGCAGGCCGAGGTGGATCGCTCGATCCAGATCCTGTGCCGTCGGACCAAGAACAACCCGCTTCTGGTGGGCGACCCCGGCGTCGGCAAGACCGCCATCGCCGAAGGTCTGGCCCGCAAGATCGTTAACGGCGAAGTGCCCGACGTCCTGAAGGACGCCACCATCTATTCGCTCGATATGGGCGCGTTGCTGGCCGGCACCCGCTATCGTGGCGACTTCGAGGAACGCTTGAAGCAGGTAGTCAAGGAGTTGGAGAACCACGACAACGCCGTGCTCTTCATCGACGAGATCCACACGGTGATCGGCGCGGGCGCCACCTCGGGCGGGGCGATGGATGCGTCGAACCTGCTGAAACCGGCCCTGGCGTCCGGCACGCTGCGCTGCATGGGATCGACGACCTACAAGGAATATCGCCAGCACTTCGAGAAGGACCGCGCCCTGGTGCGTCGCTTCCAGAAGATCGACGTCAACGAGCCGACGGTCGAGGATACGGTGAAGATCCTGAAGGGCTTGAAGACCTACTACGAGCAGCACCACAAGGTCCGCTACACCGACAGCGCCGTGCGCACGGCGGTGGAGCTGTCTGCGCGCTACATGACCGACCGCAAGCTGCCGGACAAGGCGATCGACGTGATCGACGAGGCCGGGGCGTCGCAGATGCTGCTGACCGAATCCAAGAGGAAGAAGGTCATCGGTCAGAAGGAAGTCGAGGCCGTCATCGCCAAGATGGCCCGTATCCCGGCCAAGTCGGTGTCCAAGTCTGACACGGAAAGCCTGCGCGAGCTGGAAACCGATCTGAAGCGCGCAGTCTTTGGTCAGGAACAGGCCATTGAACAGGTGTCGGCGGCCATGAAGCTGGCGCGGGCGGGTTTGCGCGATCCGAACAAGCCGATCGGCAGCTTCCTGTTCAGCGGCCCCACCGGTGTCGGCAAGACCGAGGTCGCCAAGCAGCTCGCCGCGACCCTGGGCATCGAGATGCAGCGCTTCGACATGTCGGAATATATGGAGCGCCACACCGTCAGCCGTCTGATCGGCGCGCCTCCCGGCTATGTCGGTCACGACCAGGGCGGGCTGTTGACCGACGCCGTCGATCAGCATCCGCACGCGGTCGTGCTGCTGGACGAGATCGAGAAGGCGCACCCGGATGTCTACAACATCCTGCTGCAGGTGATGGACAACGGCATGCTGACCGACGCGGTCGGCAAGAAGGTCGATTTCAGGAACGTCATCCTGATCATGACCACCAACGCCGGGGCCGCCGACAACGCGCGTGCCTCCATCGGCTTCGGCCGGGGCAAGGTCGAGGGCGAGGATGACAAGGCCATCCAGCGCCTGTTCGCGCCGGAGTTCCGCAATCGCCTGGACGCCATCGTGGCCTTCAAGCCGTTGCAGGCCGACACGATCCGCTCGGTGGTGACCAAGTTCGTTCTCCAGCTGGAAGCCCAGCTCGCGGACCGCAACATCACCATCGAACTGACCGACGAAGCCGCCGACTGGCTGGCCAAGAACGGCTTCGACGAACTGTATGGCGCGCGTCCGCTGGCGCGGGTCATCCAGGACTCGATCAAGAAGCCGCTGGCCGACGACATCCTGTTCGGACGCCTGACGCGCGGTGGACACGTCAGGGTCCAGCTGAAGGACGGCAAGATCGACTTCGACATCACGAGCGCCAGCGCGCCCGCGAAGGCCGAGGAAGAAGAGACCGCCTGATTTCCGGAAAGGTGATGGCGAAAGGCCCGGCTGGCAGCAGCCGGGCCTTTTTCTATGTCTGCTTGTAGGGCGACAGTTCTTCCGTCATCGCCCGCATCTCCGCCGCGACGGCTGGCCGTTCGCCGTCCAGATAGCGGGCGACGGGATCGCGCAGGGCGGGGTCGGCGATGAAATGGGCGGAATAGACGGGGGAGGGCAGGTAGCCGCGCGCGATCTTATGGTCGCCTTGGGCCCCGGCTTCGACGCGGGACAGGCCACGCGAAATGGCGAACTCGATGGCCTGATAATAGCAAAGCTCGAAATGCAGGAACGGCACGTCTTCCAGCGTGCCCCACTGACGACCGTAAAGGGCGTCGCGGCCGATGAAGTTCAGGGCGCCGGCGATGGGCGTCTCATCCCGAAACGCCATGACCAAGGCGATCCGGTCGGCCAAGGTGGCCCCGACGCGGCTGAAGAAGTCGCGCGTCAGATAGGGCCGACCCCACTTGCGCGAGCCTGTGTCCATGTAGAAGGCGAAGAAGGCGTCCCAGTGGGCCTCGGTGATGTCGGCGCCGGTCAGGACGCGGATATCCAGATTGGCCTGGGCGTCGCGGCGCTCGCGCTTGATGGTCTTGCGACGGTTGGCCGACAGGGCGGCCAGGAAATCGTCGAAGGTCCGGTAGCCGTTATTGCGCCAGATGAACTGGATGTCCTGGCGTGGCAGCAGGTCCGCCTCGGTCATGACTGACCAGTCGGCTTCGGTCGGGAAGTTGACGTGCAGGGAGGAGACGCCAAGCCGTTCGGCCAGTGTTACCGCCCCTTGGATCAGGGCCTGACGCACGGTGGCGGCGTCGGCGTCGGGATGGTTCAGGAAGCGGGGGCCGGTCGCAGGCGTGAAGGGCACGGCGCCCAGCAGCTTGGGATAATAACGCCCGCCGGCCCGTTCATAGGCATCGGCCCAGCTGTGGTCGAAGACATATTCGCCTTGGCTGTTGCCCTTCAGATAAAGGGGCATGGTGCCCAGCACCGCGTTGTCTTCACCCCTCAGGGCCAGGTGGCGTGGGGCCCAGCCCTGGCGAGGCGCGGCGCTGCCCGAGGCCTCGCACGCGTGCAAAAAATCAAAGGAGACAAAGGGATCGCCGGTGGGCAGCGCGCACGCGTCCCAGGCCTCACGGCCGATGTCGGCGATCCCTTCGTGAACCGAGATCTCAAAGATCAGCGGATCTCCACGATCGCATCGATCTCGACGGCGAAACCGAGCGGCAGCTTGTACACGCCGACGGCCGAGCGGGCGTGCTTGCCTGCGTCGCCAAAGACCTCGACCATCATGTCCGAGCAGCCGTTGATGACGGCGGGAATGGCGGTGAAGTCGGGACCGGCCTGAACGAAGCCGCCCAGCTTCACGATGCGGACCACCCGGTCCAGATCGCCATCGCAGGCCGCCTTGATCTGAGCGATCAGGTTCAAACCGCACAGACGCGCGGCTTCCAACGCCTGCTCCGGCGTTACGTCCACGCCGACCGTGCCCTTGATCCCGCCGTTCGCGTCGTTCGACAGCTGGCCCGAGATAGTGACCTGATTGCCCGAGCGGACATAGGAGACATAGCTGGCCACCGGCTTGGCGGGTTCCGGCAGGGTGAGGCCGAGTTCGGCGATGCGGGCTTCGATGCTCATGGGGGCTCCTGTTTATCTGGGCGCGGTTTAGCGCGGGGCAAGGCCGGCGTCACCCGTCCGGCACTCTTTAAAGGTTCGCCAACCGCGCCGTGTCATGGTGCGATCATGGATATGCATCTGACCCCCGACGTCGCCGCCTTCCATGCCGTGCTGGCGCGGTTGTCTCCCGGCGACCGCGCGCGTGTGGACGCCGCCGTAATCCCGGCCGCGCAAAAGGCTGCCGAGACCGCGCCGCATTGGGACTTCGAAATGCCGGCCAAGGCGGTGGATGCGCTGTTGGGCGCTGATGCATCGGACAATGTGCGTCGGGGTTTGGTCGCCGCCTGGGCGCTGCAACTGCCCGACCGTGCGGCGGCGATGAGCCTGCCGGCCGAGGTCATTGCCCTCTATCCCTACTGGATCGAACAACTGGCGGGGTTTCTGGAAAAGGCCGAGGGCGACTACGTTTTCGACCATTGGTCCAAGGACGTGCGCTTCACCCTGGCGCTCAGCGTGCCGGGCGCGAAAAGTCAGGTGATCGACCTGTCGTCGCCGGTCGGGCCGGGCCAGATCGTCAAACACGTTCGCGACGGCTGGGGCCTCAAGCCGCTGTTCCGCTATCTGGCGGCGGGCGCCAAGCGCGAGCCTTGGCTGGAGGTTCACACCGAGAGCCGCTGGCTGCGCGGCTTCAACGAGGACGGCTGGAACGAGGCCTGGGCGACGGCGGCGGAGCTGTGCCGCGCACGGCCGGAACTGGCCGGCATGATCGGCTCCAGCTGGTTCTACGATCCGCCCTTGACCGAGATCAGCCCCCGCCTGGCTCACCTGCGCCTGAACCCGCTGAGGGGCGGGGCCTTCATGGTCCATCAGGGACCGGGCGAGATCCACACCGAACGGGCGGCGACGGCGTCGGCGTCGCGCAAGGCGCTGATCGACAGCGGGGAATATACTGCCCGGTCATGGCTGATGATCTGGCCCCGCAAGGAGCTGATCGCCTGGGCTGATCGGCGCAAGGCCGCCTGATCCCTCAGGCTGTCGCCATCCGCCACGCCGCCGCGACCGGCTGGATGTCCAAGTCGGCCGCCCTGGCCAGTCGGATCAACCGATCGATATCCACTGGACGGCAGCCATACGGCGTCGGCGCGTCGCTGACATCGTGGCCATAGGCGATCAGCCAGCCGTTCGAGGCCGCCGTCTCCGAAACCAGCGTCTCTAGGTCGTAGCCGGGCAGACGACGGCTCTCCAGGCCGATGGCCTGCAGCAGATTGCGATCCGAACGCCCGGCGTTGATCCCGTCGCGGACGCCGCGCCCGCACAGGAAACGTTTGTCGATCACGGCTTTCGATCCGAGGGCGCAATCGCCGAAGGGATAGGCGAAGGTCCGCATTTCGTATCCGTCCAACCGCTCGGCCACCCAGGCGGCGTTGCGGGCCAGGCTGGCGTCTAGCCGGGCCGGCGACAGGGTCAGGGTCGAGACATGTTCATAGGTGTGGCAACCGACTTCGTGCCCGGCCTCATGGAGCGCTTGCAGATGCTCCACCTCAAACTGGGGCAGGTCCAGATTGCGACCGCCCGACAGTCCGCCGCAGACATAGTAGGTTGCCTTGACCCCGTGTTGAGCCAGGATCGGTCCGGCCTCGGTCCAGGCCGATGCCGGGATGTCGTCGAACGACAGGCTGAGGACGCCGCGCGCGGGCCGCACGTCGGCAGGACGGACATCGAGATAGCGGCCGGCGCGGCGACGCATCTTGTCGAGAAAGGCGCTCATTCCCGCCTTGTCGCACGGCGGGCTTAAGGCCGGGTTTCAGACCGTGACGGGTTGGGCGGTCAGACCGCGCACGCCGAAGACACGGCGATAGCGTTCGATCTCGCCGGGATCGCCGACCGCTTTCGCGGGATTGTCCGACAGTTTGATGGCGGGGCGACCGCCGGCCTCGACCACCTTGCACACCAGGGAGATCGGCTCCAGTTCAGGCGCGAAGGCGGGCGAACAGTCGCGGAAATCATTGGTCAGATTGGTGCCCCAGCCGAAGCTGAGACGCGCGCGACTGTGGAAATGAGCGTGGGTCGCCTCGATCCCGTCGATGTCCATCCCGTCCGAGAAGATCAGCAGCTTCTCTTTCGGGTCGCGCCCATGCGCGCGCCACCAGTCGATCAGGCGGTCGCCGGCCGGGATGGGCGGGGCAGAGTCGGGCCGGAAACCGGTCCAGTCCGCCACCCAATCGGGCGCCTGCTCCAGAAACGCCTCGGTGCCGAAGGCGTCGGGCAGAACGATCAGCAAATTGCCCGCATAGTGTCTGCGCCATTCGTCCAGCACCGCATACGGCACCTGGGCCAAAGCCGCGTCGTCGGGCGCCAAAGCCGCCAGAACCATCGGCAGTTCGTGTCCGTTGGTGCCGATGGCTTCCAGATCGTTCTCCATGGCGTGCAAGACGTTGGACGTGCCGATAAAGGATTTGCCTAGCCCCTCCTTCAACGCCTGAATGCACCAGCGTTGCCACAGGAAGCCGTGCCGCCGCCGCGTGCCGAAGTCGGACAGGGCGAGGTCGGGCAAGAGCCGCAGCCGCTCGACCTTGGACCACAGCCGCGTCTTGGCGCGCGAATACAGGATGTCCAGCTCGAACCGGCCCAGCCGTCGCATTCCGACGCGGCAGCGCAGCTCGTTCAGGATCGCCAGCGCCGGGATTTCCCACAGCGTCACCTCGGCCCAGGCGCCCGAGAAGGTCAGCACATACTGCCCGTCCTGAACCGAAAGGTCATAGTCCGGCAGGCGATAATCAGTCAGCCAGGCGATGAAGTCGGGCGAGAAGATCTGCTTCACGCCATAAAAGCTGTTGCCCGCCAGCCAGACCAGTTCCTTGTTGGTGAACCGCAAGGTGCGGGCGTGATCCAGCTGTTCGCGCAGCGCGTAGATATCGATCTCGTCGGCCAGACGCACAGCCTTGGTGCGGTTGATGACCTGGAAGACGACCGGAACGTCGCGATGCTCGCGCCAGATCATCTGAAGCATCAGCAGCTTGTAGAAATCCGTGTCCAGCAGGCTGCGGACGATCGGGTCCAGGCGAAAGCCGTGGTCATAGGCGCGTTTAGCGAGATCCATGCCCCGTCCTACGGCTTCAGCGCACGGCCCGCCACCACCGCGTCCTTGCCGAACTTTTCGCGCAGCACATCGATGGCGCGTTCGGTCTTCAGGGCCCGGGTCTCACTGGTCTGGAACAGGCCGGCGGGTGCGTCCTCGGCGTCCTGGACGTCTGCCATGCCGATGCCGATCAGGCGGTAGGACTGGCCAAGTTCCGGTCTCAGCAAATCCCGCCCGGCGGCGAACAGGGCGCGGGCCGTCTGAACCGGTTCGGGCAGGGTGATGCGGCGGGTGATGATCTTGAAGTCGGTGCGGCGCAGCTTAAGCACCAGCACCCGGCTAGCGACCCCGTCGCGCCGAGCCTTGGCCGCCAGCTTCTCGCACAGGGGCCATAGCTCGGCCTCCAGCGCCTCGGCCGACGTCAGGTCTTCGTTGAAGGTGGTTTCGGCGCTCATTCCCTTGCGGTCGCGCTCGGGGTTCACGGCGCGCGCGTCGCGGGCGTGGGCCAAATCGTGCAGGCGCAGACCGGATTCGCCGTAGCGTTTGACCAAGTCGCGCAAGTCGGCCCGCGCCAGATCACCGATGGTCGAATAGCCGTCGCTGCGTAGCGCCTTGCCGAATACCGGCCCGACGCCGGGCAGGGCGGTGACGGGGCGCGGCGCCAGCAGGGCCTGGGCGTTGGCGGCGCCAACGACGGAGAAGCCGCGCGGCTTGTCCATCTCCGACGCCATCTTGGCCAGGAAGCGGTTGGGGGCCAGGCCGATGGAGACGGTCAGGCCGGTTTCCTCCTCGATCTGTTTCTGGAAGCGGATCAGCTGCAGCGCCGGCGGGCCGCCGTTCAGCCGCTCTGTGCCCGACAGATCAACCCAGGCCTCATCCAGCGACAGCGGCTGGATCAAGGGTGTCAGCTGTCCCAACGCCCCCAGAATGCGCTGCGATTCGAAGACGTATTTGGTGAAGTCCGGCCTGATCACAACGGCTTCGGGACAGGCCTTCAGCGCCTTGAACATGGGCATGGCGGAGCCGACGCCGTACTGGCGCGCGACATAGCAGGCGGTGGAGACCACGCCGCGCTTTCCGCCGCCGACGATCACCGGCTTGTCACGCAACTCTGGCCGGTCGCGCTTCTCCACCGAAGCGTAGAAGGCGTCGCAGTCCATGTGCGCGATCGACAATTGGTCCAGTTCGGCGTCTGCGACCACGCGCCGCGATCCGCACGCCGGACAGCGGTTCTCGCGCGGCCCGGCGGGATCTTCGCCGGTCCACAGGCAGTCGCGACAGATGGCCTTGATGGCCACGCTTAAGGTCTCCGTAAGGTTGGCTTCACCCCAACTTAAGACTGGGCGCCTACGAATGCGACCAACGAGGCGTCCCGCGTTCGAGGGGCGCGCAGGTCAGGTGATGATGTCCAAGAAAGTCCTCATCGTCGAGGATAACGAGCTGAACATGAAGCTTTTTCATGATCTGCTCGATTCCCAGGGCTATGAGACCCTGCAGACCCGCGAGGGCTTGCAGGCGCTCGCCTTGGCGCGCGCCCATCATCCCGACCTGATCCTGATGGATATCCAGTTGCCTGAAATCTCGGGCCTGGAGGTCACCAAATGGCTGAAGGACGACGACGAGCTGAACCACATCCCCGTCATCGCCGTCACCGCCTTCGCCATGAAGGGCGATGAGGAGCGGATCCGTCAGGGCGGGTGCGAGGCCTATATCTCCAAGCCGATCTCGGTCATGCATTTCCTCGAAACCATCCGGCAGCACCTCGGATGAGCGCCCGTATCCTCGTCGTCGACGATGTGGACGTGAACGTCCGCCTGCTCGAAGCCAAGCTGACCATCGAATATTACGATGTGCTGACCTGCAACGACGGCGCGTCGGCCCTGACCATCGCCGCCGAGCACCAGCCGGACCTGATCCTGCTGGACGTCATGATGCCCGGCATGGACGGGTTCGAGACGTGCCGACGGCTGAAGGCCCAGGCCGAGACGCGCCATATCCCCGTCGTGCTGGTCACGGCGCTGGACGGGCGCGAGGATCGGATCAAGGGGCTGGAGGCCGGAGCCGACGACTTCCTGACCAAGCCCATCGACGACGTCATCCTGTTCGCGCGGGTCAAGTCGCTGACGCGGCTGAAGCACGTCATGGACGAGCTGCGCGAGCGCGAGGAAAGCGGCCGTCGCCTGGGCGTCGATTCGGACAATGCTGCGCGGCTGCGTAGCGAGGGCGGGCGCGTTCTGATCGTCGATGACGACCAGCGTCAGGCCGAGAAGATCGCCCAGGAACTGGGCGGCGAACATCGCGTCGCCATCGAAACCGATCCCGAGGCGGCGCTGGTCGCGGCCAAGGGGGCGCTGGACCTGATCATCGTCAACGTCGCCGCCGCGAGCTTCGACGGGCTTCGGATCGTCGCTCAGGCCAAGTCGGGCGATGCCCGCCGCGCGCCGATCCTGGCGATCGTGGAGCCGACCGAACGGCCGCGCATGATCAAGGCGCTGGAACTGGGCGCCGCCGACATCCTGCCGCGCCCAGTCGATACCGAAGAACTCTCGGCGCGGGTTCGCACCCAGATCCGACGCAAACGCTACACCGACTTCCTGCGCCAGAAGCTGGACAGCAGCATGGAAATGGCCGTCACCGACGCCCTGACCGGTCTGCACAATCGGCGCTACATGACCGGCCAGTTGCAGGCGCTGGTGGGTCGTGCGGCCCAAGGCGGGGCCCAGGTGGCCGTGCTGGTTCTGGACATCGACCACTTCAAGTCGGTCAACGACAGCTTCGGCCACGACGCTGGCGATGAGGTGCTGGTGGAGTTCGCCGTGCGCCTGGCCACCAATGTCCGGGCCGTGGACCTGCCATGCCGCATGGGCGGGGAGGAGTTCGTGGTGGTCATGCCGGGCGCCAGTCTGGAAGACGCCGGCCGTGTCGCCGAACGGATTCGCCGCGACGTCGCCTCCGCGCCGTTCCGCGTCATGGGTGGCAAAGAGCAGATCACCATCACCATCTCGATCGGCGTGGCCGCCACGACCGGCGACGGCGATACGCCCGAGGGCTTGCTGAAGCGCGCCGACGAAGGGGTCTATGAGGCTAAGGCCGCCGGCCGCAACCGGGTCATCGCCAAGGCGGCGTAACAAGGGCGTCCAGACAACGAAAAACGCCCGGCTGGAGACCAGCCGGGCGTTTTCAATTCTCAGCGGATCAAGGACTTACTTGATCTTGCCTTCCTTGAACTCGACGTGCTTGCGCACGACGGGATCGTACTTCTTGACGACCATTTTCTCGGTCATGGTGCGGGCGTTCTTCTTGGTGACATAGAAGAAGCCGGTGTCGGCCGTGGAGTTCAGGCGGATCTTGATGGAAGCCGGTTTGGCCATCGGAATTACCTCTGCGACGGCGAAAGCCGCTTAAAATAAGAGGCGCGGAACATACTCAGGATCGCCCCAAAGTCAACGGGCGCGATGCCACGTTGATGAGGCGGAACGCACATATAGTCTGACCGCATGAAAATCGCATCCCTGCTGGCCGCTGCGGCCCTGATGTCCTTGTCATGCGTCGGCGTCGCAACGGCCGATCCGGCTCAGTCCCAGGACGATTTCATGGCGCGGTTGAACGCCCTGTGCGGCCAACGATTCGAAGGCAATGTCGTCACCACCGACGCCGCCGACGCCAGGTTCGCCAGCGAGCGGCTGGTCATGCATGTTCGCGACTGTTCGCCGGACGAGGTGCGTATTCCCTTCGCCGTGGGGTCGGATCGTTCGCGGACTTGGGTCGTCACGAAAACGGACGCTGGCCTTCGGCTGAAGCACGATCACCGCCACGCGGATGGGACGACCGACATGCTGCACTGGTATGGCGGCGATACGATCAACGCGGGCACGGCCGAGCGTCAGCAATTCCCGGTCGATGCCGAATCGACCGCCCTGTTCAACGCCAATGACGCGGCGGTCTCGACCACCAATATCTGGGCGATGGAGGTTCACCCCGACCGGATGTTCGCCTACGAACTGCGTCGTCCCAACCGGTATTTCCGCGTCGAGTTCGACCTGACCAAGCCGATCGCCGACTAAGGATCAAACGACGCGCCAGGCCTGGATCGGCCGCACGGTGGCGCAGGCGGGGCCGCCGTCCTTGGCGCGGCCGGGCAAAACGACTTCCAGCACCTCGCCTTGGCGCGCCTGGGCCAGCAGATCGGGCGGAATGTCGTGGACGTCGATCTTGGCGCGTCGGCTCCATTCGCTGGCGTGCTGGCCTGCCGACGTGCCGATCGCGACATAGACGAACCGCCGCGTAGCGCCCTCGCGCCGCACGAAGGGGCCGGTCAGGCGGCCATCCTCGGACAGGGTGACGGGCGCGTCGAAGCTGATCGGGCCGTCTGCGGCGATGCGCAGCTCGACCGGCATGTTCGCCTTGTCCTGCAGGCTGTAGGCGACGCCCGCGACCGGATCGGCGATCGTCAGGCGCAGGGTGATCGTCGTTCCAGCCACGTCAGTCCCTGTGCTCGACCGTGTGCCGACCCCGCACCATCCGCACGAAGGGCAGGGGGCGGTTTGGGTGTTCCAACCGCTCGGCCAGTTCACCCAGCACAAACCGGGTGATGGCGGGCAGGTCCAGTGCGCGCGCCTCGTCCAACGGCAGCCAGGCGATCTCGTCCAGTTCGCCCGACCCGGCGGTCGGTTCGGGTGTCAGCAGGGCCTCGGCCGGGGCCATGAAGAACCGCGCGTCGAACCGCCGCGTGCGGCCCGGCGGCGTGATGGCGCGGGCGATGTAGGACAGGACCGACAAATCGGGCAGGGCGCCCGCCTGACGATACTCGCGCCACGGTCCGGCGACGGAGGCGCGGGGCGCCGGCCGCCCCAGAATCAGCCCTGTCTCCTCGAACGTCTCGCGCACCGCTGTCAGGGCCAGGGCGCGCGCACGGCGAGCGGGCAGTTCGCCTTCCAATCGCCGCGCAACCTCGCCCGACAACTCACCCGTCGCGGCGGCGGTGAAGTCGCTGCGATCGATCCGCCCGCCCGGAAACACCCATTTCGACGCCATGAACACATGCCCCGGCGCGCGCCGCCCCATCAGCACCTCGGGCCGATCGCGGCCGCGCGTCAAGATCAGCGTCGCCGCATCCTTCGGCCGCTGAGCCCCGCCGACACGCGGGGTGTCGGCCAGATCCTGAGCGGCGTCGAAAGGGGTCACTTGCGCTTGCCCTTCCTCACGCCCTTCAGGCCGCCGGAGGGTTTGGAGCCGTTGCGGGGCTTGGGGCCGCCAGGGCGGTTCTTGCCGCGCATCGGCGGGCCGTCACCCCCGCGTCCGCGAATGCCATAGCGGGGCGCGGGGGCGTTGGGATCGCGGGGTTCGGGCTCGCTGAGCATTTCGAACACCAGGCCGCCGGTAACGGGCGTGGCTTCGCGCAGCGTGACCTCGACCATCCGGCCCAGGGTGAAGCGTTTGCCGGTGCGTTCGCCGACCAGGGCGTGGGCGCGGTCGTCGTGGGTGAAGTATTCGCTGCCGAGCGTGGAGACGGGCACCAGGCCGTCCGCGCCCGTGTCCTCCAGACGAATGAACAGGCCGAACCGCGTCACGCCGGTGATCCGCCCGGCGAAGGTCGCGCCGACGTGCTCTTCCAGATAGGCGGCGATATAGCGGTCCATGGCATCGCGCTCGGCGGCCATCGACCGGCGCTCGGTCATGGTCACGCCCTCGGCGATGGCCGGCAGTTCGGCGATCTCGCGGTCGGTCAGTCCGTCCTTACCCAAGCCCAGAGCCCGGATCAGGCCGCGGTGGACGATCAGGTCGGAATAGCGCCGGATCGGCGAGGTGAAGTGGGCATAGCGATCCAGGTTCAGGCCGAAGTGGCCGATGTTCTCGGGGGAGTAGATCGCCTGCATCTGGCTGCGCAGGACCACCTCGTTGACGACATCGGCGTGTTCGGTGTCGCGGGTCTCGTCCAGCAGTTTGTTGAACCGCTTGGTCGTGCCGGGCTCGCCCTTGTTCCAAGGCTTGCCGATGGTCGACAGGAAGTCGGCCAGGTTGAAGATCTTCTCCTGGCTGGGCGCGTCGTGCACGCGATAGATCAGCGGCGTCTTCTTCTGCTCCAGCGTTTCGGCGGCGCAGACGTTGGCCTGGATCATCATCTCTTCGATCAGCCGGTGCGCCTCCAGCGAAGCGCGCTTTTCGATGGAGGCGATGCCGCCCCCTCCTTGTTCATTGGCGGGCGCCATGCGGATGCGGCGTTCAGCCGATTCGATCTGCAGCGGGCTGCGCTTCAGCCGGCCCTTCAGCATGGCGTGATAGGCGTTCCACAGCGGATAGAGGATCGCCTCCATGATCGGGCCGGTCGTGTCGTCAGTTTGCCCATCAATGGCGGCCTGCGCCTGCTCGTAGCTGAGCTTGGCGTGCGACCGCATCAGGCCGCGCACGAACCGGTGGCCGGTCTTTCGTCCGTCCTTGTCGAAGACCATCCGCACGGCGAGACAGGCGCGGTTCTCGCCCTCCTTCAGGCTGCACAGACCGTTCGACAGCACTTCCGGCAGCATCGGCTCGACGCGATCGGGGAAATAGGTCGAGTTGCCCTTGTCGCGCGCCTCGCGGTCCAGCTGGCTGCCGGGGCGGACGTAGGCGGCGACGTCGGCGATGGCGACCCAGACGATCCAGCCGCCCTCATTCTTCGGATCCTCATCGCGCGCCGCATAGACGGCGTCGTCGTGGTCGCGCGCATCGGCGGGGTCGATGGTGATGAAGGGGACCTCGCGCAGGTCCTCGCGGCCCTTCAGCGTCGGCAGGGTCTGATCCTCGGCCTCGCGTTCGACCGCTTCGGAGAAGCCGGTCGGGACGCCGTGGGCGTGAATGGCGATCAGGGAGGCGGCGCGGGGATCATCCTCCTTGCCGATGTGCTCCAGGATCTTGCCGCGCTTGGGACCATAGCGCTGGTCGCCCTTCTCAATGGCGGCCAGAACCAGATCGCCGTCACGCAGGTCGCCGGACTGGGCCTGGGGCACCAGCAGTACGTCCTTGGAGCGGCGATCGACCGGCTCGACGCGGGTTTCGCGCGCCGACTTGCGGATCACGCCCAGGACGCGGTTGGAGCCGACATCCAGCTTCTTGATCAGCCGGGCTTCCCAGCCCTCGTCGCCGCGCTGGAATTTCACCAGCACGCGATCGCCCAGGCCAGGGGCGGCCTTGGACTTGTCGGGCATCAGAATGGCGCGCGGGGCGTCGGGACTGGCCTCGACCAGGCGCACATACAGTTCGCCATCGCCGTCGCGTTCGATCACATCGGCGACGCCGACGGGGGGCAGGGCGCCAGCTTCAGAAAAGCCCTTGCGGCCGCGTTTGCCCAGTCGCCCTTCGGCTTCCAGTTCGCGGATCATTTCGCGCAGGGCCCGGCGGTCGCCGCCCTTCAGGCCGAAATGGCGCGCGATGTCGGTCTTCTCGGCCGATCCGGCCTCGCGCAGAAAGGCGACGAGGGCAGCTTTGTCGGGGAGGCCGGCAGGCGGCCTCTTGGATGATTTGGTCATTATGTCTTTCGTAGCGCGTAACCGCGCCCTTGAGTAAATCTTGAGGGGTCAAATCTTGCGTGAGTTGACCATGTGAAGGCGGGGCTTCAGCTTCCGCCCGCCCCGAATGGAGTTTTCGATGTCCCTGACCGCCCCCGCCCTGAGCGCGACCGTCTCGTCGCCGCTGGATCTGATCGGCAAGACGCCGATGGTGGAGGTGACGAAGATCGACACCGGCCCGTGCCGCCTGCTGCTGAAGCTGGAGTCCCAGAACCCCGGCGGTTCGATCAAGGACCGGATCGCCATCTCGATGCTGGACGCCGCCGAGCGCGAAGGCTTCCTGAAGGAAGGTGGCACCATCGTGGAGGCGACGGCGGGCAACACCGGCCTGGCGCTGACGCTGGTCGGTCGGGCCCGGGGGTATAAGGTGCTTCTGGTCATCCCGGACAAGATGTCCAAGGAAAAGATCCAGCATCTCAGGGCGATGGGCGCCGATGTTCGTCTGACGCGTTCGGACGTCCCGCATGGCCATCCGGAATATTACACCGACATGGCCGAGCGTCTGGCCCAAGGCATTCCCGGCGGCTTCTACGTCAACCAGTTCGCCAACGCCGCCAACGCCGAGGCCCATGTGAATACGACGGGCCCCGAAATCTGGGAGCAGACGGGCGGCGACATCGACGCCTTCGTCGCCGGCATCGGCTCGGGCGGCACGATCACCGGCGTGGCGCAGTTTCTGAAGAGCGTTGGCTCGAAGGCCCAGATCATCCTGGCCGATCCCGTCGGCTCGACCCTCGCCGGCATCGTCAACGACGGCGTGCCGGGGCCGGAAGGCAGCTACACCGTCGAGGGAATCGGCCAGAACTTCGTGCCCGATACGGCGGACATGAGCCTGATCGACAAGGCCTATTCGATCCCCGACGCCGAGGCGATCGCCACGGCGCGCGAACTGCTGCTGAAGGAAGGCATCCTGGCCGGCTCGTCGTCCGGCACCCTGATCGCCTCGGCCCTGCGCTGGTGCCGCGAGCAGACCGAGCCCAAGACTTGCGTGACCTTCGTCTGCGACACCGGGGCCAAATATCTGTCCAAGGTCTATAACGACGCCTGGCTGGCGGATCAGGGCCTGGGAGAGCGCGAGCTGCACGGCGACTTGTCGGACCTGATCAACCGCAAATACGAGAAGGGCGACGTCGTCGTCGCCGGGCCGGGCGATACCCTGGACACCGCCTTCAAGCGGATGAAGGGCGCCGACGTATCGCAACTGCCGATCATCGAAGACGGCCGGCTAGTCGGGATCCTGGACGAAAGCGACCTGATCCGCATCATGAACACCGACGAGATCACGCGAAAGGAACGGTTCGCCAAGCCGGTGGCCTCAGCCATGACGCGCGATCTGGACACGCTTCAGGTCAATGAGCCGCTGGACGCCCTGATCCCTGTCTTCGACCGCGACCGCGTGGCCATCGTGCTGGACGGAGAGCGGTTCGTCGGCCTGATCACCCGCACCGACCTGATCAACCACCTCAGCCTGAACCGGTAAGTCCATGAGCGACAAGAAGAACAGCCAGGGCTTTTCGACCCGCGCCATCCATGCGGGCCAAAATCCTGACCCGACCACGGGCGCGGTGATGACGCCAATCTACGCCACCTCGACCTACGCCCAGGAGAGCCCGGGCTTGAACAAGGGTTATGAGTATGCGCGGGGCAAGAACCCGACGCGCGAGGCGTTCGAGGCCTGTATTGCGGACCTGGAGGGCGGCACGCACGGGTTCGGCTTCGGCTCGGGCATGGCGGCGACCTCGACCGCGCTGGAGCTGCTGGATGCGGGCGATCACATCGTCACTGGCGACGACTTGTACGGCGGCTCATGGCGACTGTTCGAGCGGGTGCGCAGGCGAACCATGGGGCTGGACTTCGCCTATGTGGACCTGAGCGACATCGCGGCGGTCGAGGCGGCGATCACGCCCAAGACCAAGATGCTGTGGGTCGAGACGCCCACCAATCCCCTGATGAAGCTGGCCGATATCGCCGCCCTGTCGAAGGTGGCCAAGGCGCATGGGTTGCTGCTGGTCGTGGACAACACCTTCGCGACCCCGTTCTGCCAGCAGCCGCTGAGCCTGGGGGCGGACGTGGTGATGCACTCGGCGACCAAATACCTGAACGGCCATTCGGACATCATCGGCGGGGTGCTGGTAACGGGCGATCCCGACCTGGCGACGCGGATCAAGTTCCTGCAGAACTCGGTCGGCGGGATCATGGGGCCGTTCGACGCCTTCCTGGCCAACCGGGGGCTGAAGACTCTGGCGCTGAGGATGAAGGCGCACTGCGAGAACGCGCTGACCATCGCACGCTGGCTGGAGACGCGCGCGGGGATCGCCAAGGTGATCTATCCCGGCCTGATCGCCCACCCGCAGCATGAGCTGGCCGCGCGCCAGATGAGCGGCGGCTTCGGCGGGATGGTGACGGTGATCCTGGAGGGCGATCTGGAGCGCACGAAGCGGGTGCTGGAACGGGTTCAGGTCTTCACCCTGGCGGAGTCGCTGGGCGGGGTCGAAAGCCTGGTGAACCACCCGGCCATCATGACCCACGCCAGCGTGCCCAAGGAGGTGCGCGAGGCGGGCGGCGTGACCGACAACCTGATCCGGCTGTCGGTCGGGGTCGAGAACGTCGAGGACCTGGTCGCGGATCTGAATCAGGCCCTGGGCTGATCTCAGCTGGAGGGAAGGGCTGTCTGGTGGCCGGTGACCGGCGGCAGCTTCTTCTTGGGGGCGGCGCGCTTGACCGGGGCCTTTGCGGGCTTGGGCAGGGCCGCGCGGCGGGCCATTTCGGTGTCGATGACCGGGATGATGTCGCTGGCGGCCATGACCTGGGTCGAGGCGCCGTGTTCGACCAGGCGGGCGGCGTTGGCGCGCAGCGTCGTCAGGTCGGCGTCGGTCATCGCGGGGATCATGTCGGCGAGCGGGGTCATGTCGGCATCCGTATGCAGAAGCCTCAGGGCTGGCGCGACAGGCGCCAGCCCTTCAGCTGATTGAAGGCTATTTCCACCGTCACGCGGTCGCCCAGCAGCGAGACGCCCGTCTGGGCGCCCAGCGAGGGCAGGACCGTGATCAGGTGGCCATTGTCCAGGCGAACGCGACGGCCGCCGAGCGGCATCAGTTTGATGACCTCGCCGTCGAAGGCGATCACGCCGGCCCTGGTCGGGGCTGGCTCGTTCGTGTTGGACGCTTGGAGCGTGTCCTACTCCGCCGCCGTAAGGCGACCGGCGGACTCTTTGCCGGAGCGCGAATCGCGCTCGATTTCGTAGGAAATCTTCTGGCCTTCGTTCAGCGAGCCGACGCTCGACGTTTCGACGGCCGAGGCGTGGACGAAGACATCCTTGCCGCCGTCATCGGGCGCGATGAAGCCGTAGCCTTTGGTGGGGTTGTACCATTTTACAGTGCCGGTAGCCATTTGGAGACCTCCGTCTGGCGTTGACCGCAGGGAGGGATCCCTGGTCGGCCTGTCGGGTCTGAATGGGATCGGCTTTTGGACCTCGGTGCGTGATGCAAAGGGAGCAGCGGCGTTACGCAGAGAGATCGACCAGACCTAGATGGGCGCCCGACAACCGTTACGCAAGGGGCTGGCGATCAGAAGGCGTAGGCGACCTTGGCGACCAGGGCGTCCTCATACTGTTCGCCGAAGGTGTGGGCGTCGGTGTCGTAGTAGCGCAGGTCCAGTTCCAGGGCGTCGGTGAGGGCGTAGGTCACGCCGGCGTTCCAGCCGGTGTAATCGGGCGCGCCGTTCTGCTCGCGACGACCGACGGCGACTGTGCCGTTCAGCTGGGGCGTGAAGTCCCAGCCCAGGCGGCCCTCGACCCAGGTGAAGCTGTCGGTCGAGCCGGCGGCGTCGGGCGAATACTGGACTTGCAGTCGTGCGCTGGCCGGGCCGATCGAGCGGCTGGCGTTGCCGGTGATCTCCCAGGCGTCCTGATCATAGCCGGCTTCGGCGTCGAGGCGGTTCTTGTAGGCGACGTTGAAGTCGAACCGATAGCCGAAGGCCTCGGGCTGATAGCCGACCACGAACTCGGCCTCGACGTTAGAGCCGCCGGCCTGGATCGTCTGGAAGCCGGGGCCGACGTAGAACAGGCCGTCCGCGCTTTCCCAGGTCGCCGAGCCGAAGGCGTAGCCGTCGTTGCCGGACTTGGACGCATCCTTGGAGCGGTTGTCCGTGCCCGCGCCCAGTTCGAAGGACCAGGCGTCGCGCGTGGACGTCGGGGCGGACCCAGACGCCGACTGGGCGGCGGCCGGCAGCGCAACGGCGAGCGCGGAGACGGAGAGGGCGGCGAGGATGGTCGTGCGGATCATGGGGGCTCCAGCGCGAGAGAAGCGGATTGGCGCCGCCTTTAGCGTGCTCCGGCCTTGATGGCGAATTCCTCCGTGGCCTGAGCGAACTCTTGTCGCAGGCGCGCGACCAGTTCGGCGGTCGGCAGGACGTCGTGGATGGCGCCCGCGCCTTGGCCGGCGGACCAGACGGTCTTCCAGGCCTTGGCCTCGTCGCCCATGTCCAGCTTGTGCTCTGGCAAGGTCTTCGGATCGATGCCGTTTTCGATCAGCGACTTGCTCATGAAGTTGGCAGGGATGCCGGACACGGCGGGCGTGTGGACGATGTCGGTCGCGCCGCTGTCGATGACCATCTGCTTGTAGGCGTCGGCGGCCATGGCCTCGGTCGTGTTGATGAAGCGCGTGCCCATATAGGCGAAGTCGGCGCCCAGCATCAGGGCGGCCGCAACGTCCTGACCCGTCGAGAGCGCGCCCGACAGGATGATGGTCCCCTTGAAGAAGCTTCGGACCTCATTGACCAGGGCGAAGGGGTTGATGATGCCCGCATGGCCGCCCGCGCCATTGGCGACCAGGATCAGACCATCGACGCCCGCCTCGGCCGCCTTTCGCGCATGGCGAATGTTGGCGATGTCGTGGAAGACCTGACCGCCGTAGCCGTGGACCGCATCGACCACATCGCGCACGGCGCCCAGGGAGGTGATGATCAGCGGCACCTTCTCCTCGACCGACACCATCATGTCGGCCATCAGCCGGGGGTTGGTCGGATGAACGATGTGATTGACGCCGAAAGCCGCAGCCTCGGGCTTCAGCCGGCTTTTGATCTCATGAATCCACTCGCGATAGCCCTCGGTCGTGCGCTGGTTCAGCGACGGGAAGGTGCCGATCACGCCCGCATTGCAGGCCTCGACCACCAGATCCGGTCCGGACACCAGGAACATCGGCGCCGAAATGATCGGCAGGATCAGACCTTTTTGCAGCGAAGCGGGAATGGCCACGGGCGTCTCCTTTGGTTGTCTTTCGCTACGCTTAGCGGGCTGTCGCCGGGGAAGGCAATCGCGGGGATTTCAGACGGTGGCGCGAAAAAATGAGTCTAATTCGTCTAATCTCGGGTCGGGGGCGGGGTGAAAGCGGGCAGGCGGCGACGGCGGGTGAAAACCGGCCATCATACGACGGTCCGGATCGAGGATCGGTCGATTGACGCTGCCCGGCGCGAAGGCGTTGAAAGGGTAGGGGTAGTTGTCCGGGATTAGGATGGCTGGCTGATCGTCTTCCTTCTCCCGTTGGGAGAAGGTGGCCCGGAGAGCCGGATGAGGATCGGTCGATTGGCCAGATCACGCCGTTCGACCCTCATCCTTTCGCGCAATGACGCCGGCTGACGCCGCCGTGCGCTCAAGCCCTCTCCCAATGGGAGAAGGAAGTGGAGCGGAGGAGGATTTTCATACGCGTCGCAAGCGCCTAAATGCCCGGCATGACCCACTACACCGACAACCTCAGCCAGCTCGGCGCCCAGACCGCCGCTCCGACCAGTCCCGAGACGGCGGTGCTGGAGCGGGTGCCGAACCCGCATGCGGACACGCTGTATCTGGCCCGTTTCACGGCGCCGGAGTTCACCAGCCTGTGCCCGGTGACGGGCCAGCCGGATTTCGCCCACATCGTCATCGACTATGCGCCGGGCGACTGGCTGGTCGAGTCCAAGAGCCTGAAGCTGTATCTGACCAGTTTCCGCAATCACGGCGCCTTCCACGAGGACTGCACCGTCGCGATCGGCCGCAAGCTGGCCGACCTGCTGGAACCCAAGTGGCTGAGGATCGGCGGATACTGGTATCCGCGCGGCGGCATCCCGATCGACGTCTTCTGGCAGACCGGTGCGCCGCCCGAAGGGCTGTGGCTGCCGGACCAAGGCGTGCCGACCTATCGCGGGCGGGGATAGTCAGAGGTCGCGCGGCCGCCGTTCAGCGGCGGGCGCTTCGCGATCAGGCCATTAGGGCCACAGGCGCAGCCTGGTCAGGCCAGGCGACAGGAGACAAGGCTTCCAGCGCCGGCTTCGCCAGCAGATAGCCCTGCATCAGATCGACGCCGAGGTCGCGCAGGACATCGTGTTCGGCCAGGGTTTCGATGCCCTCGCAGACCGGCTGGATGGCCAGGTCCCGCAGCATGTTCAGCGTGTTGCGCACGATGGTGCGCTTGACCGTGTTGGTGTCGATGTCGCGAACCAGGGCCATGTCCAGTTTGACGATGTCGGGCTGGAACAGGCTGAGCAGGCCAAGACCCGCATAGCCGGCGCCGAAGTCGTCGATGGCGGTCTTGAAGCCCATGGCGCGATAGGATCGCAGGATGTTGAGGATGTGGTCGGTGTCCATCACCTCGCTCTCGGTGAACTCGAAGATGATCCGATCCACCGGGAAGTTGGTGCGCATCGCCGCCGCCAGGGTGGCGCGGATGCAGGCGCGCGGCTCATAGACGGCGTTGGGCAGGAAGTTGATCGACAGGCTGGCGCCGCCCGCCGTCATATCCAGACCGGCGGCGAGATCGATGGCGGTCGTGCGGCACAGCTGATCGAAGGCATAGCGGTTGTCGTGGGAGATATGCGACAGAACCTGGCCTGCGCCCCGGCCGTCCTTGCCCCGCACCAGAGCCTCGTAGGCGAAGACCGTCTGGGTCGTCACATCGACGATCGGCTGGAACGCCATGGTGATCGGCAGGTCAAACCCCGCCCCATCCTTACAGCCTGCGCAAGACATAAGCTTCTCCTACTGGCCGGCAAGTCTACGGCGGCAGGCGTTAAAGACTGATGTCGAAAAGGAAATTCGTTCTCGGGTTCCTTTCGTGCGGTTGAGACGCCGCGGCGTGGGAGCCGTCCGCTCTTGAAGTTTCGCGCTGGGCCGTCACGGGTAGTGCGATGAACCACGCACTTCCGCTCGAAGCCTGGGGGCGCCGTCTGATGACGCGGGCGGAGGCGTGGGCGGATGGGACCAGACCGCGTCGATACGCCTATGAGTTCCTGTGGTTCGGGCTGAAGCAGGGGTGGGCGTGTCTGTTCGGGGGGCTGATGCTGGCCCTGATCCTGGGAACGTTTCTGCTTTGGCCGGAGGGGGCGCCGGTGTCCCGTTACGATTTCCTGGCCGTCGGGGCGGTGGTGATCCAGGCGGCGATGCTGATCTTCCGGCTGGAGAGCTGGGAAGAGGCGCGGGTGATCTTCCTGTTCCATGTGGCGGGGACGATCATGGAGCTGTTCAAGACCGCGCACGGGTCGTGGGTCTATCCCGAGGACAGTCTTCTGCGGATCGGGGCGGTGCCGCTGTTCTCCGGCTTCATGTATGCGGCGGTCGGCAGCTATATCGCGCGGGTGCAGCGCATCTTCCATATTCGGGTGCGGAGGTATCCGCCGCTGTGGACGACCTGGGTGCTGGCGGCGGCGATCTACATCAACTTCTTCGCCCATCATTGGCTTCCGGATTTTCGAAAAGTCCTATTTGTGCTGACGATCCTCTTGTTCTGCCGAGGCTGGTTCTTCTTCACCGTCGATCGGATGCGATTGAAGATGCCGTTGCTGTTGGGCTTCGGCTTGGTGGCCCTATTCATCTGGTTCGCCGAGAACCTGGGCACGCTGGGGCGGGCCTGGGTCTATCCCGGGCAGGCCGACGGGTGGGAGATGGTGTCCCTGGCCAAGCTGGGCAGCTGGTTCCTGCTGATGATCATTTCGGTGGTGCTGGTCTCGTTGGTGCACCGACCGGAAGAGGAACTTAGCGGCCCTGTAACGCCCCGCGCATGATGGCGGACTTGCGGCTCATGCGGGCCTTCACCAGGCGATAGGCCACGGCGACAATCAGGATGGTCACGGCGAGGGCGCCGATCAGAAGGGTGGGGCCGTGGGCCTCGCTGAGGACTTCCATCTTCGCCAGGCCCTGGGCGGCGAGATAGCCCGGCGCCAGCATGGCCAGCACCCAGACGATCCCGGATGTGACATTGCCGAACTGGAAGGCGCGCTGACGCATCCTGAGCATGCCCAGGGTCAGGGGCACGAAGGCGCGCAAGGGCCCGAAGAAGCGGCCGACGAAGATCGACATGACGCCGTAGCGACGGCAGTACAACCGCGTCCAGGCGATGCGGCGGCGGTGCGCCGTGAACATCGGGCGCTGGAGGAAGCGCACGCCCAGTCGACGTCCGGCCCAGTAGGAGATGGCGTCGCCGATCACCGCGCCGATGACGCAGCCGACGATGACATTGACGGGGTCCAGCACGCCGGCCGCGATCAGACCGCCCGCCGCGACCAGCAGGCCGGTGGCGGGCACGAAGGCGCCGACGACCGCCAGCGACTCGACGAACACGACCAGGCCCAACATGACGCCGGCCCACATATGGTTGCGGGCGACGAAATCGCCCACGGCTTGCAACAGGGAATCCATACGAAGGCCTTGGGGGAGGAAGGCGGGGTCGGTCGAGGTCAAACCGACGTAGGGCGACCTTATGTCACCCGCTTACGGCAGGCGTGTGACCTTGGCGGCCATGTCGGGACGCGGGCGTTCCAGCGCCGGTTCGTTCAGCGTGCCGATGTGGATGAAGCCGGCGACGCTCTCGCCCTCGGTCAGGCCGAACAGGGCGACGCCTTGCGGATCGTAGCTGTACCAGTCGGTGATCCAGCTGGACGAATAGCCGAAGCCGGATGCCGCGTGTTCCAGGTTCATGCAGACCGCGCCCGCCGACAGCTGTTGCTCCCAGATCGGCTTGGACCCTTCGACCGGCGTCGAGACGACCAGGATAGTGACGGGCGCGGCGGTGAGCTTGGCCAGCACGGCCTGATCCTTGGCCGGGCCGTTCCTGAGTTCGACCAGCACGGCGAGGCGGGCGGCGATGTCGGCGCGCGATTGGGGGCCCAGGACCACGAACCGCCACGGGAACAGCTTGCCGTGGTCGGGCGTGCGGGCGCCCAGGGTTAGAATCTCGTCCAGTTCCGCCTCGGACGGGCCGGGCGCGACCAGGGCCTGGGCCGGGGCGGAGCGCCGCTGGGCCAGGCGGTCCCGAAAATCTTTCGAGGGAACGGGCGGGGGCAGGGGTTCGTTGAGCGCGACCATGCCGTCTAGCTAGGCTTTCATCCGCGTCTTCGCCATAGGTGGCCCATGCGCAAATCCGACGAACCGAAATGGGCCGAGGGGATGGCGAAACCGCCGGCGTGGCGCAGCGACGGAACCGAGACGGTGTTCGATAGCCCTTGGATGGCGCTGACCCGGCATCCGGCGACGGCGCCGACCGGGATGAAGGCCGACTATGCCGTCGTGCGGTTCAAGAATGTTGGGACCGGCGTCCTGCCCGTCCACGACGACGGAACGGTGACTTTGGTGGGCCAGCAGCGGTTCGCCCACGCCAACTACAGCTGGGAAATGCCCGAAGGCGGTGCGCCGCTGGACGAGAATCCGTTCGACGGCATCCGGCGCGAACTGGCCGAAGAGGCGGGATTGCAGGCCGAGCATTGGCTGCCGGCGCTGAAGGTCGAGATGTCGAACTCCATCACCGACGAGATCGGCATGACCTGGATCGCCTGGGGCCTGTCGCCTGCGCCGACCGATCCCGATCCCACCGAGATCATCGCCGTGGTCCGCGTGCCGTTTGTCGATCTGCTGGACGAGATCGGGCGGGGAACGGTGCGCGACAGCCTGACGGTGGCGACGGCCTACAAGGCCTATCATATGGCGATGAACGGCGAACTTCCCGAGGCGCTGGCGCGCGCCTTGCTGGGGCGCGTATGATGTCGCCGAAGGAGCCGGTCATGGCCAAGCTGGAAGTCGTCGCAGAACTCGAAATGGACACCGTGTGGCGTCAGCTGCGCGCCTCCGCCGAGGCGGCGTCGCGCGAGGAGCCGCAACTGGGCTCGCAGATGAATGCGGTGATCCTGTCGCACGACGACCTGGCGGGCGCGTTGAGCTTCCAGATCGCGCGCAAGCTGGCGGACGGCGAGATGAGCGCCATGTCGGTGCGCGAGGTCTGCCTCTCGGCGTTCAAGGCCGATCCGTCGATGGTCGAGGCGGCGGAGGCCGATCTGCAGGCCGTGGCCGAACGCGACCCGGCGATCCGCAACCTGTTGCAGCCCTTCCTGTATTTCAAAGGCTTCCAGGCCTTGCAGGGCTGGCGCGTAGCGCACTGGCTGTGGGGACAAGGGCGCGAGACGCTGGCCTTCCACTTCCAGAGCCGGATTTCCGAACTGTTCCAGCTGGACATCCATCCGGCCGCGCAGATGGGCAAAGGGCTGTTTCTGGATCACGGCACGGGCATCGTGATCGGCGAGACGGCGGTGGTCGGCGACGACGTGTCGATGCTGCATGGGGTGACCCTGGGCGGGACGGGCGCCGAGCGCGGCGACCGCCATCCCAAGATCGGCAAGGGCGTTCTGCTGGGCGCCGGGGCCAAGGTGCTGGGCAATATCCATGTCGGCGACTACGCCAAGGTGGCGTCCGGCTCGGTGGTGCTGAAGGCTGTGCCGTCCGGCTGCACCGTGGCGGGGGTGCCGGCCCGGCTGGTCAACTGC
This sequence comes from Brevundimonas sp. MEB006b, assembly GCF_030209705.1. NCBI lineage: Bacteria > Pseudomonadati > Pseudomonadota > Alphaproteobacteria > Caulobacterales > Caulobacteraceae > Brevundimonas > Brevundimonas sp. MEB006b. The sequence continues at coordinate 405,375 of NZ_JARVRL010000006.1, forward strand.
CCGACCAATGCCGAACCGGCCCGGACCATGGATCACACCCTGGCCGATGTGGTGTACGACTTCGTCATCTGACCCGATCTCACAGAGCGATCCTGAGCGAGGCGCGGACGCTGCGCGGGGCGCCGGGGTAGATCCACAAGGCGCTGTAGGAGCTGGCGGCGTAACGCTCGTCAAACAGGTTGTCGACCTCGACGCGGGCGGTGACCTGGGGCGTCAGTCCGTAGTCCAGCGCCGCTTTGGCCTTCCAATAGGCAGGCAGTTCTGGCGCGCCGAGCGCCAGGCCGCCGGCCCGGTCGCCGACGTAGGCCGCGCCGGTCATGAATGACCAGGTCGTGCCGTGGAAAGTGGGGAAGCGACCGATCACGAACAGCGAGCCGGAATGTTCGGGCACGTTCAGCACGGCGTCGGTGGCGAAGGCGCTGTCGTCGGCCTTGGCGTCGGTCCAGCCGTAGTTGGCCACCACCTGCCAGGCGTCGTCGATCTTCAAGGCGCCGTCCAGTTCGATCCCGCGCGTCGTCAGCTTGCCGACCGGGGCCAGGAAGTTAGGATCGACGGGATCGGTCGTCAGAATGTTCGACTTCTCGATGTCGAAGACGGTGGCGGCCAAATCCAGTCCGTCCCAGGCCCCGGCCAGGCCGATCTCATAGCCCTTGCCATTCTCGGGCGCGAAGCCGGAGCCGTCGCGGCCCGTGCCCGAGTTCAGCACGAACGACTGACCATAGCTGGCGTGGGCGGTCAGGTTGTCGGTCAGGCGATAGCGGGCGGCGAGGCGGTACTTCAGGGGCGTGTCGCTGGCCTCGCCGACGGCGCCGGTGCGGTTGTTTCGGATGGTCTGGTCGTAGTCGTCGAAACGCAGGCCGGCCAGCAGGCTGAGACGGTCGTTCACCTCCCACAGATCCTGGGCGTACAAGGTGACGACGTCGCGCCTTTCCAGATTGTCGGTGAAGGGCCGGGGTGTTGGCGGCGTGACCGCGCCATAGACGGGATTGAGGACGTTGATCGGATAGGGATTGGCGGCGGTCGGATTGATGCGCAGCCACTTCTCGCCATAGGTCAGCTGATAGGCCTTCACCCCGAAACCGAGGTTGTGAACGCCCAGCCCCGTCTCGACCACGCCGTTCAGCTCGAGCCGGGCCGACAGGTCCTCGACCGAGAAGTCGCGTCCGCGACGCTGACGCCACAGCTGGTCGCCGACCAGGCGCGACTGATCGCTGGACAGGCCCTTCAGCGAGCCGCCGCGCCAGGCGACGCCGCCGTTCAGGCTCCAGTCGTCATTGATCCGGTATTCGCCGGTGATCTGATGCCGTTCGTTGCGGAAGCGGGTCACGCCGTCGCCGGGCTCGCCGTAGTAGTTCGAGGGCGGCAGGAACAGGGCGTCGCCGTTGATCGCCGGCATCCCCCGGTCGAACAGGGTCGTGAAGGTGGTGAACTCGCCCACATAGGTCAGCCGCAGATCATCGTTGGGACGCCAGGTCAGGGACGGCGCCACCACGGTGCGGTCCAGGCCGACATAGTCGCGCCAGCCGTTCGAGGTCTCGCCCGCCACCACAAGCCGTCCGGCCAGGGAGTCGTTGATCGGGCCGGTCAGGTCCAGTTCGCCGCGGCGCAGGCCAAATGATCCCACCGTGGCGGTGAAAGCGGCGGCGGCGGCGAAGCGCGGGGTCTTGGAAACGATATTGATGCGTCCGGCCGGGTCGATGTCGCCGAACAGGGCGCCGGACGGCCCCTTCAGCACCTCGATCCGCTCGGACGTCGCTGGGTCGCGAGGCGGGGCCATGCCGCGATTGGCCAGAAAGCCGTCGACGTAATATTCCGCCCCGCCGTCGGGCGTGCCCAGGAAGCCGCGGATGGCGAAGTTGTCCATGACGCCGCCGCGATTGTTCTGCTGGCTGACGCCGCTGACCAGTTCCAGCGCATCGGCAAGGCGCGTCGCGCCCACGGCCTTGATCAGATCGTTCTCGATGGCGCGGCTGGACGGCGACATGGCCTCGGTGACCGATCCTGCGCCCAGGGTCAGATCACGCGGCGCCAAGCGGCGTCCCAGAACGACGATCTCCCCCACCGTCTCAGGCTCGACCGCCTCGACAGCGAGGGGGGCGGGGGCGTTGGCGGCGACCAGCAGGCACGCGCTGGCGCAGCTCAGAAGGAGGGACAAGGCAGGCTCCGTTTGAAATGTTATACTGTATCGGCTATCCGCTTCCGCCTGATGATGTCAACCGCTGCAACGCTTGTTCCCGCCTCCGCTTCTTCGACTGCCGCGCCAAGTCGTGCGGTCGGTCGGATCCGATCCATCGACGCCCTGCGCGGGCTGGTCATCCTGCTGATGCTGGTCGATCACGCGCGGGAGTTCTTCTTCATCCACGCCCAGGTCTCGGACCCGATGAATGTGGAGACGACCTCGCCGGCGTTGTTCTTCACCCGGCTGACGGCCCATCTGTGCGCGCCGGTGTTCGTGGCCCTGACGGGATTGGGGGCCTGGCTGTACGGAACCAAGCAGGCGGGCGGCGGGAACGGAGCCGGCGCGGCATCTGCCTTCCTGCTGAAACGCGGTCTGTTTCTGGTCGTGCTGGAGCTGACGGTGGTCAACTTCGCCTGGACCTTCTCGATTACGCCCGAGTTGATCTATCTGCAGGTGATCTGGGCCATCGGCCTGTCGATGATCGCGCTGGCGGCCCTGGTGCATCTGCCGCGCGCGGTGCTGATCGGCGTGGGGTTGGTCATTGTGCTGGGTCACAATCTGCTGGACCCGATCAGCGTCGCGGCAGGGCAGCCAGGCCATGCGATCTGGGCTGTGCTGCATGATCGCGGTTTCATCGATTTGCCGTGGAGCGGTCAGGCGAGGACCTCCTATCCGCTTCTGCCGTGGATCGGGGTGGCGGCTTTGGGCTACGCCATCGGGCCGTGGTTCGCAGGCGAGCAGCGGGCGCGGCTGAGGCGGCTGATGCTGACGGGGCTGGGCGCGCTCGCTCTGTTCGTCGTGCTGCGGGCGATCAATGTCTATGGCGATGCGCCGTGGGCCGTGCAGGCGACGCCGATCCAGACGGTGATGAGCGTGCTCAACCTGACCAAATATCCGCCGTCGGCCGATTTTCTGCTGCTGACGCTGGGGATAGGCGCGCTGATCCTGGCGGGGCTGGAAAAGGCGCCGGTTCGGTTGGTCGGCGTGCTGGCGGTCTTTGGCGGAGCGCCGCTGTTCTTCTATCTGATCCACCTCTACGGGCTGCATCTGCTGAACCTGGCGGCCCTGATGTTGTTCGGCGCCAATCAGGGCGAGGGCTTCGGCGTGCCCGGCGTCGGCTGGGTGTGGTTGCTGGCGGGCCTGGTCGCCGTGCCTTGCTGGTTCGCCTGCCGGTGGTTCGGCGGGGTCAAGCGGCGCAGTTCGCAATGGTGGATGAAGTATCTCTGAAGCGGGAAAATGCGCGGCGCCGGTTTCCCTGAACCGCCGATGTCTCTAGGGTCCGCCGCCAACGTCCAGACCATGAGGCCCCCCGTGAAAGACACCGACCTGAAGCGCATCGAGGCCCACCTCAAGCGCACCTTCAACACCGGCGGCATCATCGTGAAGGCCCGCCCCAAGCAGAATGACTCGGCCGAGGTCTATGTCGGCGACGAGTTCATCGGCATCGTCTTCGAGGATGAGGACGAGGAAGGTTCATTCATGTTCGAAATGGCGATCTTGGCCGAAGACCTTCCGGCCTAAAACGCCGACCGATCCGACCGCTCGGCGTGAATGCGCCGGGCGGTTTTCGTTTGGGCCGACCCGTTCAGCGATACGGGCCGGTCAGCGCGTCGGGGCCGCGCGTTCGAGGCCGTACAGCGCCTCGACGATGTCCTCGGCCTTCTGCTGGACCAGTTGTTGGGCGTCGTGGACGCCGCGATTGTAGAAGGCGCCGCCGATCTCCTTCCCGATGAAGTCCAGCAGCATCTCGGCCGGAAGCTGGCCGAATTCCTGATCCAGTTCTCGGGCGAAGTAGTCGCGCAGTTTGGCGGTGATCGCCGCGCGTTCTTCCTTGGAGAATTCGATCGGTTTCATGCGACTTCGGCGAGCGCTTCTTCGGCGGCGACCCAGGCGGCTTCGGCGGCGGCCAGATCGGCCTCGGTCTTGGCGCGGGCGCGGGTCAGGCCTTCGAGGGCCTTGGGATTGCTGACGGAGGCGGTGGCCATGTCGTCGTCGATGCGGGCGATCTCGGCCGTCAGGCGGGTCATGGTCTCCTCGGCCTTCTTGACCGCATGGCGCAGGGTCGAGGGCGAGGGGCCGGATCGCTTCTTGTTGCCCCTATCGTTCGCGCCGCGGGCGCTCTCTGCTTGAGGGGCACCTGAGTTCGCCTTGGCCTCTTCCTTCTTGATCTGGCTAGGCTTGGCGATGGCCTGTTTCGCGCGGTCCAAGACGAACTTGGCGTAGTCGTCCATGTCGCCGTCAAAGGGTTTCACCGTGCCGTCGGCGGCCAGCCACAGGCGATCCGCCACCATTTCCATCAGCGAGCGGTCGTGGGTGATCAGGATGACGGCGCCGTTGTAGTCGTTCAGCGCGTCCAGCAGCGCGCGACGGCTGTCGATATCCAGGTGGTTGGTCGGTTCGTCCAGGATCAGGACGTGGGGCGCGTCCATCGCCACCATGTTCAGCAGCAGCCGCGCGCGCTCGCCGCCCGACAGGCTGTCGACCGTGGTTTCCTGCTTCTCATAACCCAGGCCGAACTGGGCCAGTTTGGAGCGGCGGGCGCTTTCGGGCGCGTCCGGCATGGCGCGGCGGATGATCTCCAGCGGCGTGTCGGTCGGGTCCATCGCCTCGATCTGGTGCTGGTGGAACCAGCCCACGCGCATCTTCCTGTCGCGGTGAAGCTCGCCCTCGGACACGTCCAGGGCTCCGGCGATCATCTTGGCGAAGGTGGACTTGCCGGCGCCGTTGACGCCCAGCAGGCCGATGCGGTCGTCCAGGTCCATGCGCAGGTTCAGATTGCGCAGGATCGGCTTGCCCGGCTCATAGCCGACATTGGCCCGCTCCAGCCGGATCAACGGCGGCGCCAGCGGACGCGGCGGCGAGGGCAGGGTGAAGGGGGCGACGCGCTCCTCGATCGTGGTGGCGACCGGCTGCATCTTCTCCAGCCGCTTCATGCGCGACTGCGCCTGGGCGGCCTTGGAGGCCTTGGCCTTGAAGCGATCGACGAAGGCCTGAAGGTGGGCGCGTTCGGCGTCCTGCTTGGCCTTGGCCGACAGCTGCAGCCGGGCCTTTTCGGCGCGGGCCTTTTCGAAGGCGTCGTAGTTGCCGGTGTAGAGGGTCAGGGTGTGGTTCGCGAGGTGCAGGATGTGCGTGCAAACCTCGTTCAGCATCTCGCGGTCGTGGGAGATGATAAGGGCGGTGTGCGGGTATTTCTTTAGCCGCGCCTCCAGCCACAGGGCGCCTTCCAGGTCGAGGTAGTTGGTCGGTTCGTCCAGCAGCAGCATGTCCGGCTCGGCGAACAGGGCGGCGGCCAGGGCGACGCGCATCCGCCAACCGCCCGAGAACTCGGACATCGGTCGGGCCTGGTTTTCCTGGTCGAAGCCCAGACCGACCAGGATTTCGGCGGCGCGCGCGGGCGCGGCGTCGGCGTCGATCTCGATCAGGCGCGACCAGATCTCGCCCATTTCTTCCGGTTCGGCGGTCTCAAGCCGGCCCAGCAGGGTGTGGCGTTCGACGTCGGCCTCAAGGATGGTGTCGATGACGCTGACGGGGGTCGCCGGATGCTCTTGATCCACCGAGCCGATACGGGCGGTCTTGGGCAGGCTGATCTCGTCGCCGGCGGCGTGAAGCTCGCCCAGGATCAACTTGAACAGGGTCGATTTGCCGATGCCGTTGCGGCCGACCAGACCGACCTTTGAGCCGGGCGGCAGGCTGACGGAGGCGTCCACGAGAAACTTGCGGCCCCAGGCGTTGAAGGTCAGGTCGGTGATCTGGAGCATTGCGGCGAAGGTTCTTCGGTTGGTCGGCGTCCCTCAATCGGCAGGTCGCCATGCGGCGTGCGTCAGGGATGCAAAAAGGGACGGTTGGAAACGCGGGAGGTGGTCGCTATAAGCCCGCGACACTCAATCTCCCAACAAGAAGTCAATTCCCATGACCGAACGTACCTTCTCGATCATCAAGCCCGACGCCACGCGCCGCAACCTGACCGGCGCGATCAACGCCGTGATCGAGGGCGCCGGCCTGCGCATCGTGGCCCAGCGCCGCGTCAAGCTGACGACCGAACAAGCCAAGAAATTTTACGAAGTGCACGCCGAGCGCCCGTTCTACGGCGAGCTGGTCGAGCAGATGACGGCCGAGCCGGTCGTCGTTCAGGTGCTGGAAGGCGACAACGCCGTCGCCGCCTATCGTGAAGTCATGGGCGCCACCAACCCGGAACAGGCCGCCGAAGGCACCATCCGCAAGCAGTTCGCCCTGTCGATCGGTGAAAACTCGGTCCACGGTTCGGACAGCCAGGACAACGCCAAGATCGAGATCGCCCAGTTCTTCACCGACGACCAGATCGTCGGCTAAGCGCTCAAGTTGCGAGGAACCGCGTTCCGAGCGTAGCGCGAGCACAAGGCGCTCAAGCCGCGAGGGACCGCGTCCCGAGCGTAGCGCCGAAACAAAGCGATGCGAGAGCGACGCCTCTCGCATAGCGTGACTATATAGGCCCGCGCCCGGAACCGGACGCGGGCCTTATCGTTTGGTGGTCATTATCTCGTTCGTCTCCCGGAGAAGACCCATGAAGACCATGATCAAACTGGCCCCCGTCATCGGCGTCGTGGCCCTGCTGGCCGCCTGCGGCCAGACGATGGAACAACGCGCCGCCACCGGCGCCCTGGGCGGCGCCGTCGCCGGTCAGGTCATCGGCGGAAACACGGGTTCGACCGTGGCCGGCGCCGCCATCGGCGCCGTCGCCGGCGCGGCGACCAAGCCCCGCTAAATCAGGCTCAGTCTCTGGGGCGAAAGCCCGGATGACAAAAAGGCCCGGAGCGTTCGCTCCGGGCCTTTTCCACGTCTGACGTCCGGCGCCCTTACCAGATGCGGGCGCGGGCCTCGGGCGCAATATATTCCTTCTGGTCCGGCGAGACGCCGAAGGCCGCATACCAGGCGTCGATATTGCGCGGCGAGGTCGCAGCGCGCACCGGGCCGGGCGAGTGCGGATCGGTGGTCAACTGCTCCTTCAGCGCCGCCTCGCGCGACTTCTCGCGCCAGACCTGCGCCCAGCCCAGGAAGACGCGCTGATCGCCCGTCAGGCCATCGATGACCGGCGCCGGCTGGCCGTTCAGAGACTTGTGATAAGCGTCCAGGGCCAGCAGCAGGCCGCCCAGGTCGGCGATGTTCTCGCCCATCGTCAGGTCGCCGTTGACGTGCACGCCGGGGATCGGCTCCAGCTTGTCGTAGATGTCGCCCAGCACCTTGGCGCGCGCCTCGAAGCGGGCGGCGTCTTCCGGCGTCCACCAGTCGCGCAGCACGCCGTCGCCGTCCGACTTGCGGCCCTGATCGTCGAAGCCGTGGGTGATCTCGTGGCCGATGACCGCGCCGATGCCGCCGTAGTTGACGGCCGGGTCCGCGTTCGGATCGAAGAAGGGCGCCTGCAGGATGGCGGCCGGGAAGACGATCTCGTTGCGCGGCGGGTTATAGTAGGCGTTCACCGTCTGAGGCGTCATGCCCCATTCCAGCGGATCGACCGGCTTGCCGATCTTGCCGCGCTTGTACGCCCATTCGAAGGCCGATGAGCGTTCGACGTTGCCGTACAGGTCGTCGGCCTTCAGCTCCAGGCCGTCATACGAGCGCCACTTGTCGGGATAGCCGATCTTCACCCCGAACTTGGACATCTTGTACAGGGCCTGCTCCCGCGTGGGCTCGCTCATCCAGTCCAGGGTCTTCAGCCGCTCCGTCATGGCGTCGCGGATGTTGCCGACCAGGGCCTCCATCTGGGCCTTGGACGAGGCGGGGAAGTGCAGGCGGACGTATTCCTGGGCCAGGACCTCGCCCAGCTGGCCGTCGACCAAAGCCACGCCCCGGTTCCAACGCGGACGATTTTCGGGTTGGCCGCGCAGCGTCTTGCCGCGGAAGTCGAAGCGAGCGTCGACGAAGGCCTTGGACAGATAGGGGCTGGCCTGATCGACGACGTTGAACGCCTGCCAGGCCTTCAGCGTCTCGATGGGGGTGTCGGCGAACACCTGGGCGATGGCGGGGATGGCGGTGTTTTCCATCAGCACCAGGGTGTCGACGTCCGACACCTGGGCGCCGGCCAGGAAGCCGGCCCAGTCGAAGCCGGGAGCCAGGGTCGTCAGGTCCGAGGCCTTGGCCGGGTTGTACAGCTTGTCGATCTGGCGACGCTCGACGGTCGTCCACTGCTTGTCGGCGACCTTGGTTTCGAAGGCGAGGATGTCGGCGGCGGTCTTGGCCGGATCGGCCCAGCCGATGGCGGTCAGGGTGGTTGTCAGATAAGCCAGATAGGCCTCGCGCTGGGCGGCGAAGTCGGGCTTCAGATAGTAGTCGCGGTCCGGCAGGCCCAGCGACCCCTGACCCAGATAGGCCGAGTTCAGATTGGGGTTCTTCAGATCCTCGAACACGTCGATGCCGAACAGGGAGCCGCCGAAGCCCGAATGGCTCTCGCCCATCAGGCGCGCCATGCCGGCGTGGTCGGTGACCGCATTGACGGCGGCGAGGTCGGCGGCCAGCGGCGTTGCGCCCAGCTGCTCGATCTTCGCCTCGTCCATGAAGCTGGCGTACAGGGCGCCGACCTTGCGGGCGTTTTCGTTGGCGGGATTGGCGGCGCTGGTCTCGATGATCGACTTCAGCTGGGACTGGGCGTTCTCATACAGAACGTCGAACGGGCCGAAGCGCGACTTGTCGGCCGGAATCTCGGTCGTGCGCAGATAGGTTCCGTTGGCGTATTCGTTGAAGTCGTCGCCGGGCTTCACCGAGGTGTCGCGACCGGCCAGATCAAAGCCCCAGGCGCCGAAGGGGCTGTGGGCCGCGCCGGCTGTGCCGTGCGAATGCTGGGCCGAAGCGTCCTGGGCCGAGGCCGCGCCGCCGGTGAGAGCGACGACGATACAGGCCGAGCAGGCGGCCATCAGACGAATGCGAGTCATGGATACAGAGGGTCCCGATTGAGGTCGGGCGCACCATTGCGCCGGTGCGGCGGTCTGTCGCATGACGTTTTTGTAATCTTCGCGCCGCTAAGGGCGGGGCAGGTCTCGGCAGAAATCGGACAGCACCTGCGGGTAAAGCTGATGCTCCGCCGTCTTGACCCGTTCGGCCAGGGCCTCGGCCGTGTCGCCCTCGACGATCGGCACCCGCGCCTGGCCCAGGATCGGGCCCTCGTCCACGCCCTCGGTCACCAGATGGACCGTGCAGCCAGCCTCGGCGTCGCCGGCGGCGATCGCACGGGCGTGGGTGTCCAATCCGGGATAGAGGGGCAGCAGACTGGGATGAATATTCAGCATCCGCTCGCGCCAGCCGCCGACGAGCCAAGGCGTCAGAACACGCATATAGCCGGCCAGCGCCACGACCTCGACGCCGGCGTCGCGCAGGACGGCGTCCACCGCCCGCTCATGCGCCTCGCGATCCTTGCCGAACGATTTATGCGCCACGGTCGCCGTCGCCACGCCCTTGGCCGCCGCGATCGCCAGGCCGCCCGCGCCTTCGACGTTCGACAGCACCAGCACGACCTCATAGCCGCTGTCCGGCGCCTGACCGGCGTCGATCAGAGCCGCCATGTTGGAGCCCGCCCCCGAGATCAGGACGGCGACGCGCGTCGTCACGGGATCAGGCCGCTTCCAGTTGTCCGCAGACGAAGGCGACTTCGCCGGCGTTGAGAAGGGCGGCCAGCACCGGCTCGGCGTTTTCGGGCGAGACGATCAGAATGAAGCCGACGCCGCAGTTGAAGGTGCGGCGCATCTCGTGGTCGCTGATGCCGCCGGTCTCCGCCAGCCACTGGAAGACGGCCGGCATGGGCCAGGCGTTCCAGTCGAAGCGAGCCTGAAGACCCTCGGCGATGCAGCGAGGCGGGTTTTCGATCAGGCCGCCGCCGGTGATGTGGGCCGCGCCCTTGACCAGGCCCGCCTTCATGATCGGCAGCACCGGCTTCACATAGATGCGGGTGGGCTCCATCAGGGCCTGGGCCAGCGAGCGGTCCTTAGCGAAGGGGGCGTCGTCGCCCCAGGCCAGGCCGGACTTCTCGACCACCTTGCGCACCAGCGAATAGCCGTTGGAATGCGGGCCGGTGGAGGCCAGGCCGATGATGACGTCGCCGGCCGCCTGGCGATCCAGATAGGGCAGGGCGTGGCCGCGCTCGACGGCGCCCAGGCTGAAGCCGGCCAGATCGTAGTCGCCCTCGGTGTACATGCCCGGCATTTCGGCGGTCTCGCCCCCGACAAGGGCGCAGCCGGCCTGGCGACAGCCCTCGGCGATGCCGGCGACGACGCGGCGGGCGGCGTCGATCTCAAGCCGGCCGGTGGCGTAATAGTCGAGGAACAGCAGGGGTTCGGCGCCCTGGGCCAACAGGTCGTTGACGCACATGGCGACCAGGTCGACGCCGACGCCGTCATGACGGCCGGTCTCGATGGCGATCTTCAGCTTGGTGCCGACGCCGTCCGTGGTGGTGACGATCAGCGGATCTTCGAAGCCGGCGGCCTTGAGGTCGAACAGGGCGCCGAAACCGCCCAGCGAAGGCTCCGATCCGGGCCGCGCCGTCGATTTCGCCAGCGGCTTGATATGTTCGACCAGCATTTCACCCGCGTCGATGTCCACGCCCGCATCGGCGTAGGTCAGACCGTTTTCGAGAGGCTTTTGGGTGTCGCTCATGGGATCTCGGGCCTGAATCGGGGCGGAAATGCAGCGCGGCTCTTGCCACAGGTAGGATGCGCGGGGCTATAGCATCGGAATGACGCCGATCACCACCACCGAGGCGCTGGCCGATTTTTGCGCCCGCGTAGCCACAGCCCCCTTCATCACGGTCGACACCGAGTTCATGCGGGAAACGACCTACTGGCCGAAGCTCTGCCTGATCCAGGCGGCCTCGGCCGATCACGCCGCCATCATCGACCCGATGGCGGAGGGGCTGGATCTGGAGCCGTTCCTGGACCTGCTGCGCGACGAGAAGATCGTCAAGGTCTTCCACGCCTGCCGACAGGACGTGGAAATCTTCGTGCGCCTGGGGGCCATGCCCAAGCCGATGTTCGACACCCAGGTCGCGGCCATGGCGGCGGGCTTCGGCGAGCAAGTGGCCTATGATTCGCTGGTGCGGCAGATGCTGCGGATCGAGGTGGACAAGGGCAGCCGCTTTACCGACTGGGCGCGCCGGCCGTTGTCGGAGAACCAACTGGTGTATGCGCTTGGCGACGTGACCCACCTTGCGGCGCTTTACCCCAAACTGCGCGACCGGCTGCAGAAGGAAGGCCGGCTGGAGTGGGTGATGTCGGAGATGGAGAGCCTGACCGATCCGGCCCTTTACGACACAAATCCCGAAAACGCCTGGAAGCGGCTGAAGCCCAAGAAGTTTTCGGCCAAATATCTGGCGGCGTTCAAGGCCGTCGCCGTCTGGCGCGAGCGGGCGGCGCAGGAGCGCGACCAGCCGCGCGGCCGCATCCTGAAGGACGAGGGCATCGACGAGATCGCCCAGCAGACCCCGACGGATGTCGAGGCTTTCAATCGCCTGCGCTCGGTGCCCAAGGGTTTCGGTGGTTCACGGCTGGGTCTGGAACTGGCTGAGGAGCTGAAGCGGGTTCTGGCCGATCCCGAGTCGCATGCGCCCGAGATGGAGCGCCCCGCCCACCGCCAGCCGGCTCCGCCGTCGGTGGTGGAGCTGTTGAAGGTGCTGCTCAAGGCCAAGAGCGACAACGCCGGCGTGGCCTCCAAGCTGATCGCCACCGTGTCGGATCTGGAAAAGATCGCCATCAGCGACGACGCCGACATCGACGCCATGAAGGGCTGGCGCCGCCAGATTTTCGGCGAGGACGCGCTGAAGCTGAAGCGTGGCGAGATCGCCTTGGTGCTGAACGGCGCGCGGGTGGAAGTCGTCGAGATCGAATAGGGGCGAGCGTCTCCTTCCCATGCAATGGGGAGGGGGACCGCGAAGCGGTGGAGGGGCTCTTGAAGTCCCGCGGGCGCCTATGATGCGTTGGAGAACCCCTCCGTCCCGGCGCAGAGGGCGCGCCGCGCCACCTCCCCATAAGATGGGGAGGAGACGGGCTGATCGCCTTAGATCTTCAGACCCAGGTCCATCGCCTCGGCGAGGGCCTTGGCGCGCTTCTTGGTCTGTTCGCCCAAGAGGACGTCGGCGTAGCCTTCGGTCGCGGTCAGACGCAGGTCGCCGCCTTTGACCTTGGCGGTGGCGTTGGCCATCAGCTGGGGTGAGCGCCCGGACAGGTCGCAGGCCAGACGGATCGCCAGGCCGATGGCGCGGGCGCGTTTGGCGGCGGCGGCGTCGAGCAGGCGGTCGATGACCTCGGGCTGCGGCGTGGCGGGCGCGCCGCCGTACCGGGCGTTCATCGCGCTGGCCAGAAAGGCGCGTTCGGTATGGCTGATGCCGGCGACGGGCGCGCGCAGCACCTGGTCGAAGACAAGCTCCAGCCTGTGATCCGGGTGCAGCCGCGCGCCCAGGTCCGCCAGACGGCAGGCGGCGCTGACCAGAACGGCGTCGCGTTTTTCGCCGAAAACCTCGGGAAGGGCGGCGACGATTTCGGAAATCCAGCCGTTCAGCGCGCCGGGCAGGGCGGGGGCCACACCCTGGCGACCGCCCAGGGCGGTGCAGCCGGCCAGAAGCGGATCGGCCGTGCGCGTCGCCTCGTCCAGCGTCTCGAACAGCAGTCCCTCGCGCACGCCCCAGGCCGACATCTCAATCTGTTTGAGACCCAGATGTTTGATCAACGCCTCAAGCACTAGGCCGGCGTAGGGCAGGGTCTCGGCGCGCTTCTTCGACACGCCGGGCAGTTTGGCCAGGCTGGCCGCCGACTGTTGCGCGACCAAACGCGCGGTCTCCAGCGCCTCCTCGGCCGACATCTGATACTGATGCACGACCTTCAGCGGATAGGATTTCAAGCCCATGTGCACCTGGGCCAGGGTCCGCCAGGCGCCGCCCACGGCGTAGAGACGCTCGCTCTTGAACTGGCCTGCGATCGGCTTCAGGGCCTGATCGATACGGGCCTTGATGCGCTCGGCGTCGAAGGCCTTGCCGTCAGCCAGAGCAAACGGACCCAGCGGCAGGGTCAGGCCGTTCTCGACGCCGTCTCCGTTCAGCCGGGTCAGCTCAAGACTGGCGCCGCCCATGTCGGCCGAGACGCCGTGGGCCAGAGGGGCGCCGGCCAATACGCCCATGGCCGCGTATTTGGCCTCCTCCTCACCCGACAGGACGCGGATTTGGAGGCCGGTCTCGGCGGCGACCCGCTCACAGAACTCCGGCCCGTCCAAGGCTTCGCGCACGGCAGCGGTGGCGGCGATCAGGGTTGCGTCAGGCCGCACGCCTTCGAGCACGGCGGCGAAACGGCGCAGCGCCGTCATCGCCATGACCACGCCCTCGGGCGACAGCTTGCGCGTCGTCGGCAGGTCGCGGCCCAGGCCGGCCAGAACCTTTTCATTATAGACGGTCCAGATCGCGCGGCCTTCCAGCCGGTACAGGACCAGTCGAACCGAGTTTGAACCGATGTCGATCGCGGCGATGTCGCGGTCGGTAAGCGTGATGTCGGGCATCAGCGGCCTGGACGCTCGTAGCGCAGGACGGCGGGCAGGCTCTTGGCCTTGCGGCCGCGCCCGGACAGGCTGGGATTTGTCATGAAGTATTTGTGGGCCGAGAAGGGCCGCTCAGGATCGGCGGGGGTGACGCGTGTATAGCGCCCTTCGGCGTCCAGCACCCAGCTTTGTGCGTCGTCCTTCAGATTGGCGACCATGATCTGGTCCAGCACCTGATCGTGGACGGTGGCGTTGCGGATCGGCGTCATCAACTCGACCCGGCGATCCAGGTTGCGCGTCATCCAGTCGGCCGAGGAGATGAAGACCTTGGCCTTGTCATGCGGCAGGTCCTTGCCGTTGGCGAAACAGACGATGCGGCTGTGTTCCAGGAAGCGGCCGACGATCGACTTGACCCGGATGTTCTCCGACAGACCCGGCACGCCCGGCCGCAGGCAGCAGATGCCGCGCACCACAAGGTCGATCCTCACGCCCCACTGGCTGGCCCGGTAAAGGGCGTCGATGATCTCGACATCGACTAGGGCGTTCAGCTTGACCCAGATGGCGGCGGGCTTGCCCATGGCGGCGGCCGACATCTCCTTGCCGATCAGCTCGATCAGCTTGGCCTTCATGTTCAGCGGCGAGACGACCAGCGCCTCCAGATGGTCCGGCGTCGCATAGCCGGTGATGTAGTTGAACACCTTGGTCGCATCGCGCCCCAGCACCGGGTCGCAGGAGAACAGCGACAGGTCGGTGTAAACCTTGGCCGTGACGGGGTGATAGTTGCCAGTGCCGAAGTGGCAGTAGGTGCGCAGGCCCTCGCCCTCGCGCCGGACGACGACACTGACCTTGGCGTGGGTCTTGTATTCGACGAAGCCGAAGACGACGTGGACGCCGGCCCGCTCCATCGCCCGCGCCCAGCGCAGATTGGCCTCTTCGTCGAAGCGGGCCTTCAGTTCGACCAGGGCGGTGACGTTCTTGCCGTTTTCGGCCGCCTCGATCAGGGCGGCGACGATGGGGCTGTCCTTGGAGGTGCGATACAGCGTCTGTTTGATGGCGATGACGTTGGGATCGCGCGCGGCCTGGCGCAGGAATTGAACCACCACGTCGAAGCTCTCGAACGGGTGGTGAATCAGCAGATCCTTTTCGCGAATGGCCGCGAAGACGTCGCCGCCATTGTCGCGGACGCGTTCGGGATAGCGCGGCTCATAGCCCTTGAACTTCAGGTCCGGGTGACCGCCGGGGATCAGGTCCGACAGTTGGGCCAGACCCAGCATGCCGTCCACCAGAACCACGTCCTGGGGCGCGGCTTCCAGCTCGCCGACGATGAAGTCGCGCAGATCGGTGGGCATGGACGCCTCGATCTTGACCCGCACCACCGAGCCCAGACGACGCTGCTTCAGCGCTTCCTCGAACTCCAGGACCAGGTCCTCGGCCTCTTCCTCAATCTCGATGTCCGAGTCGCGGATCAGGCGCAGAACGCCCTTTTCCTGAACCTCGCAGCCGGGGAACAGGTGGTCGATGAACAGCAGCAGCACGTTTTCCAGCGTGATGAACCGCTTATGCCCCGGCGTGGAGCGGCCGTCGGTCGGCAGTTCCCAGAACCGGCGCACCTGGGTTGGCACCGGCACCAGGGCGTAGAAGGTCTTGGTCTCGCCCTTGCGCTTCAGCTTCAGCGCCAGGGAGAAGCCGAGGTTGGGCAGGAAGGGGAAGGGGTGCGCCGGGTCGATGGCGAGCGGCGTCAGGACGGCGAAGAGCTGGTTCAGGAACTCGGGTTCCAGACGCTCCTTCTCGGTCTTGGTGATCTTCTGGCGATCGACGATCTCGATGCCGGCGACCGTCAGTTCCTTCTTGAGCTGACGCCAGCGCAGCTGCTGTTCGGCCATGAGCTCGCCGGCAGCGATGTTGATCTGCTCCAGCTGTTCGGCGGGGGTCAGGCCGTCGGCGGACAGGACGCGCAGCCGTTCGCGCAACTGACCCTTCAGGCCGGCGACGCGGGTCATGAAGAACTCGTCCAGGTTATTGGCCGAGATGGACAGGAACCGCAGCCGCTCCAGCAGGGGGTGGTTCGGGTTGGCCGCTTCTTCCAGAACCCGTTCGTTGAACGCCAGCCACGAGGTTTCCCGATTGAAGAACCGGCGGGGCGAGGCCATCAGCTCTTCGCTCAGCGCCAGTTGAGGGGCGCGAGAGGCGGGAACCTCTTCGCCTCGGGTGTCGTCATGGATCGCGGCGTCGGTCATGAACCGGTTCTCGCGCGCGTGTGTGACGGCCGCAAGCGGGCGCCGAGAAAATGTCGCGGTTCAGTCGGCCGCGGCGTCCATGGCGTCCAGCACCTGACGCGCCAGAACGCGCGTGACCGGGCGGTGGAGGGCGTCCAGACGTTCGACCACCGCAGCGGCGGTCTCGGCTGAGCGGTCCAGGCGTCGAACCAGATAGTCGATCACGTCGTCGGATGGGGTGATGCTGCGTTCGGCGAAGCGGGCGCGCAGGATGGCCGACAGGACCGCGTCGTCGGGCGCGGCGATGGCGACGGCCCGCACGGCGTCCAGCCGCGATCGCAGATCGGGCAGATCGACTGACCATTGGCGCGGGGCCGAACGCGACACCAGCAGCAGAGCGCCGCCGCCGGAGTTGGCCAGGTTGATCAGATGAAACAGGCTTTCGTCGTCGGCGTCCGCCGCGCGGTCCAGCAAGACCGGCCGGCCTTCCAGCTCCAGCGGATCGATCAGCGCAGCCTCGGCGCCGTTCAGCGGCACGGCGCCGACTCTCTCGGCCCAGTCGGCGGCGAGGCGGCTCTTGCCCGACCCTGGCGGGCCGTGCAGCGCCAGCACCGCGCCCACGCCGTCGGGCCAGCGGGCCAGAACGCGCACGGCCTCGGCATTGCTGTCGGACGTCACGAAGGCTTCGCCCGCAACCGGCCGCTCCAGCGGCAGACGCAGCTGTTCGGTCGTGGTCGGGGGCAGGGCGCTCAGCGCGGACATGCGCCTGTCATAGCAGAGGCCGGCGTTAACCGCGTCAGGCCCGCGCTGTTGGTTGCGGGGAGCGAACCGCGCCCCTGTGGATGAAATCAGGCGAATTCGGCCAGGGCGGGGTTCAGCTTGCCGGCCTTGAACTCCGTCACCGTATAATCGGCCAGGCCGTGAACCTGGAACGGATCGTCCTTCAGCAGGGTCTCCAACTCTTGCTTGGTTCCGCCGCTGCGCACCACCAGAATGCCGCCGGTGCGCGGGACCATCGGCCCGGCGGCGATGATCAGGCCGCTGGCGACATGCTGATCCAGCCACGCGCGATGCTCGACCGTCCGCGCCTCGATGGCTTCGATGGGCTGGGTGTAGGTGATGGTGACGATGAACATGGCGGCCTCGGACGGGATGGAAGCGTCAGATATCATGCGCGGCGGCGGGCTTTGCAACGGCTGAAACCTTGACTTTCCGGGGCGATGATGCGCCCTACGCCGCTTCGATTTCGGGCGCCGACGGCGTCGGATTCCACCGCCCAGAGACTCCAGACGGTTCGTTTCATGCACGCCTATCGCTCTCACACCTGCGGCGCCCTGCGCGCCTCCGACGCCGGTTCCGCTGTTCGCCTGTCCGGCTGGGTTCACCGCAAGCGCGACCACGGCGGCCTGCTGTTCATCGACCTGCGCGACCATTACGGCCTGACGCAGCTGGTTCTGCACCCCGAGACGCCGGGCTTCGCCGCGGTCGAGCGTCTGCGCGCCGAGAGCGTGATCAAGGTTGATGGCGAGGTGGTCGCCCGCGACGCCTCGGTGGTGAACCCCAACCTGCCGACCGGCGAGGTCGAAGTGCGTGTCCAGGGCGTCGAGGTGCTGTCCGAAGCCGCCGAACTGCCGATGCCGGTCTTCGGCGATCAGGAATATCCTGAGGATATCCGTCTGGCGAACCGCTTCCTGGATCTGCGCCGCGAGCGACTGCACAAGAACATCGTGCTGCGCTCCAAGGTGATTTCCTCGATCCGCCGTCGCATGGTTGATCAGGGCTTCCTGGAGTATCAGACGCCGATCCTGACGGCCTCGTCGCCGGAAGGCGCGCGCGACTTCCTGGTGCCGTCGCGACTGCACCCGGGCAAGTTCTATGCGCTGCCCCAGGCGCCGCAGCAGTTCAAACAGCTGCTGATGGTGTCGGGCTTCGATCGCTACTTCCAGATCGCGCCGTGCTTCCGCGACGAAGACCTGCGCGCCGACCGTTCGCTGGAGTTCTATCAGCTCGACGTCGAGATGAGCTTCGTGACGCAGGAAGACGTCTTCGCCGCCATCGAGCCGCTGATGCACGGCGTGTTCGAGGAGTTCGGCGAAGGCAAGACGGTCTCGCCCATCGACGGCGTCCATACCTTCACCAACGACTTCGGCGAGACGTTCGAGCACAAGGGTTTCGAGCGCCTGACCTATGCCCAATCGATGGCCTGGTATGGCTCGGACAAGCCGGACCTGCGCAACCCGATCAAGATGCAGGTGGTGTCGGATCATTTCCGCGACGGCGGCTTCGGCCTGTTCGCCAAGATTCTGGGCGCGGACGACAAGAACGCCGTCTGGGCCATCCCGGCGCCGACCGGCGGCAGCCGCGCCTTCTGCGACCGCATGAACAGCTGGGCGCAGGGCGAGGGCCAGCCGGGCCTGGGCTATATCTTCTGGTCCGAAGACCAGGGCGCTTGGGGCGGCCCGATCGCCAAGAACCTGGGTCAGGAACCAACCGAGGCCCTGATGTCGTCGCTGGGTCTGGGTCAAGGCGACGCCGCCTTCTTCGTCGCCGGCCTGCCTGCGACCTTCGCCAAGTTCGCCGGCCTGGCCCGCACCCGCGTGGGCGCCGAGCTGAAGCTGGTGGACGAAGAGCAGTTCAAATTCTGCTGGATCGTCGACTTCCCCATGTTCGAATGGTCGGAAGAAGAGAAGAAGGTCGACTTCAGCCACAACCCCTTCTCTATGCCGCAGGGCGGGCTGGAGGCCCTGGAGAACCAGGATCCGCTGACCATCCGCGCCTATCAGTACGACATCGTCTGCAACGGCTATGAGCTGTGCTCGGGCGCGATCCGGAACCACAAGGCCGAGATCATGCTGAAGGCGTTCGAGATCGCCGGCTATGACGCCTCGGTGGTCGAGGAGCAGTTCGGCGGCATGCTGAACGCCTTCCGCTTCGGCGCCCCGCCGCACGGCGGCCTGGCCCCCGGCATCGATCGGATCGTCATGCTGCTGGCCGGCGAGACGGCCATCCGCGAGGTCATCGCCTTCCCGCTGAACCAGCAGGGCGAGGATCTGCTGATGAACGCCCCGACCGAGGCCGAGGAGCGCCAGCTGAAGGATGTCCACATCCGCACGGCCCTGCCGATCAAGGTGTGATCGGCGAGATCCGATCAAGGACGAGAAAAAGGGGGGGATGCTTTGCGGCATCCCCCCCTTTTTTGTGCTCGCGCCCAAGGCGAGCACGATTGCCTGCAACCGCTGACCGGGATTTACGTTCGCATCGGACGTTAATCTTTCGGTAACCAAATGCGACGCGCCATTCGACTAGGTATCTTCATCGGCACCGTGCTGGGCATGAGCGCCTGTGCGACCCAGTATGACGCCGATGGCCGGCCGGTTTCGGGCGCTTACGGCTCGGTCGAAGCTGGGCGGACGGGTTGAGCGCAAAGGAAAACGTGGCGCTGGTCGCGATCCTGCCCTAATGTAGCGCTGCGGACGCCGTCTGTCGCGCCGCGTCGGTCCCCAAAACCCCCTAGATGTTACTCATCGCTATTGCTGTCGTTCTGCTCCTGGTGGTGCTCAACGGCTTGTTCGCCATGACTGAATTGGCGGTCGTCTCCTCGCGGAAATCCAAACTACAGGCGAGGGCGGAACGGGGCGACCGGGGGGCCAGGGCGGCGCTGAAGCTGTCGGAAGAACCGACTCAGTTCCTGTCCGCGGTTCAGGTGGGCATCACCCTGATCGGCATTCTGGCGGGCGCCTATGGTCAGGCGACCATCGCGGGCGAACTGGATCGCATTCTGGAAGTCGCTTTCCCGGCGCTGGCTCAATATACCGAATTCTTCGCCACGGCCCTGGTGGTCGTGTGCATCACCTATGTCTCGCTGATCATCGGCGAACTGGTGCCCAAGCGCCTTGCGCTGATCTTCCCCGAAACGGTAGCATCCAAGATGGCCGGGCCGATCTCCAAGCTGGCGATCGTGTTGAAGCCGTTCGTCCTGCTGCTGACCGCCTCCACCTCGGGCATACTGAAGCTGTTGGGCGTCAAGGATCGCGATGGCTCCGACGTGACCCAGGAAGAGGTTGCGACCATCCTGGCCGAAGGCACCTCGGCCGGCCTGATCGAGCCTGAAGAGCAGGTGATGATCGAGGAAATCCTGCGTCTGGGCGACCGTCCGGTGCGGGTGGCGATGACCCCGCGCCACGACGTGTTCTGGATCGCCCTGGACGACCCCGAAGAGATGCTGCGCGAAGAGATTCGCACCTGCCCCTATTCGCGGATCGTGGTTGCGCGCGAGAGCGACGTGGATAATCCGCTAGGCGTGGTTCACAAGAAGGATCTGCTGGACAGCCTGCTGACCAACGGCAAGTTCGACATCGAACCGCTGGTCGCCGAACCGGCCTTCATTCCTCAGTCGACTTCGGTGTTGAAGGCGCTGGAGATCCTGAAGGGCTCGCGGGTCCACATGGCCTTTATCGTCGACGAGTACGGCGC
Source organism: Brevundimonas sp. MEB006b (assembly GCF_030209705.1). Lineage (NCBI taxonomy): Bacteria > Pseudomonadati > Pseudomonadota > Alphaproteobacteria > Caulobacterales > Caulobacteraceae > Brevundimonas > Brevundimonas sp. MEB006b. The sequence goes on from NZ_JARVRL010000006.1 coordinate 425,721, forward strand.
CTTTGAAGGCGTGGTAACGGCGACCGACATCCTGGAAATGATCGCCGGCGACTTCAATGAAGGCCATGACGAAGAGCAGGCCTGGATCCATCAGCGCGCCGACGGCAGCTGGCTTGTCGATGGTCAGACGGACCTGGACGAATTGGCCGACAAGCTGGGCGAGGACTTTGGCGAGCATGAAGGCTTCCACACCGTCGCTGGCCTGATTCTGCACCAGATCTCGCGCGTCCCGGACGAAGGTGAAGTGCTCCAGGTCGGCCGATTCGAGGTCGAGGTCGTGGATATGGACGACCGCCGCATCGACAAGCTGATCTTCAAGGAACTGGTGAAGGCACAGGACGAGCGGGACGCCATCGCCGCGCATCTGGAAGACTGATCGCAAGTGTCACATCGCCCTTGAAATGGCGGGCGGTGTCGGGCATACGCCCCCCTCTGGCGAACGCACGGACCTTTTGGGTTTGCGCGGTTGTCTAGGAGTTTAGCTCAGCTGGTAGAGCACCGGTCTCCAAAACCGGGGGTCGTGGGTTCGAGTCCCCCAACTCCTGCCAATCCCCCCTGTCGCTTCCTGATGGGACTTCCCATCTGGGGCGACAGGAACAATTGTGTGAAGAGCAACTGATGGCCAAGGCCAAAACTCCCGGCAAGCGGCCTCAAGGCAGCGCGAAGCCCCAGATGGGCGCCAAGCCTCAGGCGGCCGGCGCCGCCGCCATCACGGTCGATTCGCCCGAGCCCAAGAAGCCCCGCACCAGCCCCGGCCAGTTTCTGAGCCAGGTGCGCGCCGAAGGCCGCAAAATCGTCTGGCCCAGCCGCAAGGAGACCTGGATCACCTCAGTGATGGTCTTCATCATGGTCATCATCGCCTCGATCTTCTTCTGGATCGTGGACACTGGCCTGGGCTACGCCTTCCGCTACATCATCGCTCTCGGATCCTGAGAAAGACGCGCCCATGACCGATGCAGCGCCCGCAAAGCCCGCCAATCCGCGCCACAAGTGGTACATCGTCAACGCCTACTCGAACTTCGAGAAGAAGGTCGCCGAGCAGCTGCGTGATCAGGCCAAGCAACAGGGCCTGGAAGACGCCTTCTCCGAAATCTTGGTTCCGACCGAAGACGTCGTCGAGATCCGTCGCGGCCGCAAGGTGAACTCCGAACGCAAGTTCTTCCCCGGCTATGTTCTGGTGAAGATGGAAATGACCGACCAGGCCTATCACCTGGTCAAGAACACGCCGAAGGTCACGGGCTTCCTGGGCGCCGCGGGCGGCACCAAGCCCCTGCCGGTTTCCGAGCGTGAAGTTCAGAACATCATCGGCGCCGTGGAAGAGGGCGTCGAGCGTCCGAAGCCCACCATCCGCTTCGACATTGGCGAGAAGGTCAAGGTCATCGACGGCCCGTTCGCCAGCTTCGACGGTTCGGTCGAGAGCGTGGACGAAGAACACGCCCGCCTGCGCGTCGCCGTGTCCATTTTCGGCCGCGCCACGCCGGTCGAACTGGAATACGCCCAGGTGGAGAAGGTCGCGGGCTGAGGCTCACGCCCCTGTCGAGATATCAAGCCGCGTCCGAAAGGGCGCGGCTTTTTCGTTTCTGGGGCGAGGGCAGGGCGGTGCGTTGCCTTTCCATCCCCCCTCTGTTACACGCGCGCCTTCGCTCGGCGGGCCTTCGGTTCGTGGAGCGTCAAATCCGTGGGAGGCAGCCATGCCGCACCACGGCTCACCGGCCCTGCGTTCGCGCCGGGTCATTCATAGGAGAGACCAATGGCCAAGAAGATTCTCGGCTATATCAAGCTGCAAGTGCCGGCCGGTTCGGCCACGCCTTCGCCCCCGATCGGCCCGGCTCTGGGTCAGCGCGGCGTGAACATCATGGGCTTCTGCAAGGAGTTCAACGCGCGCACCGAGAAGGAAGCCAAGGGCACCCCGCTTCCGACCGTGATCACCGTCTATCAGGACAAGTCGTTCACCTTCATCACCAAGACGCCGCCGGCGACCTGGTACCTGAAACAGGCCACGGGCCTGAAGTCGGGTTCGAAGCTGGTCGGCCGTGAAGTCGCCGGCAAGATCACGCAGGCGCAACTGCGCGAGATCGCCGAAAAGAAGATGAAGGATCTGAACGCCAACGATATCGACGCGGCGGCCAAGATCATCGAAGGCTCCGCCCGCGCGATGGGCCTCGAAGTGGTGGAGGGCTAAACCATGGCCAAGCAAACCAAGGCCTTCAAGGCCCGCACCGGCGTGACCCAAGACCTGCTGCCGTTCTCCGACGCCATCAAGCTGGCCAAGGAAAACGCCAAGGCCAAGTTCGACGAGTCGCTGGAAATCTCGGTCAACCTGGGCGTCGACCCGCGTCACGCCGACCAACAGGTCCGTGGCGTCGTCAACCTGCCGTCGGGCACCGGCCGTGACGTTCGCGTCGCCGTCTTCGCCAAGGACGCCAAGGCCGCCGAAGCCACCGCAGCCGGCGCCGAACACGTTGGCGCCGAAGATCTGTACGAAAAGATCGCCGGCGGCTTCATGGAGTTCGACCGCGTGATCGCGTCGCCGGACATGATGGCCCTGGTCGGCCGTCTGGGTAAGGTGCTGGGCCCGCGCGGCTTGATGCCGAACCCCAAGGTCGGCACCGTGACCCCCAACGTGGCCCAGGCCGTCAAGGACGCCAAGGGCGGCGCCGTCGAGTTCCGCGTCGAGAAGGCGGGCATCGTCCACGCCGGCATCGGCAAGGTCTCGTTCACCCAGGACGCTCTGGAAGCCAACGTGAAGGCCATCGTGGACGCCCTGGTGCGTTCCAAGCCGTCGGGCGCCAAGGGCACCTATGTGAAGCGCATCAGCCTGTCCTCGACGATGGGCCCGGGCTTCAAGGTCGATCCGGCCTCGCTGGGCGCCTAAGTCGGAAGACAAGCCATACGGAAGAACGGCGGGGAGCGATCCCCGCCGTTTTTTTCTTGCCCGGATCAGTAGGCGGCGGTGAAGCGGGCGCGGCTGTGCTTGGGGTTCTCCAGTTCGTCGACCATGGCGATGGCGTAGTCGGAGAAGCCGATCTTGCTGTCGCCGTTGGCGTCCACGACCAGTTGGTCGGTCCCGGTCCGGTAGCGGCCCAGGCGCGGCGTCTCTTCGATCAGGGCGGCGGGCGAGAAGAAGGTCCAGTCGATGTCCGTTTCCTGACGCAGGTCGTCCAGGAAGGTCAGGCCGCCCTTGGCGATGGGCTTCCATTCGGCTGGGAACTGTGGCGTGTCGAACAATAGGACACCGGGCGCGACCTCCAGGCTGGCGGCGCCGCCGGTGACGAGCAGGCGCGGGACGCCGGCGGTCTTCAGCGCGCCGAGGATCGTCGCGGCGGGAATATCGAAGTGCAGGGCGCTGATGACCGCGTCCGAACCCTCGATCAGATCGGCGAGCGCGGCGACATCCGAGGCGTCGCCGGCGACAGGTGTGACGCCGGTGGCGCTCGGAATCGCTTCCGGCTTGCGGGCGATGGCGGTGACCGTGTGACCGCGCGCGGCCAGTTCCTTGGTGATTTCCGAGCCGGCGCGACCGCTGGCGCCGAGAACTACGACGTTCATGAAAGGCTCCTGTAGGTATCCAATGGATACCAGGTGCGCTATGGGGTGCGGCCATGCAAGACGGCACCTCTCAGACACCTGGTTACCTTCAAGAAACCTGGCTGCGCGGCGACGTGCTCGCAGCGAACTGTCCGACGCGGCAACTGCTCGACCGCATCGCCGACAAATGGAGCACCCTGATCCTGATCGTGCTGGGAGAGGGGCCGATCCGCTTCAACGCCCTGAAGCAGCGGGTCGATGGGGTGTCGCAGAAGATGCTGAGCCAGACGCTGAAGTCGCTGGAGCGCGACGGGCTGGTGTCACGCTCCGTCGTGGCCACCGTGCCGGTGTCGGTGACCTATGCGGTCACGCCGCTGGGCCGGACCCTGATGGCGGCGATGCAGTCGATGATCGACTGGGCCGAGACCCGGATGCCGGAAGTCGCGGCCGCGCAAATGGCCTACGATCAGCGATCCTCCGACGCCCACTGACTTTTTTATCGCCTGCGGCGAACGGCCACGCTCGACCCGCGTTCCTGTCGCGACCTTGAAGGGGGCGATATGTTCGGACTGGGAAAACTGATGGGCGACAAGCCCGATGTCGGCGGCCATGACCCGTGGAAGGGCCGCCTTGCGTTCGGCGCCATCGTGCTGGTCGCGGCCTATTTTGCGGTCCAACTGATCGTGACGCTGCAGACGCTGTGGCTGCTGATCTTCGGGGCTATCGTGGTGTCGGTGATCCTGCGCGCCTTGGCCGATCCCATCGTGCGCTGGCTGAAGGCGCCGGACCCGCTGGCCGTCTTCCTGTCGCTGCTGATCGTGGTCGCGGTGCTGGCGGGGATACTGACGCTGTTCGGAACCCAGATCACCGAACAGGTCGTGGCCCTGTCCGCCGTGGTGCCGCAAGGGTGGGAGCAGGTTCAGTCGTGGATCCAGGCCCAACCCTATGCCGCGCAGCTGCTGGAGCAGTTGCAGGGGCTGGGCGGCCGCGCCGGTCAGGCGTTGCAGGTCGCTCAGAAGTTCGCCCTGGGCTTCGCATCGGGTGTCACCACACTGGTTCTCGTCGTGGTCGCGGGCGTCTTCCTGGCGATCGAGCCCGCCAAGTCGCGCGAGGGGCTGCTGTCCATGCTGCCCATGGATCGCCGCCCGCGAATGCGCGAAGTGCTGAACAGCTGTGGCAAGGCGCTGAAAGGCTGGCTGAAGGCGCAGCTGTTCTCGATGGTTCTGGTCGGGACGCTGACAGGGGTCGGCTTGGCCATCATCGGCGTGCCGTCGGCGCTGGGGCTGGGTCTGCTGACGGGATTGGCGCAGTTCGTGCCGATCGTGGGGCCCATCGTCTCCACCGTGCCGGCCGTGCTGGTCGGCGCCACGCAAGGGTGGCAGACGGCCCTGATGACGCTGGCGCTGTATGTCGTTGTGTCCCAGCTGGAGAGCAACTTCATCACGCCGATGGTGCAGAAGAATGTCGCGAACTTGCCCGTGGTGTTGGGCATCTTCGCCGTGGTGGGCATCGGCACCCTGTTCGGGCCGCTGGGCGTGCTGTTCGCCACGCCGCTGGCGCTGGTGCTGCACACCCTGATCACCATGCTGTATCGTCAGGACGTGCTGGGCGATCCAAAGGCCAAGGCGCCCGGCGAGAATTAAATGGGACCGTCCGTGGTCTGACAACTTGACGCAGCCGTCGCGATCCCGTTTCGAGGGCGGCCGCGACCGGCAGACCTGGAACCAGACGTGAAGATTGGGCGAGCGCCAGCACGAATCGTCAGGACCGCTCAAGCGATGGGCGAGGGCTGAGGCGTGCCGCAGGCCCGGTCGAAACGCACCACCCGCTCCGAGACCCGGCAGGTCGCGGCTCTGCCGTGGCGGCTGGAAGACGGCGAGCGTCGCATCCTGATGATCACCTCGCGCGAAACGCGACGCTGGGTGATCCCCAAGGGCGGGCGGATGGTCGGCAAGAGCGATCCCGAGGCCGCCGCCCAAGAGGCGATGGAGGAGGCGGGGGTCAAGGGCGACATCGACACTCAGTCCATCGGCGTCTTTCGATACGCCAAGGGTCTGAAAGACGGCGGCGTGCGCCAGTGCGTGGTTTCGGTCTATCCGCTCGAAGTGCTGATCCAGATGGGCGCCTGGCCCGAAGCGCATCAGCGCGAGCGCCGCTGGATGAGCCTGAGCGAGGCGGCGGATCTGGTTCATGAGCCCGACCTGGCCGCGCTGATCCGCGACTTCGACGCCACGCCGCTCGAAGATTGAGCAACCGTCGGTCGAATTCTACTGGCCTGCGGACCTGAGCCTTCCGATAAGTGGGCGGGGAGGCCATCATGATCATCACACGCAAACAGGCGCTGGCTGCGTCGCTGGGTCTGGCGCTGGGTCTGAGCGCGACAGGCGCGCACGCGCAGGCGGCGGCTCAATCGGAAACGGTCGTCGTCACGCGCGTCGAGCCTGCGCCGCAGGATGCCGGCTTGGCCCGCCGCAGCGCCCTGGCGCGCGAACTGATCGATCTGTCCGTCGGACCGAACTTCATGAAGGAGTTCGAGCGCGTCATGGTCGCGCAGATGGGCGAACTGGATAAGAAGGGCGGCGAAGAAGCGATTTGGGTCCGCACCAACATGCCGTCTATGGCTAGCAGAATGATCGAGCGGTTCATGGATGACTTGGCCCCAATCTACGGCTCCGTCTTCACTGAAGAAGAACTCGTCGCTCAGATCGCATTCTATCGCACGTCTGTCGGGCGCTCTGTCGCAGCCAAGACGATATCCTTGAGCATGGCCTCACAGGAGGTCGAGACCGCAGCGATGACGAACCTTCTGGAGGAGTTTGAGAGCAAATATTGCGCCCGGTTCGACTGCGGCGAGGCCGAACAGACCGGCGCCAAGCCCAGCGGGCGTTAAGCCGGGTTGATTTCCAACGGCGGCGCCTGTAAGAGCGCCGCTTCCCGTCGGAGGTTCATCTTCTGACGGTCCTGTCCGAGAACTTCGGGGCGTGGGGGTCACCCAGGCCATAACTGTCAGAGGGCCCTCTGACGCCGTGGGGAGATGGGGACGCGACCTTGCGCTGTCAGCCCGCATTCCGGGACGGACGCCGTCAGACGCATCCTTCGGACAATACGACCGGCTTTAACGCTTCGCAGCGATGCGACGCGCTTTGGCCAATCCGTCGTCGGGAATAAGCCCGGCGGCGAATACCAAGACTGGAGACCGCAATGGATCGCGCTCAAAAAGCCGAGTCTATCGAATCGCTCAAGGGCGTTTTCGCCGACGCCGGCAGCGTGGTCGTGACCCACAACCTGGGTCTGACCGTTGCGGAAATGGAAGATCTGCGTGGCCGTCTTCGTAAAGAAGGCGGCGCGTTCAAGGTGGTCAAGAACCGCCTGGCGCTGAAGGCGCTCGAAGCCGAGGAAGGCAGCGACTACCACAACCTGTTCAAGGGTCCCGTGGGCATCGCCTATTCCGAGAACCCCGGTACGGCCGCCAAGGTCGCCACCGAGTTCGCCAAGGCCAACGATCGCTTCAAGATCGTCGGCGGCTTCATGGGCTCGACCATCGTCGACCAAAAGGGCGTGGACGCACTGTCCAAGCTCCCGACGCTCGACGAGGTTCGCGGTCAACTCATCGGCCTGCTTAACGCGCCTGCGACCCGTATCGCCGGCGTGCTGCAAGCACCCGCCGGTCAGCTGGCTCGCGTGTTCAACGCCTACGCCACCAAGGAAGCCGCGTAAGCGGCCCAGCCTTTCATCTCTGCATCACTCTCTAAAACCAATCCTCCGAAGGAAAACTGACAATGGCTGACCTCGCCAAGATCGTCGAAGACCTGTCCGCTCTGACCGTCCTCGAAGCTGCTGAACTCTCCAAGCTGCTGGAAGAAAAGTGGGGCGTCAGCGCCGCTGCTCCGGTCGCCATGGCTGCTCCGGCCGCCGGCGGCGGCGCTCCGGCTGAAGCTGCCGAAGAGCAAACCGAATTCACCGTCGTCCTGGTCGACGGCGGCGACAAGAAGATCAACGTGATCAAGGAAGTCCGCGGCGTCCGTTCGGACCTGGGTCTGAAGGAAGCCAAGGACCTGGTCGAAGGCGCTCCGCAGAACGTCGTCGAGAACGTCTCCAAGCAAGCTGCCGACGAAGTCGCCAAGAAGTTGACGGAAGCCGGCGCCAAGGTCCAGATCAAGTAATCTGGGTCTCAGCTCTGCTGATATCGGAAAGGCCCGGCGGGAAACCGCCGGGTCTTTTTCTTTTGGGGGGCTACCGCGCGGAGCGCTACTTGAGGCCCATGGGCGGCACTAGGGCTAGGGCTTGGTGTGCATCAGTTCTGCGGGCGTGTTCGCGCGGCGAAGAAGGCCCACAGGGCGTCGTTGTCGGCGACCCAGCTGTGGCCGCCGCCTGAGGTGATGCGGCCCACCACGTCCGCGCCGTCGCGGCAGGCGGCGTAGCCCTCTTCATAGATATTGTCGGCGATCCAGCGGGTGTCGCGCACCTGGGTGCAGCCGTTCAGCTGGGCCCAGCGCTGTTCGGCGGCATGCATGGTGTAGCTCCAATAGCCTGCGCCGCCGCCCTGGATCGGATTGGTGGTGTCGGCGTCGCCGGCGAAGGCGATGATCGGCATGGGGCGCGAGGGACGGCAGGTGGCGGGATCCGGCTCCTGCGGGCGGTCCTTTCTGGGATTGCCGGCGCGCAAGCCGACGACCGGGGCGATGGCGGCGAAACGGTCGGCGGCGACGCAACCCAGCCAGGACGCCATCCGCCCGCCGCCCGACAAGCCCGTCGCATAGATGCGGCTGTCATCGACGCAGCCCTGGTCAGCCAGATAATCGATGGCTCCCGTCAGATAGGCGACGTCGTCGGCATCGCCGGGACCGGGGACTGCGCCGGTGACGGTCGGCACGCCGGGGATGTTCCAGACGAAACCTTGATCGATCGGAATGCCGGCGTCGGGCGCGGCGACGATGAAGCCGTGCCGATCCGCCGCTTCAGCCAAGCCGGAAGACGCCAGCATCTTCTCTCCGGTGCCGCCGCTGCCATGCAGCAGGAAGACCAGAGGCGCCGGCCTTGCGGGGTCAAAACCCATGGGCAGGTGGATCCGCATCGTGCGTCCGCTGCGGCCGATGGCGACGGCCTGGGTCGCGCCCGCCTGTCCGATGTTGCAGGGGCCGGCTGCCTGCGCCGACGGGCTGAAGATCATCAGGCCCATCAGGGCGGCGAACAGACCGAACCAAGGCTTCATGCGACGTCGTCTCCGCTGATCGAGGCCGGCAGGGTGGGATGTTTTCGGCATCGAGGCCAGTCTTGAGCGGCGCCGTGCGGCTTCCCATCTGTGGACACCCCAAGACGGAGCCATCCCCTATGAAAATTCTGTTGGTGCTGACGTCGCACGACCAACTCGGCGACACGGGCAAGAAGACCGGCTTCTGGCTGGAAGAACTGGCGGCGCCCTATTACGCGCTGAAGGATGCGGGCGCGGAGATCGTGCTGGCCTCGCCCAAGGGCGGTCAGCCGCCGCTGGACCCCAAGAGCGACGACCCCGACGCCCAGACCGACGATACGCGCCGGTTCAAGGCCGACCCCGAAGCCCAGGCCGCCTTGGCCTCGACCGTCGTCCTGTCGTCGGTGAAGGCCGAGGATTTCGACGCCGTCTTCTATCCCGGCGGACACGGACCGCTGTGGGACCTGGCGAACGACGCCGACTCCATCGCCCTGATCGAGGCCTTCGCCAAGGCGGACAAGCCGACCGGCTTCGTCTGCCATGCGCCCGGCGTGCTGAAGTCGGTGAACGGGCCGGACGGCAAGCCGCTGGTCAACGGCCGCAAGGTGACCGGCTTCACCAACTCCGAAGAGGAGGCCGTGGGCCTGACCGATGTGGTGCCGTTCCTGGTCGAGAACGTGCTGACCGCCAACGGCGGCGACTACTCCAAGGGGCCGGACTGGGGCTCCTATGTGCTGACCGACGGCAAGCTGGTGACCGGGCAGAACCCCGGCTCGTCGCACGCGGCGGCCGAGGCGTTGCTGAAGCTGTTGAAGTAAGGGGCGTGTCTCCTTCCCGCGAGGCGGGGAGGAGACGCCTTCAGCGCCGGCGGGGCGCGAGGATTTCGGACAGGCGGTCCGGCGCGCCCTCGATCCGCTCCAGGCGGGGGTAGCGCAGACCGTCGTGATAGGCGAAGGCCACCGTGCGGAAGCGATCGCCGGATTTCAGCAACAGTTCGATTGGGGCGTCGGTCCCTTTCGCCGCCGTGACGGCGTCGCGCAACACCTCGGCCGAGCCGGCCTTGCCGTTGACGGCGACCAGGCTCCAGCCGGCGCCGAGGCCTCGCTCAAAGGCGGGCCCGCCCCAGCGGATGTTGGTCAGCTTGTCGCCCGACAGGGTGAAGCCCAGCGAGTACTGGAAGTCGTTGGCCCAGCCGCTCTGAACCGACTTCTCCGCCGCCGAGGGTGTGTCTGTGTAGGTCAGTCGCCAGCCGCCACGCTCGATCCCGGCCAGCGGCGCGCGGGCGTCGGGACCGACGGCGTCCAGACGGGTGCGCAGGAAGGCGGCCCAGTCGTGGGGATAGACCGCATTCAGGGCTGCGACCACATCCTCGAACCTGTAGCCTTGCGGCGCCCATTCGCCGTCGTCGTGACCGAAGAAGCCCTTGGCGAAATCATCCAGCGACTTGCGGCCATTCGTGCCCTCGCGGATCAGGGTGTCGGCGTCCAGCCAGACCAGCAGGCTTTCGCGGTAGTAGTCGCCGGTGCCGCGCATCCACGAGGTGAACTGGCCCGGCACGCGATAGCCCAGCAGATTGTGGTTGTTGGTGTCCTGTAAGGCGCGCCACTGGCGGCCCGGCTGCTGGTCGTAGAAGGCGGCGACGCTGGCCAGGGTCGCCAGGGCCACGTCCTTGGAATGCAGGCCCGAACGGGCGGCCAGCACATCGCCCCAGTATTCGGTCTGGCCCTCATAGACCCATAACAGTGTGTTCTGGGTCGGGACGTTGTGGTTGGCGGTCAGCTCGTCCGCCGGACGCATGAACTTGCCGTTCCAGGAGTGGGTGTATTCGTGCGGCAGCAGGCCCCGGTCGCCGGCGCTCTTGGTCCAGTTGGTGAAGAAGTCGGGCGCGCCGGTGTTCTCGGACGAGCGATGATGCTCCAGCCCGATGCCGCCCATCTGATCGGTCAGGGCGAACAGGAATTCGTAGTTGTCGAAGTGACGGGCGCCGAACAGGCGGTCGGCCTGCTGAACCATGTTCTCGAACAGTTTCAGCTGGTCGTCGGTAGCGGCCAGACCCTTGGCCTCGTCAGCCAGGATGTTCAGGTGGACGCGCTCGCCGCTGGGGTCGATGTCGACGCGGCGGTAGTGCGCGCCCGCGAAGATGGGGCTGTCGATCAGGGTGTAGAGGTCGGTCGGGGCGAAGGTCGCCACGTCGCCGTCCTGAGACGCCGTGGTCAGGGCGGTGCCGTATTTCCAGCCGGCGGGCAGGACCATCGAGGGGGCGACCTGGATCTGGCGGCTGAAATAGCCGGCCGGATAGAAGATGGCCTTCTCCCACTGCAGATTGACCATGCCCGGGGTCATCAGCACGCGCCAGTTGGAACTGTCGGACTGGGTCAGCTGCTGGAACTGCACCTCGATGCTGGTCACGCCCGCTGGGATGTCGAGGTGGAAGGCGTAAGGGTCCAGCGTGTCGCGCAGCCACTCGATCCGCTGGCCATTGGCGGTGACGGTCAGGCCGGACAACAGCTGGATCGGGCCGGTGGCGGCGTGGTTGCCGGGCAGGAACTTCGGATAGAGCAGGGTCAGCGGGCCCGGGCTGGCGACCGGGATGGTCTGGCTGACGTTGATGATGCGACGGTCCAGGTCGGTGATGTCGGCGCGGTACTGGATCACGCCCGGATAGGGCTTGTCTTGCGGCGCCGGGATGGCCGGCTGGGCGCGGGGCAGGGCCAGCGGCGCCTGGGTCGCATCGATGACGACCGGAGTGGACTGGAAACTCTGGGCCAGAACTGGCGAAGCGGCGGCCGTCATCAGAACGGCGAGGCAGGCGGCGGTCAGGCGGGTACGCAGCATTCGGTCATCCGGTTCGGCGAGGAAGCCGCACCGTCGGGGGCGAGGGGCGATGCGTCAAGCGTGGCGTTGTGTCTCCTCCCCATGAAATGGGGAGGGGGACCGCGAAGCGGTGGAGGGGCTCTTGAAGTCCCACAGGCACCTGTGAGGCGGTGAAGAGCCCCTCCGTCACGGCGCTGAAGAAGCGCCGCGCCACCTCCCCACGCAATGGGGAGGAGACGTATGTGTTCGACGTTTTAGCGCCGGCGGGGCGTCAGGATGTCGCCAAGGCGGTCAGGCGTGCCCGGGATGCGTTCAAGGCGGGGGTAGCGCAGGCCGTCGTGGTAGTCGAAGACGACGGTGCGGTATTGCTCGTCGTCCTTGACGATCAGGGTGATGGGCGTCGACGGATCCTTGGCTGCGGTGACGGCCTCGGTCAGGCGTTCGGCGCTGGCGGCCTGCCCGTTGACGGCGACGATCTCCATCCCGGCGGCCAGGCCCGACTTGAAGGCCAGGCCGTTCCACTGGACGCTACGGATTTTGTTGCCTTCGCCGGTCTGGAAGCCCAGCGAATAGGTGAAATCGTTGCGTTTCAGCTCGGCGTACAGGGTCTTCATGTAATCGGTGGGCTTGTCCGAATAGGCCAGCCGCCAGCCGCCGCGCGCCAGACCGTCCAGCGGGGCGCGGGCCTCGGGGCCATCGGCGTCCAGTCGGGTGCGCAGGAAGGTCGCCCAGTCATTGGCGACGACGCCGTTCAGGGCCGCGACCACATCCTCGAACGTATAGGGAGCGGGCGTATAGCTGCCGTCCTGGACGCCGTAGAAGGCGCGGGCGAAGTCGTCGAGCGACTTCCGGCCGCCGGTCTTTTCGCGGATCGTGGTGTCGACGTCGAGCCAGATCAACTGGCCCTCCGAATAGTAGTCCTCGTCGCGCTGCCACGACAGCCAGCCCTTGGGCTGGCGCTGGCTGATGATGGGGTCGTTGGTCGTGTCCTGCATCGCGCGCCATTCGCGGCCGACGCGCGTGTCGAACGTCGCGGCGGTCATGGCCAGGGCGTCCATCGCCTGTTGCTTGCTGAGCAGGCCCGAGCGGGCGGCGATCACCTGGCCATAGTACTGAGTCTGGCCTTCGTAGACCCACAGCAGGCTGTTTTGCAGGGGTGAGTTGAAGTTGGGCACATACTGGTCGGCGGGGCGACGCCATTTGCCGTCCCAGGAGTGGTTCATCTCGTGGCTCAGCAGGTCGCGGTCGGACAGATGGGTGTCCCAGCCGGTGAAGAAGGCGGGATCGACCGAGTTTTCCGAACTGCGGTGATGCTCCAGCCCGATGCCGCCCAGCTTGTCCGTCATGGCGATCAGGAAGTCGTAGTGGTCGAAGTGGCGCGCGCCATACAGCCGGTCCATCTGGGCGACCAGATTGCGCAGGATCTGAATCTGCTCGTCGGTGGCGTTCAGGCTGTCGGCCTTGTCCGCGACGATGTTGGCGCGAACGGGCGAGCGGCCGCCGGGATCGAGGTCGATCTGGCGATAGTGGACGCCGGCGAAGACCGGGCTGTCGATCAGCACTTCCAGATTGACGGGCTTGAACGTCTGGACGTCGCCGGCCTTGGTTTCGGGCTCCAGCGCCGTGCCGAACTGCCAGCCCGCGGGGAACTTGACCGTGGGCTGGACCGTGATGTTCCGCGACCAATGGCCGGCGGGATAGAGCAGCATCTTCTCCCATTGGATGTTCAGCATCTCGGGCGTCATCGTGATGCGGCCCTGATTTCCGGTCGTCGGCGACAGGTGCTGCAGGGTGATGTCCAGCGCCGTCGCACCGGCCGGGACGACCACGTGGTAGGCGAAGGGATGCAGGGTGTCGCGAACCCACTGCACCCGCTGGCCGTTCGCGGTGATCTCGATGCCGGCCAGCTGCGCGATGGGGCCGACAGGGCCGTGGTTGCCCGGCAGCCACTCGGGGAAGAACAGGGTCATCGGTCCCGCCTGGGTGACCGGGATCGTTTCCTTCAGCGCAAAGATGTGTTGGGCCAGGTTGGTGGCGTCGACGTCCAGAGTGATGACGCCGGGATAGGCGACGTCCCGCGCTTCAGGAATCGGGGGCAGGGGCGCGGGCAGGGCGGGCGGGGTGGTCGAGGCCTGCTGCGCCAGGGCGGCCGGGGCGGTCGAGGCCAATAGGAGGGCGAGGCCGAGCGGGGCGGCGCGCAGGCAAGAACGGATCATCGAGGACTCTTCAGGCGACTGGGGAGCCGCGACAGTCCGACGCAGGGGGCAGGGCGTCAAGCGTCAGCGCTGATCCGAAATTGCACTGCACCCAGAAAACGCGTGCAAAATGCAAGGAGGTGTAATTTGGATCAGTCCTCCTCCATCGGACGCAGGGGCGGCGTGGTGGGCAGATTGTGCTGTCGTTTCGGGTCGTTGGCCATGCCCCGGTAGTAGCGCACGGCATGGTCGTCGATCTTGGCGATGGCCTCCAGATCCTTGTGCAGCCGGGACCAGCCCCGCGCCTCGATCAGCTTGCCGTCGATCATCGCCCGTGAAGCATTGGCCCAGGCCAGACGCGCCATGTCGGCGGCGTTGCAGGGCAGGCGCTGGTCTATGGCGTCCAACTCATAGGCGTCGAGCGGTTCGAAGACCGCGCCGTGCGGCTGGTCCGAACGGCGCCAGCCCTCCGTGCGGGCGCGCCAACGGAAGGTCGACAGGCTGAGACCGTGGCGCGCGCAGACCTCCCGGGCGAACCCCCCGGCGAGATAGTCTTTGCGGGCGGCGGCCCAGGTTGCGGCGGACCGTCGGGTCCAGTCGGGCGAATTCGGATTGGGATCGGAGATGTCATCGGCCATGCCGCCCATGATGCGGGCGGCGTCGGCTATGGCCGGAACAATGACGCTTCGAGCGCCTAAGTCGTTGAATAGGCTGCGATCAGGGTGTCGAAATAGGATGGAGCGCGGTCGCCAGCCATCCTGTTTCGGTCTTCAGCCCGGCTTGACGTCCAGCAGTTCGACCGAGAAGCGCAGGGTGGAGTTGGGGGGCAGTTCGTCGCCGCCGACCCAGCGCGAGCCGTAGCCCAGCGAGGCGGGGATGACGAACTCGTAGATTTCCCCGACGCGCATCAGTGCTACGCCCTCGGTCCAGCCCTTGATGACGCGGTTCAGCGGGAATTCGGCCGGCTCGTTGCGGGCGTAGGAGCTGTCGAACTCGCGTCCGTCGATGAAGGTGCCGCGATAGTGGACCTTGACCGTGTCGGTCGCCTTGGGCTGAGCGCCCTCGGGGTGGGCCTTGCCGACGCGGCGATATTGCAGGCCGCTTTCGGTGGTGGTCCAGCCGCGCCGGGCGCCGTTCCAGGCGAGGTAGGCGGTATTGCCGGCGTCCCAGGCCTGCTGCGGCGTCAGGGCCCCCTGGCCATTGACCTGATCGGCGGCGCGCGCGGCGGCCGAAGCCGTCTCGGCATAGGTCACCGGCTCGCGATGGGTGGCGCAGGCGGAAAGGGCCAGAGCGGCAAGCAGGGGCAGGGCGATCCGTGTCATAAGGCGACGCTAGATCAGGCCGTCGTCGCTCGCAACGAGATTGGTCGGCTCTGTCGAAAAGGTTCCCTGGGGCCTTTATTTCGTCGCGAATGCGCGTATATGTGCGCGCTCCGCAACACTCCATATGAGTCTGCGCGCAAGCGCCGAGGCCCGGTCCGTCGCCCTCCGACCGAGCGAAGGCGCGGCTCCTTCCCAGGGAGCCGGTACATTTCAGGCGTCCTGGCCCGGCAGCGGGCCGAGGGTGGATGCCGAAACCCTGGCTGCGGACGCGGAGACGCGCGCCGTGGCTGCTGCATTTCACGCACGCCTTCCCCGGGGCGTGCGCCATGGGAAACACTGAATGACTGACGTCGCCCACGATCTCGCCATCAACGGTCAGATCGCTTCCGCCACCTCGTTCACCGGCAAGAAGCGCATCCGCAAATCCTTCGGGCGTATCCCTGAAGCGATCGCGATGCCGAACCTGATCGAGGTTCAGCGCGCTTCCTACGAACAGTTCCTGCAGCGCGAAGTCCGTCCGGGCGTCCGCAAGGAGCAGGGCATCGAGGCGGTCTTCAAGTCGGTGTTCCCGATCAAGGACTTCAACGAACGCGCCATCCTGGAATACGTCTCGTACGAGTTCGAAGAGCCGAAGTACGACGTCGAGGAGTGCATTCAGCGCGACATGACCTATGCGGCGCCGCTGAAGGTCAAGCTGCGCCTGATCGTGTTCGAAACCGACGAGGAAACGGGAGCCCGTTCGGTCAAGGATATCAAGGAGCAGGACGTCTACATGGGCGACATCCCGCTCATGACGGATAAGGGCACCTTCATCGTCAACGGCACCGAGCGCGTGATCGTCTCGCAGATGCACCGTTCGCCGGGCGTCTTTTTCGACCACGACAAGGGCAAGACGCACTCGTCGGGCAAGCTGCTGTTCGCCGCCCGCGTGATCCCGTACCGCGGCTCGTGGCTCGACTTCGAGTTCGACGCCAAGGACGTGGTCTATGTCCGCATCGACCGCCGCCGCAAGCTGCCCGCCACGACCTTCCTGATGGGTCTGGGCATGGACGGCGAAGAAATCCTGAAGACTTTCTACGAGACCGTGCCTTACGAGAAGCGCGGTGAAGGCTGGGTCACGCCTTACAAGGCCGAGCGCTGGCGCGGTGTTAAGCCGGAGTTCGACCTGATCGACGCCGACACCGGCGAAGTGGTCGCCCAGGCCGGTCAGAAGATCAGCGCCCGCGCCGCCAAGAAGCTTGGCGAGACGACGACCTCGCTGTCGCTGGCCGCCGACGCCCTGGTCACCAAGTATCTGGCCAATGACGCCGTCAACTTCGAGACCGGCGAAATCTTCGCCGAGGCCGGCGACGAACTGGACGCCCCGACCATCGAAGTGCTGGAGCAGAACGGCTTCACCACCATCGAAGTGCTGGACATCGACCACGTCACGGTCGGCGCCTACATGCGCAACACCCTGCGCGTGGACAAGAACGACAACCGCGAGGACGCCCTGTTCGACGTCTATCGCGTGATGCGTCCGGGCGAGCCGCCCACTCCGGAAGCCGCCGAGGCCATGTTCAACTCGTTGTTCTTCGACAGCGAACGCTACGACCTGTCGGCCGTCGGCCGGGTCAAGATGAACATGCGTCTGGAAAGCCCCGAGGTCTCCGACGAGATCCGCGTCCTGCGCAAGGAAGACGTGCTGAAGGTGCTGCAGATCCTGGTCGGCCTGAAGGACGGCCGCGGCGAGATCGATGACATCGACAACCTGGGCAACCGTCGGGTCCGTTCGGTCGGCGAGCTGCTGGAAAACCAGTACCGCGTCGGTCTGCTGCGCATGGAGCGCGCCATCAAGGAGCGCATGTCCTCGGTCGATATCGACACGGTCATGCCGCACGACCTGATCAACGCCAAGCCGGCCGCCGCCGCGGTTCGCGAGTTCTTCGGTTCGTCGCAGCTGTCGCAGTTCATGGACCAGACGAACCCGCTGTCGGAAATCACCCACAAGCGTCGTCTGTCGGCGCTTGGCCCGGGCGGTCTGACGCGTGAGCGCGCGGGCTTCGAAGTCCGCGACGTGCACCCGACCCACTACGGCCGCATCTGCCCGATCGAAACGCCGGAAGGCCCGAACATCGGCCTGATCAACTCGCTGGCCACCCACGCGCGCGTCAACAAGTACGGCTTCATCGAGAGCCCGTACCGTCGCGTGAAGGACGGCCAGGCGCAGGGCGAGGTGGTCTACATCTCGGCCATGGAAGAGTCGAAATACACGATCGCTCAGGCCAACATCGAACTGAAGAACGGTCAGATCGTCGAGGACCTGGTCCCCGGCCGGATCAACGGTGAATCCCAGCTCCTGAACAAGGACGCCGTGGACATGATGGACGTGTCGCCGAAACAGGTCGTTTCGGTCGCCGCCGCCCTGATCCCGTTCCTGGAAAACGACGACGCCAACCGCGCGCTGATGGGCGCCAACATGCAACGTCAGGCCGTGCCTCTGGTGCAGTCGGACGCGCCGCTGGTCGGCACCGGCATGGAAGCGGTCGTGGCCGTGGACTCCGGCGCCGTCGTGGTCGCCCGTCGTGACGGCGTCGTCGAACAGATCGACGGCACCCGGATCGTCGTGCGCGCCACCGGCGACGTGGACGCCGCCCGCTCGGGCGTCGATATCTACCGCCTGTCGAAGTTCCAGCGTTCGAACCAGTCGACCTGCATCAACCAGCGCCCGATCGTGCGCGTGGGCGATCAGGTGAAGGGCGGCGACGTCATCGCCGACGGTCCGTCGACGGACCTGGGCGAACTGGCTCTGGGCCGCAACGCCCTGGTCGCCTTCATGCCCTGGAACGGCTACAATTTCGAAGACTCCATCCTGATTTCCGAACGCATCGTGCGCGACGACGTCTTCACCTCGATCCACCTGGAAGAGTTCGAAGTCGCCGCCCGCGATACGAAGCTTGGCCCTGAGGAAATCACGCGCGACATCCCCAACGTCGGCGAGGAAGCCCTGCGCAACCTCGACGAAGCGGGCATCGTGGCCATCGGCGCCGAGGTCCAGCCGGGCGACATCCTGGTCGGCAAGGTCACGCCGAAGGGCGAAAGCCCGATGACGCCGGAAGAGAAGCTGCTGCGCGCCATCTTCGGCGAGAAGGCTTCGGATGTGCGCGACACCTCCCTGCGCCTGCCGCCCGGCGTCGCCGGCACGATCGTCGACGTTCGCGTCTTCAACCGTCACGGCGTCGACAAGGACGAGCGCGCCATGGCGATCGAACGCGCTGAGATCGAACGTCTGGGCAAGGACCGCGACGACGAGCTCAAAATCCTCGAGCGCAACGTCTACGGCCGCCTGAAGCCGCTGATCGTGGGCAAGAACGCCGTGTCGGGGCCCAAGGGCATCGGCCGTGGCGAACTGACCGACGAGAAGCTGGCCGAGGTCAGCCGTGGTCTGTGGTGGCAGATCGCCCTGGACGACGAAAAGGCCATGGGCGAGCTGGAAGCGATGAAGCGCCAGTTCGAGGACGCTCGCAAGCAACTGGACCGTCGTTTCGAAGACAAGGTCGAGAAGCTGCAGCGCGGCGACGAACTGCCCCCCGGCGTGATGAAGATGGTCAAGGTCTTCGTGGCCGTGAAGCGCAAGCTTCAGCCCGGCGACAAGATGGCCGGCCGTCACGGCAACAAGGGCGTCATCTCCAAGATCCTGCCGATCGAGGACATGCCGCACCTGGAAGACGGCACGCACGTCGACGTCGTTCTGAACCCGCTGGGCGTGCCTTCGCGCATGAACATCGGCCAGATCTTCGAAACCCACCTAGGTTGGGCCGCCGCCGGTCTGGGCAAGCAGATCTCCGGTCTGCTGGAAGCCTGGCAGGCTGGTGGTCAGAAGCAGGCGCTGATCGATCGTCTGACGCATATCTATGGCGAAGAGACCCCGCTGCCGCAGGATGAGGAAGAACTGATCGAACTGGCGAAGAACCTGTCCAAGGGCGTGCCCTTCGCGACCCCCGTCTTCGACGGTGCGCACATCGGCGACATCGAGCGTCTGCTGGAAGAGGCGGGGCTGAACAAGTCGGCCCAGTCGATCCTGTACGACGGTCAGACCGGCGAGCAGTTCAAGCGTCCGGTCACGGTCGGCTACATCTACATGCTGAAGCTGCACCACCTGGTCGACGACAAGATCCACGCCCGCTCCATCGGCCCGTACTCGCTGGTCACCCAGCAGCCTTTGGGCGGCAAGGCGCAGTTCGGCGGTCAGCGCTTCGGGGAAATGGAGGTCTGGGCTCTGGAAGCTTACGGCGCCGCCTACACCCTGCAGGAGATGCTGACGGTGAAGTCCGACGACGTGGCCGGCCGGACCAAGGTCTACGAGGCCATCGTCCGTGGCGACGACAGCTTCGAGGCCGGCATTCCCGAGAGCTTCAACGTGCTCATCAAGGAAATGCGTTCGCTGGGTCTGAACGTGGAGCTGGGGAACAGCTGATTCGGATCACGAGCCCTCTCTCGCCACGGCGGGGGAGGGCGATCCCTCCGCTTTTCTCCGTTCTGAATAATTTTCGCGGGTCAGCCCCGCAGAAGGAATCAAGATGAACCAGGAAGTCCTGAACATCTTCAACCCGGTCCCGGTCACCCCGACCTTCGACCAGATCAAGATCGCCCTGGCCTCGCCCGAGAAGATCCGTTCGTGGTCGTTCGGCGAGATCAAGAAGCCGGAAACCATCAACTACCGTACGTTCAAGCCCGAGCGTGACGGCCTGTTCTGCGCGCGTATCTTTGGCCCGACCAAGGACTACGAATGCCTGTGCGGCAAGTACAAGCGCATGAAGTACAAGGGCATCATCTGCGAGAAGTGCGGCGTCGAAGTCACCCTGGCCCGCGTTCGCCGCGAGCGCATGGGTCACATCGACCTGGCTGCGCCGGTCGCCCACATCTGGTTCCTGAAGTCGCTGCCCAGCCGCATCTCGCTGATGCTGGACATGGCGCTGAAGGACGTCGAGCGCGTCCTGTACTTTGAAAACTACATCGTCACCGAGCCGGGCCTGACCCCGCTGAAGCAGAACCAACTGCTGACGGAAGACGAGTTCTATCGCTACCAGGAAGAGTTCGGCGATGACGGCTTCACCGCCGAGATCGGCGCCGAGGCCGTCCGCAACCTGCTGATGGGCATCGACCTGAACGCGGAAGCTGAAAAGCACCGCGCCGAGCTGGCCGACAATCCCT
Source organism: Brevundimonas sp. MEB006b (assembly GCF_030209705.1). Lineage (NCBI taxonomy): Bacteria > Pseudomonadati > Pseudomonadota > Alphaproteobacteria > Caulobacterales > Caulobacteraceae > Brevundimonas > Brevundimonas sp. MEB006b. The sequence goes on from NZ_JARVRL010000006.1 coordinate 445,964, forward strand.
CGGAAATGAAGGCCAAGAAGGCGTCCAAGCGCCTGAAGCTGATCGAGGCCTTCCTGGAATCGGGCAACAAGCCCGAGTGGATGATTCTGACGATCGTGCCGGTCATTCCGCCGGAACTGCGTCCGCTGGTGCCGCTGGACGGCGGTCGTTTCGCGACCTCCGACCTGAACGACCTGTATCGCCGCGTCATCAACCGCAACAACCGCCTGAAGCGCCTGATGGAACTGCGCGCGCCGGACATCATCATCCGTAACGAAAAGCGGATGCTGCAGGAGTCCGTCGACGCCCTGTTCGACAACGGCCGACGCGGTCGCGTGATCACGGGCGCCAACAAGCGTCCGCTGAAGTCGCTGGCCGACATGCTGAAGGGCAAGCAAGGTCGCTTCCGTCAGAACCTGCTGGGCAAGCGCGTCGACTATTCGGGTCGTTCGGTCATCACCGTGGGTCCGGAACTGAAGCTGCACGAGTGCGGCCTGCCCAAGAAGATGGCGCTGGAGCTGTTCAAGCCGTTCATCTATGCGCGCCTGGACGCCAAGGGCCTGTCGGGCACCGTCAAGCAATCCAAGCGCATGGTCGAGCGTGAGCAGCCCGCCGTTTGGGACATCCTGGACGAGGTCATCCGCGAGCACCCGGTTCTACTGAACCGCGCGCCGACGCTTCACCGTCTGGGCATCCAGGCGTTCGAGCCCAAGCTGATCGAGGGCAAGGCCATCCGCCTGCACCCGCTGGTCTGCACCGCCTTCAACGCCGACTTCGACGGCGACCAGATGGCCGTTCACGTCCCGCTGAGCCTCGAGGCCCAGCTGGAAGCGCGCGTCCTGATGATGTCGACCAACAACATCCTGTCGCCCGCCAACGGCAAGCCGATCATCGTGCCGTCGCAGGACATCGTCTTGGGGCTGTACTATCTGTCGCTGGTCAAGGACGGCGAGCCGGGTGAAGGCAAGCTGTTCGCCAACATCGGCGAGATCGATGCGGCGCTGGACGCCAAGGTCGTCACCCTGCACACGCGCATCAAGGCGCGCTGGACGGAACAGGACGCCGAAGGCAATGAGGTGACCAAGGTCATCGACACGACGCCGGGTCGCATGAAGCTGGCGGCTCTGCTGCCGCGCAACCCGAACGTCGGCTATCGCCTGCTCGAGAAGAACCTGACCAAGAAGGAAATCGGCAATCTGATCGACGTGGTCTATCGCCACTGCGGTCAGAAGGCGACGGTCATCTTCGCCGACCAGATGATGGGCCTGGGCTTCCGCGAAGCCGCCAAGGCCGGCATTTCGTTCGGCAAGGACGACATCGTGATCCCGGCCAAGAAGGTCGAGCTGGTCGCCGAAACGCGCACCCAGGTCGAGGAGTACGAGCAACAGTACGCCGACGGCCTGATCACGCGCGGCGAGAAGTACAACAAGGTGGTGGACGCCTGGTCCAAGGCCACGGACCGGATCGCCGACGCCATGATGGGCGAGATCGCGCAACCGCGCGTGCTGATCGAGGGTGAAAACCCCGACATCAACTCGGTCTTCATGATGGCCAACTCCGGCGCCCGTGGTTCGCAGGCCCAGATGAAGCAACTGGGCGGCATGCGCGGCCTGATGGCCAAGCCGTCCGGCGAGATCATCGAGACGCCGATCACCTCGAACTTCAAGGAAGGCCTGACCGTCCTTGAATACTTCAACTCCACCCACGGCGCCCGTAAGGGTCTGGCCGACACCGCGCTGAAGACCGCCAACTCGGGTTACCTGACCCGCCGTCTGGTGGACGTGGCGCAGGACTCCATCGTCACCGAGCAGGATTGCGGCTCGACGCGCGGCATCACCCTGCGTGCGGTGATGGAAGGCGGCGACGTGCTGGTCTCGCTGGGTCAGCGCATCCTGGGTCGCTATGCAGCCGAGGACATCAAGGAGCCGGGCACCGATACCGTCCTGTTCCCCGCCGACACCTATCTGGTGGAAGAAGTCGCCGAGGCCGTCGAGGCCGCGGGCGTCCAGTCGGTCAAGGTCCGTTCGGCCCTGACCTGCGAGGCAGAAGCCGGCATCTGCGCCCACTGCTACGGCCGTGACCTGGCGCGCGGCACCAACGTCAACATCGGCGAAGCGGTCGGCGTCATCGCCGCCCAGTCGATCGGCGAGCCGGGCACCCAGCTGACGATGCGGACCTTCCACATCGGCGGTACGGCCCAGGTGGCGGAAACCTCCTTCATGGAGGCGACCAACGCCGGTACGGCCAAGGTCACCGGCCCGACCGTCGTCGCGGCCCACGGCGACCTGGTGGCCATGAGCCGCAACGTCATCGTGACCGTGGTCGTGGACGGCAAGGACCGCGAGACGCACAAGGCTCCTTACGGCGCCCGCATCCGCGTCAAGGACGGCGACGAGGTCAAGAAGAACCAACGCCTGGCGGAGTGGGACCCCTACACCACCCCGATCCTGACGGAAGTCGGCGGCGTCGTGCGCTTTGAGGACTTGGTCGAAGGCCTGTCGGTCAAGGAAGAAACCGACGAAGCGACGGGCATCGCCCAGCGTGTCGTCAGCGACTGGCGCGCCAGCCCGCGCGGTTCGGACCTGCGTCCGGCCATGGGCGTCACCCTGGGTGACGCCTACGCCAAGCTGTCGTCCGGTTCGGACGCCCGCTATCTGCTGCCCGTGGGCGCGGTTCTGTCTGTGTCGAACGGCGATGAGGTCAAGCCGGGCGAGATCATCGCCCGCGTTCCGACCGAAGGCGCCAAGACCCGCGACATCACCGGCGGTCTGCCGCGCGTCGCCGAACTGTTCGAAGCTCGCCGTCCGAAGGACTGCGCGGTCATCGCCGAGATGGATGGTCGCGTTGAATTCGGCCGCGACTACAAGAACAAGCGTCGCATCAAGATCACGCCCGAGCCCAACGCCGACGGCGTGCAGGGCGAACCGGTCGAGTTCCTGATCCCGAAGGGCAAGCACATCTCCGTCCACGACGGCGATCTGATCCAGAAGGGCGACTACATCATCGACGGCAACCCGGATCCGCACGATCTGCTGCGCATCCAGGGCGTTGAGGCGCTGGCCGAGTATCTGGTGAACGAAGTGCAGGAGGTCTATCGACTGCAGGGCGTGCCGATCAACGACAAGCACATCGAAGTCATCGTGCGTCAGATGCTGCAGAAGGTGGAAGTGCTAGATTCGGGTGAAACCACCCTGATCCGCGGCGACACCGTCGAAGTCGCCGAAGCCGTTCTGGAAAACGCCAAGGTCGAGAAGCGTGGCGGCCGCCTGGCCACCACCCAGCCCGTCCTGCTGGGCATCACCAAGGCGTCGCTGCAAACCCGCAGCTTCATCTCAGCGGCGTCCTTCCAGGAGACCACTCGCGTCCTCACCGACGCCTCGGTCCACGGCAAGAAGGATATGCTGGAAGGTCTGAAGGAAAACGTCATCGTCGGCCGCCTGATCCCGGCCGGCACCGGCGCCTACCTGCGCAGCCTGCAGAAGATCGCCAACGAGCGAGATGCAGAACTGACCTCGGCTCTGGAAGAGGCGATCGAGCCGCTGCCGGCCGATCTGCAACTGGAGCTGGAGAGCAGCGAGAGCTGATCTTTCGTTTCAAAAGCGAAGACATGAAGGGGGCGGCGCCGGCGACGGCGCCGCCCTTTTTCTATGAGCCGTTGACCGCGCCTTGATTGTGGTCAGAGCTTTCCTTCTGATTGTGAGGGGGGAGGATGCGTCATGACCAAGAAACGGGCTTCGCCCGTCGTGATGGCCTTTAATATCGTCCTCTGGTGCGGTGTGGGTTACGTCGGTCTAGCCATAGCCGCGATACATCTTGGCGAGGTTATGCACGACATCCACTGCCTGGATCATCGCTGACCTCATTGTCAGTCTTTACCGCCGATTCGTACTCCGCCGATGCTGGCTGAGAAGCCCTGGCGGCGGCGTTCGCCTCGATTGATTGTCGTCTCAGCGCCTTGACGCATGTCAACGCTGGGAACGTCGGGCAATAGGGCGCCGGCGCAGCCTGTGCCGAAGTTCGAGCCGACGCAGTCCGCCGGGCCCACCACGCCGACGCCGCCGGACAGAGGACGACGGCGCGCCTCCCATTCAGCCAGACGCCGCGCGCCTTCGCGCGCAAAGGCGGCGTCACGTTCGGGGTTGCCCGTGCCGGTGATCGGAGCGGCGTTCATTCCGCGTCGCATGGCATCCTCGCGGCAATGGGCGCGCTCGGCGGCGTTGAGCTGTTGCGGCGTGGTGCAGCCGATCAGGCCCTGACGCAGAACGCGGGACATGGCCCCGGCGCGGTCGTTCGGATTGACCGTCCAGGCGTCCTGTGGAGCGGGAGAGCTCTCAGGCGCGGGCGCAGCGATGCGGGGACGGATTGGGGTAGGGCGACTGTCCGGTGCGGACGCGACCCTGTCTGTGGGAGCGACGTCGATGCCGCCAGCGTCACGCGATGCGGACATGACGACGGGCTCGGGCGTCTGCATCGCAGGGCGGGGCCGCTCATTCGGCAGGAGAGGGCGTGGGCTGATGTCGATGTAGAGGGGGCGTGAATCGGGCGCGCTCGGCGGAGCGTCAATCCCCAGCGCGGTGAGAGAGAGGGTGGCGATCAGCCCTGCGTTGATGGCGACCGAGGCTGTGGCCAAGGCGACCTTGCGCCAGTCCGGACGAGTTCGTCGCGGCCATGGGCCAGGGGAGGGCGCGGAGGCTGCGGTCATTCGCGACGCTTTCTGAGATTGGGCAGGAAGCCATCTCGCGAGGAGAAGAGTTCGACCTGAATGTTCACGCGCTCGCATCCTGCCATCGGATGTGGCGTTACGCACTGAGGATCTCCGCGTGGCGGATCGGCGCGCTGAGCTTCCCAGGCCGCCAGACGACGCGCCCCCTGTCGCGCGAAGGCGGCGTCGCGCTCGGCGTTCCCCGTTCCCCGAATGACAGGGGTGGCTTCGCCGCCGCTCCAGGGCTCCTCGCAGCGGCGTCGGTCGTCGGGCGCGAGGCGGTGCGGGGCTTTGCACGAAAGGGAAGGCAATCTCGGCCCCGCAAGAGCGCCGCCGACCCGCCAGCGGGCGTCGATCATGTCGTCTGCTTTCGCTTGGCTTATGGGCGAGGGCGGGGGCGCCGACGTCGCCGGATCGCCTCTGATCGGCGCATCCCCTTGCGACGCCTGCGCGCCTTGGGGCGCGGCCATGGCGTCCTCAGAGGACGTGACAGACGGAGCTCTTGGCGCGCGGACCAAGGACGGCCAGGCGTCCTCAAGATAGACGATCATCGGCGTAGGCCGCAGCGAACGAGCGCGCAGCCCCGGATCCGTCATGGATAGAAGCACGACGGCGCCCGCATTCAGCCCGAGTGCTGCAACCGTAAAGCCCGCCTTGCGCCAGCCAAGACAGCGGGGCGCTTTCGTCGGTGTCGTCGTCCCAGGTGAGAGGTCAACTGCAGCCATCCTCAGTTCATGCCAAACAGCGACCGCAGCCCGGGGTAGGCGCCGTCGCCCTCGCGGTAGTCGCGCCAGCGTTTCTTGACGGCGGCTTCCGTGGCGAAGGCCGCCGTCCTTTCCTCGTCGCCGGAGCGCACCATCGGCGGCGATGATTCATCGGCCGCGATCGCCCGCGCACGGCAAGCGTGCCGGTCCTGCGTGGACCGTGCGCTTTCGGGCCGGCAGTCCGGTCCGCCATTGCGCGCCGCGTTCCCCGTCGGCCAGGCGGCGTCGGGTAAGTGGCTTGGTCGGACTGTCCAGCGCGGGTCATAGGATGGCGCGGCCGGACGATCCGATGTCGGCGTCACGGTCGGCTCCGATCCCGCAGCCTCGGAATCGCGCGAACGGACTCGCGCCCGGCGTTGGTCCTGCGCTTGCGGCGCAGCCACCGGCGCTTTCCGGGCCTTGGCCCCTATGATCACAGGCTCGATCTCGATGTAGATAGGCGAGTGTCCCGAAATACGACGCGGCGCCGGGCGGCGGTCCTCCACCGCGAGCAGCGTCAGCAGGACTGCGTTCACCACAAGCGAGAGCGCAATCGCCCCTGTTCTGGCCAGCCCCGCCATGACCCATCCCCGGTTGGTCGTGTCGTCAAGCTGAGCGCGAAGCGTGGCGGGTTTCGGGCGAAAGGTCGCTCTATTGAAGACCGCTAGGCTTCATCGAAGCGGCTGCATGCTGGAGTGTTAACGTCTCCGCCTTGACCTTCGCGCCCATCGCGCGTAGAAGCCGCCCACTTTCGAGGCGTGACCGGTTCGCCGGTCGCTGAGATCGTGACAATCCAACGGACGGGCTGTGCCCGCCGGAACGCCCAAAGCGCGCGTTCCGGTTTTTCTGTTTGGGTGGTCGCGCGATCAGTCTCGATGACACCCGGGCGAGGGGATGGTCCCCCGTTCACAAGAAGGCGAGAGGCGCTTCGGTCGAAAGACACACGCCTCCATCAGAAGTCGAGACGAGTTTCGAATGCCTACGATCAACCAGCTGATCCGCAAGCCGCGCAAGCCCAAGCCCACCCGCAACAAGGTGCCGGCTCTGGAGGGTTCGCCCCAGCGTCGCGGCGTCTGCACCCGCGTTTACACCACGACCCCGAAGAAGCCGAACTCGGCTCTGCGTAAGGTCGCCAAGGTCCGTCTGGCCAAGAACGGCTACGAAGCCGTGTGCTATATCCCCGGCGAAGGCCACAACCTGCAAGAACACTCGGTTGTTCTGATCCGCGGCGGCCGCGTGAAGGACTTGCCCGGCGTTCGCTACCACATCCTGCGCGGCGTTCTGGATACCCAAGGCGTCAAGGACCGTAAGCAGCGTCGTTCGCACTACGGTGCCAAGCGTCCGAAGTAAGCCATTCTTCTCCGGGCCGTCGCGCCCGGAGGCCTTTTCGAGATCTTCCCGGCGTTGGTCGGGCACTGCAAGGAATACCCCATGTCGCGTCGTCACCGCGCCCAGAAACGTGAAGTTCTGCCGGATCCCAAGTTCGGGGACTTGGTCGTCACCAAGTTCATGAACTACGTCATGTACGAAGGTAAGAAGGCCGTCGCCGAAAACATCGTGTACGGCGCCTTCGACATCCTGGCCGAGAAGAAGAAGGACCAGGAGCCGGTCGCGACCTTCCACGCCGCCCTGGACAACGTCTCCCCGTCGGTCGAAGTGCGCTCGCGTCGCGTCGGCGGCGCCACCTATCAGGTGCCCGTCGAAGTCCGTCCGGACCGTCGCCGCGCCCTGGCCATCCGCTGGCTGGTGAACGCTGCGCGCAAGCGTGGCGAGAACACCATGACCGAGAAGCTGGCCGCCGAGCTGCTGGACGCCTCGAACAACCGCGGCACCGCGGTCAAGAAGCGTGAAGACACCCACAAGATGGCCGAAGCCAACCGCGCCTTCAGCCACTATCGCTGGTAACGCCTTCAAAGCGTCATCTGCGCTGACTATCTAAGGGTTTCCGGCGCGGGCGGTTTAAGTTAAATCGCCCGCGCTCGCTTATCCGAACACCGACATCCTTCCGAGGGCGCACCTGAGCGTCCTGAAATTTTCAAGGCACGCTTTCATGGCCCGCACTCACAAGCTCGAGGACTACCGCAACTTCGGCATCATGGCCCACATCGACGCGGGCAAGACGACGACGACCGAGCGGATCCTGTATTACACTGGTAAATCCCACAAGATCGGCGAAGTCCACGACGGCGCTGCGACCATGGACTGGATGGACCAGGAGCAGGAGCGCGGCATCACCATCACGTCCGCCGCGACGACCGCCTTCTGGCAGGGCAAGCGCCTGAACATCATCGACACCCCCGGCCACGTGGACTTCACCATTGAGGTCGAACGTTCGCTGCGCGTCCTCGACGGCGCCGTGACCGTGCTGGACGGCAACGCCGGCGTCGAGCCGCAGACGGAAACCGTCTGGCGCCAGGCCGACAAGTACAAGGTGCCGCGCATCGTCTACGTCAACAAGATGGACAAGATCGGCGCCGACTTCGACGCCTCGGTCGAGTCGATCCGCGACCGTCTGGGCGCCAAGGCCGTGCCGATCCAGTTCCCGATCGGCGCTGAATCCTCGCTGTCGGGTCTGGTCGACCTGGTCCGTATGACCGGCGTGGTCTGGGACAACGACGGCTTGGGCGCCTCCTATAAGGACGTGCCGATCCCCGACGACCTGATGGACAAAGCGATCGCCGCGCGTCAGTACCTGATCGACAACGCCGTCGAGCTGGACGACGAGGCGATGGAAGCCTACCTCGAGGGCAACGAGCCCGACGAAGCCACCATCAAGAAGTGCATCCGTAAGGCCGTTCTGACCGGCGCCTTCTATCCGATCCTGTGCGGCTCGGCCTTCAAGAACAAGGGCGTGCAGACGCTGCTGGACGCCGTCGTCGACTACCTGCCGTCGCCGCTGGACATCCCGCCGACCCCGGGCATCGACTTCAAGACCGAAGAGCCCGTCGTGCGTAAGGCTTCGGACGAAGAGCCGCTGTCGGTCCTGGCCTTCAAGATCATGGACGACCCCTTCGTCGGCTCGCTGACCTTCTGCCGCCTGTACTCGGGCAAGATGGAAACCGGTCAGTCGCTGCTGAACTCCAGCCGCGACAAGAAAGAGCGCGTCGGCCGGATGCTGCAGATGCACTCCAACAACCGTGAAGACGTCAAGGAAGCCTATGCCGGCGACATCGTCGCCCTGGCCGGCCTGAAGGAAACCCGCACGGGCGACACCCTGTGCGACCCGATCAAGTCGCCCGTCATCCTGGAGAAGATGGAGTTCCCGGCGCCGGTCATCGAGATCTCGGTCGAGCCCAAGACCAAGGGCGACCAGGAGAAGCTGGGCGTCGCCCTGGCCAAGCTGGCCTCGGAAGATCCCTCCTTCACCGTCTCGACCGACCACGAGTCGGGCCAGACGATCCTGAAGGGAATGGGCGAGCTGCACCTAGACATCAAGATCGACATCCTGAAGCGCACCTACAAGGTCGAGGCCAACATCGGCGCGCCGCAGGTCGCCTATCGTGAATCGCTGGGCCGCAAGGTCGACATCGACTACACGCACAAGAAGCAGACCGGCGGTACGGGCCAGTTCGCCCGCGTCATGATCACCTTCGAACCCGGCGAGCCGGGCTCGGGCTTCGTGTTCGAGAACTCGATCGTCGGCGGCGCGGTGCCGAAGGAATACATCCCCGGCGTCGAAAAGGGCCTGAACTCGGCCAAGGACAATGGCCTGCTGGCCGGCTTCCCGCTGATCGACTTCAAGGCGACGCTGACGGACGGCAAGTTCCACGACGTCGACTCCAGCGTGCTGGCGTTCGAAATCGCTTCGCGCGCCGCCTTCCGTGAACTGAAGGAGAAGGGTTCGCCCAAGCTGCTCGAGCCGATCATGGCGGTGGAAGTCGTGACCCCCGAGGAATACCTCGGCTCGGTCATCGGCGACCTGAACGGCCGTCGCGGCATGATCCAGGGTCAGGACATGCGCGGCAACGCCACCGTCGTGAACGCCTTCGTGCCGCTGGCCAACATGTTCGGCTATGTGAACACGCTGCGCGGCATGTCGCAGGGCCGCGCCCAGTTCACCATGCAATACGATCACTACGAGCCGGTGCCGCAACACGTCGCCGACGAAGTGATCAAGAAGTACGCCTAAGCTTTCCCTTTTCGGAAAGCCCGCCTATATGCGCCCGGACCGTAAGGACCGGGCGTCCTTAACCCCCAAACTGCAGGAACCCCGGTTCGGGGACCTTAGGAGCTAGAAAATGGCCAAGGAAAAGTTCGAACGGACGAAGCCGCACTGCAACATCGGCACGATTG